>DCHQ01000024.1:8213-20878 GCA_002314855.1 Lachnospiraceae bacterium UBA1748
GCAAAAGCCATCTCATGAGTAACAATGATCATTGTAAGTCCGGTTGTTGCAAGTTCCTTCATAACATTCAAAACTTCACCTACCATCTCAGGATCAAGAGCTGAAGTTGGCTCATCGAATAATAGTACTTCAGGATTCATACAAAGCGATCTTGCTATCGCAACTCTCTGCTTTTGTCCACCTGATAACTGTGAAGGTCTAGCATTAATATATGGAGCCATTCCAACCTCTTTCAAATGTGTAATCGCTCTATCAAAAGCCTCTTCCTTAGACACATGAAGAACCTTTCTAGTACATAGCATACAATTCTCAAGAACTGTCATATTGTTGAACAGATTAAACGACTGAAATACCATTCCAACTTTTGATCTATAATCATTAATTTCTCTCTGAATATCTCTTACTTCTTTGCCGTGATACATTATCTTGCCATCAGTCTGTCTCTCCAGCTTGTTGATACATCTAAGAAGTGTCGACTTACCAGAACCAGAAGATCCGACGATACAGATAACTTCTCCCTTACCCACTTCTATATCTATCTTTCTGAGCACCTCATGATCCCCAAAGGATTTACTGAGATTTTTAATTGATATAATTGATTCTCCCATAATCTTTCCTCCTATTGGTTGTCCATATACTCTACTGCAAGAGCATAGTCTTTAGTGCCACTCATCTTCTTCTCAATAAGACCAAATATCTTATTAAATACAAAGCAGAGTACAAAGTATATAACTGCTATTACAAGATATGCTTCAAAGTACTTATAGTAGTTACCACCTACAGTCTTAGCTGCCATAAAGAGTTCTTGTACAGCGATAACATTAAGTACTGATGTCATCTTAAGATTAGTTAAAAATGTATTGGCCATCTCAGGAATAATATTTTTGAACGCCTGTGGAAGTACTATATAAAACATGGTCTTCATAGGCGACATACCCATAGCCCATGCACCTTCTCGCTGTCCTAAATCGATGGACCCAATACCACCACGTACGGTCTCTGCCATATATGCTCCTGTATTAAGTACTGTTACTAAAATACCTGCAAATACTGGCGATATATTAACACCTATCTGTCTGATGCCGTAATAAATGATCATAGCCTGAACTATCATCGGAGTATCTCTAAAGACTTCTACGTATATTGAAGTTATTATTTTTATCAGTCTGATAAAAAGCTTCTTTACTACGCCATCTCCTTCACTCAACTTGATATCCTGAATAATACCAATCAGATATCCTAATACAAATCCTAACAATGTACCTATTACTGCAATATAAAGTGTGAGCCAGGTACCTTCAAGGAACATGCTCAAATATTTCTTTGTTAGAAATATCATCCACTCGAAAGAATTTGTCGGGTTTTCTATTTGGAACATACTTATCCCTCCTTGATTTAGAGCACTCTGGCTCACTTAATAGTCAATTAATTAGCTGCTGGCTGCTGACTTATAGCCTTCTCCATAAGTTCATCCATTTTTGCTTTATCATTCCATCCTATAGAATCCATTGCACCCTGGATCTTATCTCTAAGTTCTGTATCATCTTTACGTGTTGCGATACATACATTTACCATCTCGTCATCACCAACAAAAGAATCGCTTTCATCAAAAACAATGATTGCAAGATCGTCGTTTGTAAGAAGTGCTGACTGAGCTGTTGGAAGGTCAACAATACATACATCTGCTACACCATTTGAGATAGCCATAAAGCACTCTGAAGTTGTCTCATAGTTTGTACCTGTCTCAGCACCTTCTACCTGATCAAGAAGTGGAATCCAACCTGTACCAAGCTGTGTAGTAAGCTTACATCCTGTACCATTAAGTTCTGATAATCCCTTAACATCTGCATATGGGCCATCCTTCTTTACTACGATACAGTTATCTCTGAAGTAATAAGGTATTGTAAATGAATAAGCCATCTCTCTTTCTGCTGTCTTACCCATACCAGCAATAATACAGTCATAGTCTCCTGCATCCATCGAGATACCAATTGATGACCACTCTACTTTATGAATCTCTAGATCCATCCCCATCTCATCTGCAAGCATCTGTGCAACTGCTACATCATATCCATATGCGTAATAGTTGGAATCATAAATTGGAACTGCTATACTTCCATCTGGAGTTGTTGCAGAATCCTGAGTCCAGTTGAATGGTGCATATGCACATTCCATACCAACCTTAAGGACTGCTTTGTCTGATGCTGTATCTGTTGATGACTCTGTCACAGTCTCCTGGACTGGCTCTCCTGTTCCAGTACCACCAGAACATCCTGTAAGCATTCCAAACGCCATACATCCTGCTAATACTAAGCTTAATAATTTACTCTTTCTCATAATCTTTCTCCTCCTAAGCTTGAATAAGTCAAAAGGCGCTGAGGATAACCTTTTCGGTTTCATCAGCGCCTTTGCTTATAACCCATTATATTCACTGCGGCAATATGCACAACTTGCATTTTGCACAGTCATAACGGTCATTTTGCACATTTGTATTTTTTTACATATAAATTATTTTCTTTACCAGAATGCAATTAATGATATCTAAATATTCTGAATAATCAGTAATATCTATACCTAGCAATTCCTCTATTTTATCAAGTCTATGTTGCAATGAATTACGATGAATATAAAGCGCTTCCGCAGTTTTCACGTTACTAAATCCATGCATATAATACTCGACTAAAGTGTCTTCTAAATATGTCCCATTTGCATGATCATACTCTTCTAATTTACCTAGCTTATCATTACAGTATCTAAGTACCTCCTGCTTATTGCCCCTATTAAACATAAACTTATATATGCCCATAGCGCTGGCACTTAGCACTTTTTTATTCTTAGGATTAGGTATATAGTCCTTTCGTTTTATGAGACTCTTGGCCTCTTGATAACTCTGTCCATAGTCTCTAGGATCTGAATATTTATTTCCTAAAATACATGTACTTCTAATCGCATCCCCATACGGTGATTCATCATCAAGCTTTCGTAATAGCCTCTCCAGTTCCCTTTCTATGACCTTATCTTCTCTTGCTTCAAAGAGAAGTACATATTTATTTAAAAATGCCATAAACATAGGATGCCCCTCCATACTGGACACCATACTTCTTAGATGATTTGTATAATACTCATAGTTATGTTCATCCTGCTCCAGATTTATTCCATACTTTCGATCAACAACTATGATTCCTACACGATATGCCCTCGAAAAATCTATACCAAACTGGCCAGAGATTTTCTCTATAAATTTAGCATTAATATCATAACCAAAAAGAAGATTATACAGATAATCACTCTCTCTTTGGTTTCTTATTTTGTCTTCTGTAATAAGATTTCCTATGCTCTGTGCTATATCTACGAAGGAAGCGCCTTTCCATCTTATATAAAATAACGGAAGTTCTAGCTCATTGGCTTTTTCAATTACTGCCTTTGGAATCTCCTCTTTATCATTCACAACAGATAAAGCTAGCCCTGATATACCTAGCCCATCTAGTTCTACCATACTGACTAGGACTTCTTCGAAATCAAATCTCAGATAATCAACTACAATTAATGCAAAATTGCCACGATTCATATGATCTTCATATGGACGTGTCTGAACCATATAAGTCCATGAGACACTTCGATTAAGCCCATTTTTTCCTGCGATGAGTTCAACTCCGTCCAATTGTAAATTTAAAATGTCTGCACAGGTTATCATGTAATCATATCCTTTCTTATTCTTCAACCAATATCATCAAGTTCCTGAAGCCATACTGCAGCAGATGCATCAGACGGCATCCTAAGATCCCCTCTTGGAGATACAGCCACTGTACCAACCTTTGGACCATCCGGCAGACAGCTCCTCTTAAAGTGCTGAGCAAAAAATCTCTTATAAAATATCTTCTCCCACTTAAGAATAACTTCTGGGGAATACTCTTTATCAAATGCATATCTGGCAAGCCTATAAATCTTGCCTGGTGCGCTTCCATTTCTAAGCATGTGATATAGAAAAAAATCATGAAGCTCATACGGCCCTACAAGGTCCTCAGTCACCTGAGATATCACCCCGTCCTTCGGTGGCAGAAGTTCTGGAGATACTGGAGTATCAAGCACATCATTTAATACAGACGCTAGTCCATCATCTCCACATGTATCTGCATAATATCCAACTAAATATCTAACTAAAGTCTTTGGCACGGATACGTTCACCGCATACATAGACATATGATCACCATTGTATGTTGCCCAGCCAAGCGCAAGCTCTGAAAGATCACCAGTACCAATCACTATTCCGCCTACCTGATTAGCAACATCCATAAGTATCTGCGTACGCTCTCTTGCCTGACCATTCTCATAAGTCACATCATGATTATTAGCATCATGTCCTATATCCTCAAAGTGCACATTCACTGCTTTTACTATACTTATCTCTCTAAATGTTGCACCAAGACTCTTTATCAAATTGACTGAATTGCCATATGTTCTCGTAGTTGTACCAAAGCCCGGCATAGTGACAGCCACTATACCACTGTGATCAAGTCCAAGCAGATCAAAAGCCTTTACTGTAACTAAAAGAGCCAGAGTAGAATCAAGACCTCCAGATATACCTATTACTACTTTCTTACATCCTATATGTACTAACCTCTTACGTAGACCATTGGCCTGAATCATAAGAATCTCCTCGCAACGTATATTTCTATCTGCTTTTGCTGATGGCACAAATGGATGAGCAGATACAAATCGCGAAAGTGATGTATCAGTGAATCCTAACTTAAACTCAACTTTCTTGTATAAATCCGTATCATCAGCAGAATAAGTAGTCATACGTCTTCTATCTGCTTCTATTTTTTTGATATCAATCTCTGTCGATATTATTCCTGAAGAAAACAGCTTAGAACTAGCAAGTACATTACCGTTTTCAGCTATGATATTGTGACCTGAATAAACTACATCCTGAGATGATTCGGTATTGCCAGCCGAAGCATATATATAGCCACATACCAGTCTTGCTGACTGTCCTGATACTAGTTCCATCCTATACTTACTCTTGCCTGTTATCTCATCTGAAGCAGATAAATTAGCGATAAGCGTCGCACCTGCCATACAGTGGCTGACGCTTGGAGGATTTGGTACCCATAAATCTTCACAAAGTTCTATCGCAATTCGTAGCGACGGCATACTTTCACAGCAAAATATCAGTCTAGTATCCACAGGCACTTCATGACTGTCAATCATGGTCGTCGTATGCACATTTGCTCCTGATCTAAAGTGTCTTGCTTCATAAAACTCATTGTAATTAGGAAGATGTGTCTTAGGCACTATACCAAGGATTTTGCCTCTATTTATTACCGCTGCAACATTATAAAATTTTCCAAAAATCTCAAGTGGCAATCCAACTATTATGAGTGCATCTATTTCCTCTGTATGCGAAGCAACAACTGACAGCGCACTTCTAGCTCCTTCAATCAGTCTGTCCTGCAAAAACAAATCCTGGCATGTATATCCTGTAATACATAGCTCTGGAAATGCTATTACTTTATTACCTCCAGCCACTGCCTCATCAATATATGAACAAATCCTACTGGTATTAAACTTAATATCAGCTACCTTTAGCTCAGGTGTAACAGCTGCTACCTTTACAAATCCATCCTTCATCTTCTTCCTCCAAAAACAAAAAACAGAGATAAAAAAACAGACAATGACTCCTTTTAAGGCGCCATTGTCTGTATGACTTCATATTACATTCTTTATATGAAAAATACAATATTTACTTCATAAAACAAGCTACGTCTTCTACCAGTTTTCCATCGCTCGTTATATTTTACTCATCTGTATATTACCCTGTATCTGAGCAAAAAGTTCAGAATATCTGATGTGCTCACCCACAAATCTATAGCTGGTTGCATACAAATTAAGCGGTATCTCCATTTCACCATATTTAATACATTCACCATTATGTGATAAAACTTCTGTCACAATCTTATCTGCATAGGCTTTATCTTTACTGCTCGTAAGAGCTACAAACTCATCACCACCAACTCGAAAAACTATATCATCCTCACGCGTCGCCTGTTCAAGTCTGGTAAGCGCTGTTATTATAGCAAGATCTCCTGCCTCTCTCGATATTTGGTTAATTGGAATTAGGCTCTTAATATCAACACCTACGAGATAGCATTCTTTTCTTGCTTCAATATAATCATACAACTCACTTATATCAACCTTACGTCTGTCATCCATGTTCTTATCCTCCATAAGTTCCGGTTCCAGCTTAAGTGCTGGAAACAGTTCAAATCTCACGGGATTCTTCTTGTACTCAGAAGGAGACACTTTCCATACGCTTTTGAAAGCTCTAGTAAATGCTTCGTTGCTCCCATAGCCATACTTGATAGCAAGATCAAGCAGTGATACATCTGAGCAATTCACCATATCTCTGGCGGCTTTGCTCATACGCCTCCTGATATAATAATCCCTTATACTCATATTGGTTACAATTCTGAAAAGCTTTTCTACAGAGGACTTTGAACAGTAGAGTTCTCTAGCTATATCTTCTGTCTTAATATCTTCTGTAAGATTATTTTCTATAAACTCAAGAGCACTAGTGATAAGTAAAACATTCTCCATGTTCGTTCCTCCTTTCGGCGATATCGTGATTATAATATAGCATTTTTTGATATTACTTACTTGATATTTTGAGTATCGATTCCTTATTAGTCAGAAAACATTTCTGCTAAAAAAGCTACTACATAAATATCTTTTCACATGCTTCCCATCTGCTGTTCTTACATATGATGTAGCTATTGATTGCTGGTGTCTCCACATCCTTTAATCGTACTGCACGAAGCTGCTTGTCTTTGATATATGGCTCAGCCATATCTCTTGGTAAGAATGTGTAACTCTGACCACCTATCAGATATGGTACTACCTTGGAACAGTCGTCGATTTCTAACGGAAACTGATGATATCTTGGAAACAAACCTCTTATAAACTGACCCACATCCTGAAGACCATAGTTACACATTAAATACTTCTCTCTTGTAAGTTCCTCTCTGGTTATAACTCTCTTATATTTTGTGTTGCTATAATCTGTCACCAGTATAGTCTCATCCGATTTGTATATCTCACAATGATACGATGCTTTATTAAGTGGCAGATAAGAAAATACCACATCAAAAATATTGTCCTGAATCTGCTGTGTCAGACCATTAGATGTACCAATTGTAATCTTGAGCGAATCCTCTGGATGCTTCTTATTATGCTTTAGGAGCACCTTGGCCAAATGTCCTTCATATATCGAGTCAGCACATCCTATTCGAAGATTGGATTTATATTTTCCAAGAGATGATATGGACGAAAGCGATACATCTGTGAGCTTGATTACTTTCTCTGAATATTCCAAGAACTGCTCACCACTTGGTGTCAGTTCAACGCTTCTATTGGTCCTGGTAAAAAGATTGACACTAAGCTCTTTTTCAAGCTCATTTATCCTGTTTGTAATAGTCGACTGCGCCACATATAACTGGGCAGCTGTACGCGTATAATTCTTGGTATTAGCAAGTATTACAAAGGTTCTAAGATTTTCTATATCCATAATTCAAATTCTCCACCATTCGATTTTTCGATTATATTAATCAAAATTATTCATTTTACATATAATACACCATATGCTTATAATGTGAAACAGCAAACGACAAAAATAAAAAAATTGAAAAAAGAAAACGAAAGTACCATATCAACATGCAGAATATACTACTCAGTAATACAACATACAAACTGGAGCAGGATCCATATTCATACAGATTACAGGATGTTGACAGCCCAGAACTATTTAGGGAGATGTTCCCATATACAGAGACTCCAAAGATTGCATTCAACTACAGAAGTGTACCAGAAAAGATGCCTGAAGATATCTTTATCACCGATACAACCTTCAGAGACGGTCAGCAGTCCAGAGCTCCATATACTACTGAGCAGATGGTCCATATATATAAGCTTCTAAACAAACTAGGCGGACCTAACGGAATGATAAGACAGACTGAGTTCTTTGTATATTCCGAGAAAGACCGTAAAGCTCTTGAAGAATGTATGAGTCTGGGATACAAATTTCCTGAGATAACAACATGGATCAGAGCATCAAAGAAAGATTTCGAGCTCGTCAAATCCATAGGAGTAAAAGAGACTGGTATACTAGTCAGCTGCTCTGATTATCACATCTTCCATAAGATGGGACTCACTAGATCACAGGCAATGGATAAGTATCTAGGCATAGTATCTGACTGTATCGAGGCTGGCCTTAAACCTAGATGTCATTTTGAAGACATCACACGAGCTGATTTCTATGGCTTTGTAGTACCATTCGCCAACAAGCTCATGGAATTATCAAAAGAAAGTGGTATACCTATCAAGATAAGAGCATGCGATACTATGGGATTTGGCGTACCATATCCTGGTGCTTCTCTTCCTCGTTCTGTTTCAGGTATCATCTATGGACTCCAACACTACTCTGGTGTACCATCTGATATGCTTGAGTGGCACGGCCACAATGACTTCTATAAGGGAGTGGTAAATGCAACTACTGCATGGATGTACGGAGCAAGTGCTGTAAACTGCTCACTCCTTGGTATCGGAGAGCGTACTGGTAATGTTCCTCTCGAAGCCATGGTATTCGAATATGCATCTATCCGTGGTCATCTCAACGGTATGGATACAACTGTCATCACAGAAATCGCAGAATATATACAGAACAAGACAGGATATGATATTCCACCTATGACCCCTTTTGTTGGTGAGAACTTCAACCTTACAAGAGCAGGTATTCATGCAGATGGACTTCTCAAGAATCACGAAATCTACAATATCTTTGATACAGACACTCTACTAAACAGACCACCTAAGGTATCTATAACAAATACTTCAGGTGTAGCTGGTGTTGGATACTGGGTAAATAATTATCTTAAATCAAAGAAGCTTGATCCTGTAGATAAGAATTCTGATATGATACAGTCGATTTATGCATGGGTAATGGAGCAGTATGAAGATGGCCGCATCACTATGATAAGTGATGATGAGCTTAAATACGTGACAGACAAATATCTCGCTTCTATATAAGTTATATAGGCAATGTGGATAAAGTAGATAGCTTCTCCTTCGTCATGTTTGACTAATACTACATTTATTTTACTTTGACGCTGCGTTATAATTATTCGTTGTCAATGACAAACAGACAATAATCGAAATTGACACGGAGGAGAAATTATGAAACTAACAGTTAAATCAATTCCTGGAATAGTTGTCTGTGCCTTAATTGCAGGTATAGCAACTTTTCTTGGAAATCTAAAGATAGGAAATATCTCTTTAGAAGTAGTCGGTGCTCCTGTATTTGCAATTCTGATTGGTATGATAGTGAACTATAGGGACGGGGATTATGTATCATTTTTTTGATACTCTAACCCCGTCCCCTAGGTTCCAATTATCTCATAAATCTGTTCAATAAAATCAGATTTATATGCAATATATCCATCTATATCATATGGATATTTTATGGCCCCTTCTGTTTTTACTCTGCTATACTCAGCTACGGCCTCTGGATGATTCCTTAGATAATCTCTAAATCCAATATGTCTTCTAAGCTCAGACGCATCCTTGGCACATACGTACAAATGGTGCTTTCTAAGATGCTCTTTTCCCTGATACTTAAAGGCCTCTCGTCCTTCTATCCCTTGATCTCCTTCATGGGTATATCCAATCTTTTTTAATGCCAGAATCACATCATCTAAAATCAGCCTATCTTCAATTACTACATCAATATCTATTATCGGTTTAGCGGATAATCCCTCTACAGAAGTGCTTCCTACATGTTCAATGCTGAGAGCTAAATCGCCGAGTGCATCTTCAATTTCTGCTTTAATATTTTGAAAATCCTGTTTCCAGATTATATTATATGGCTCAACCATAACATGTTTCTTAGTCATTTTTTATTCCTCGTCGAACTCCAGCTTCACACGTTAATTCAATTCTATTGACATTCCGTTCTCACAAATCTGACTCATTGCCCCATCCTTTATACTATACGCTTCACCAAATAATGTCTCCTTGCCATCTTCAATCACAATATATGTTCCATCGTTCATCGCAATGATTTCATGCTTAAAACTATCTGCAAATGTGATGTCCTCAATCACCCTCATACCATCTAGCCACTCATCCTTAAGGTTTTGAAAATGTGGAAAGATATTAATATTGGTAAGGCCGAGTCCCGAAATCCAGCGTTCATAATTAGGATCTAGTGCTTCCCCATCTAGTTCTGGTCCTGCGTAGACTGTCTTGGCACAATTCATCGAACCAGCACTCCATGCAATGAGTAAACCATCAAACGATTCCAGTTTTTCTTTTAATCCGATTGACTTAAAAAAGGTATTCTGAGTAGGCACATGTCCTCCTGATAATAGGATTACATCTATCTCATTTAGCCTATTAACCATTTCTGTATTTCTGGCATCGCACATATCTACAGATACAGTACTTAGTCCGCTTAGTTCAAAAACCTGCTTATATAACTGGCATACGTCATCATTTTTATCATAATCTTCTGGCGATGCAGCTATGATTAAAACCTTTGAATCCTGCACCCATACATTATGTAATTTATCAAGGAACCCATTATACCAATAAAACTTATCTGGAATTCTTTGCCCATTTTCACTCTTTTTGAAATATCCTGTCGAACTAGTTAATATTGATATCATAGTCTTATTCCTCACTTGTCAGTATCTTTTCTATTTCACTACATATATCATCAAAAGAAAAGATATCTATAGTATAACACTATCCTTTATTTTTATTTTTAATTTTATGATCCTTTGAGGTGTCCGAAAAATTATAAAGTTCTTCCCAACGTAAAAACGTTCTTGCTTCACTTTCGCCAATGTTGTAGTCTTCATCAACAATTTTTGCTTCCAAAACATTATCCTTTATCTGAAGTAAGACAAAAGTTTTAATTTCCTGGCCCTGCTCATAATACCAGTCACAAGTAAGGTAATTATATATACCTGTTTTTTCGTCATATGCAAACTTCAAATCAGACACCAGTTCGTAACCGCATGGATCAATCCAATCTGGAATAATAATATTACCGTATTCATCTTCGGCAGATTTTATATCCCATTTGATAACTCCTGATTTATCTTCATTCAATTCATAAATTACATAATCGCTAAAGCATGCCATCCCGTTGGTTTCAACAACAATTTTTTCAGTCAATCCATCACCGTCAAGATCGGTATAGCATTTTCTAACATATTGTCCGTAAAACAATTCATCCTGAAGTTCATCGCAAAAATCATCAAGATACCAATCCAGCAAATCTTTGTCCTGCAAAACCTCAACCGAAATCTGCCATACATTTCCACTTTCATTTTTTATATAAAAATTAAGCATGGCGTTATCGCCCTTATATGTTATTAATGTGATTGCTTTGTTAGATGCCCATGATTCTATTCTGTCTGGCTTACCATATTTCTCGGCAACCGCTTCGACGCTATCACCCACTTGAACATCACGCACCGTCTTATTAACACCGTAAAAATCAATATAGGGATTGTCTCTTCGATTATCTTCAGAAACAAACACTAATTTTACCTGATAATCCATCTTAGCTTCTTCGGGATACGTCATATTCCATCTGTATCCATCATAATTCGAAATATATCCTTCATTATTATCCTCATAATTTAATGGATATCCCATGTTTTCAACGATGTTTTGATATGTACTGCTTGGCGAAATTGTAAAAGATTCATACTCCACCTCAAAATCCGCTTCGTTAAGTTCTATAACCGGAGCCTCCATAAATATCGCATCAAAATCGACTTTATCATTATTTGTTGAATCAACAATATCGTCCTCCTCTGGTGTCTGTTCCACAGTCTCTGTATTGTTTTCACTAACCACTGGTGCCTGTTCCACAGTCTCTGTATTGTTTTCACTAACCACTTCCACCAGCTCAGGTTCAGTTTCCGAAGACGGAACATTTTCGTTTTTTGTGCAAGCGCAAAGCATTAAGCATCCAGTCATAAGCATAGCTGCTATAACCCTTTTTTTGAGTATGTTTTTCATTTACTAGATCTCCTTTTTTTATCGATAATCAGTGAAATAACTATTATGACCAAAAACAAAATATTTTTATTCACAAAATCGACCATAAAATTAGTATTGTTAGGATATATTGGGGCGAAGCTAAGCCTGGTTGCTGGGGCTGTCCTTATATATCCAAAGAACCCCGGCCATAAACGACCTGTACATTTTTCGAATATAATAAATAACACTGTATTCAAAAAACAAATACCTATCGGTGAATAAAACCTAATAATATTATTCATTTTTCGTGCAAGCTTATAATTAATTAGTATCGCAAATAAAACTACAAAACCAACGGATATTAACAATTCACAAAAACCTTGGTCACCACGATAAATATAGAAACTTGGAATACCTTCTCCATTGCCGCCGCCAAATCTATCCCAATCTATTTTATCTTGAATTAAAAAATCTCTTGCTGCTGTATATACAACAAATGCATCTAATAGCAAGCAATATAGAACAAGTATCACAATGTGTATAAATTCCAATATCTTAATATTTTTATTTTCACTTGATGTGTCTAATTTCAAATATCCCATACCTGATTCTCCCCT
>DCHQ01000098.1:0-327 GCA_002314855.1 Lachnospiraceae bacterium UBA1748
ATTTTTAATGTCAAATATTTGTTAAGTATTTATACCACTAATATATACATATACCCTAAAACAAATAACTTTTGGCATCTTCTGCTATCACTTCTTAGCTGCTGCACTAATTGCTGCACGCTTTCTAAGTGTACTATCGAGAATCTTCTTTCTAATACGAAGGTTCTTAGGAGTAATCTCAAGGAGCTCATCCGTTCCAATGAACTCAAGACTCTGCTCAAGGCTCATTACCTTAGGTGGTACAAGATGAAGCGCATCATCTGAACCAGAAGATCTTGTGTTTGTAAGGTGTTTTGTCTTACATACATTAAGCTCGATATCCTCCTG
>DCHQ01000098.1:439-13243 GCA_002314855.1 Lachnospiraceae bacterium UBA1748
GACTCACCTGACTCAAATGCAATAAGTGATCCCTGCTTACGATATGATATCTCACCCTTAAATGGTGCATATCCATCGAAAATAGTATTCATAATACCATTACCCTTGGTAGCAGTCATAAAGTCTCCTCTATAACCGATAAGTCCACGAGATGGTATAGAGAACTCAAGTCTTGTATAGCCACCCTGAGCCATACCCATGTTAAGAAGTTCTCCCTTTCTCATACTAAGTGTCTCAATGATAGAACCTGAGAATTCTTCTGGAACATCAATATATGCCTTTTCCATAGGTTCAAGCTTCTTGCCATTCTCATCGAAGTGATAAAGAACCTCCGCCTTGGATACCGCAAACTCATATCCTTCACGACGCATATTTTCTATTAACACTGAAAGGTGAAGTTCTCCACGCCCCGATACCTTAAAGCTCTCTGTATTCTCTGTTTCTTCTACTCTAAGAGATACATCCGTATTAAGCTCACGGAATAATCTCTCTCTAAGATGTCTACTAGTTACAAACTTACCTTCTGTACCTGCAAATGGAGAATCATTTACTATAAAGTTCATAGCTATAGTAGGCTCTGAAATCTTCTGGAATGGAATAGGCGCTATATTCTCTGGAGAACAAAGTGTATCTCCTATATGAATATCGGCTATACCCGAGATAGCTACGATAGAACCTATACCGGCACTCTGAACCTCTACCTTATTAAGTCCGTCATATTCATACAGACGGCTTACCTTTACCTTCTTGGTTTTCTCTGGTTCATGAGCATTAACTATTACAACTTCCTGGTTAACCTTAATCTCACCATTATCAACCTTACCGCAACCAATACGACCTACGTACTCATTGTAATCAATAGTACTGATAAGTACCTGTGTACCTGCTTCTGGGTCTCCCTCTGGAGCTGGTACATAGTCAAGAATTGTTTCAAAAAGTGGAAGCATATTCTCGCCCTGCTCATCGAGGCTAAGTGATGCATAACCATTCTTAGCTGAAGCAAATACAAATGGACAGTCAAGCTGCTCATCATCAGCATCAAGATCCATAAATAACTCTAATACTTCATCTATAACCTCAGCTGCTCTAGCCTCTGGTCTATCAATCTTGTTGATACATACAATAACCTTTAATCCAAGCTCAAGGGCCTTCTGTGTTACAAAACGTGTCTGTGGCATCGCACCTTCAAATGCATCAACCACGAGGATTACGCCGTCAACCATCTTAAGTACACGCTCAACCTCGCCACCAAAATCAGCATGTCCTGGTGTATCGATAATATTAATCTTAGTGTCTTTATAAAAAACAGCTGTATTCTTGGCAAGGATAGTGATACCACGCTCACGCTCAATATCATTGCTATCCATGACTCTTTCAGCCACTTCCTGATTCTCTCTAAATACGCCGCTCTGTTTAAGTAATTCATCTACAAGTGTAGTTTTACCATGATCTACGTGAGCGATAATTGCTATGTTACGTACGTCTTCTCTCTTTTGCTTCATAATTGCCTCATTTCAATTAGTTACTAGTAATTCACTAATTATCTCATTATTTATATACGCATTTTACCAAACACATAGTATAGCACCCCTTTGGTTAATGTGCAAGAAAATCCCCTGTCTATTTTAGGCACTTTTGCGAATCTTTTTTGTTTGAGGTATACGTATTAAGAATGATATAATATCATTTAGAAAAATTGGTTAAATTAAGGAATAGCAATGAAAAAGATTTTTCAAAACGCTATCAACTTTCTACTTATGGACGTTCAGTCCAAGACAGAAACCAAGGATCTTGCAGTACTTATACGTATTACATGTATCCTCCTTTCTCTCTATTATTTAATAGTAGGAATCGCAATAGCTTTTTTCCAAAAATATATAATGGGTATCATGCTCATAGCTGCTATTGGTATGCTTATCGCCGCTTTTATATGCACCTATGAGAACCGAACGTTTATTGGACTTGTAATCCTAAATGCTGTAATACTAATATTCTCATCGGCACTGTCGTTCAATGTTGGATATTCACTGGACTTTCATGTATTAACCTTCCTGAATATATTGTTTGTCTATTTCAACAAAACCGAGAACATGATGTTAAAGCGTTTCTACGCAACTGCCATATGTATTTATAATATGTTTTTCTCTCAGATATGTGATGCGCTTGGAGCTCCTGGTTTATCGGATGGTCTTCCAACAGTATTAGTTAGAGATATGAACATTGTTATCCTTACTGGATTAGTTGGAACGGTTGCATACAGCTTTTGTACCAAATTCAACCAGGCCGAGGACAAACTTCGTAAGATTAACGACAACCTTGAGCAAATGGCCAATATCGATACACTGACTGGCTTGTCCAATCGTAGACATATGAATGATTACTTATCCTCTCTTGTTTATGAGTATAATAAGGATGCAAGAGGAAGAAAGACATTTACTCTTGCCATTGGCGACGTAGATTTCTTCAAAAAAGTTAACGATACTTACGGTCACGAAGTTGGCGACTATGTATTATCTACTCTTGCCAAGATGTTTGATGAGCATATGAAAGGTAAAGGACATGTTGCTAGATGGGGCGGTGAAGAATTCCTCTTCTGCTTTGAGAATATGGATCTCAATGCTGCTTACTTACACCTAGATGCACTAAGACATAGAATCGAAATAACACCATTCCAGTTCCGCGATAATGTATTTAATCTCTCAATGTCTTACGGACTAGAAGAATTTAACAGTAGACTTGGTGTTGAAGCAACTATCAACAGAGCGGACGAAAAGCTTTATAAGGCTAAAACAAGCGGACGTAACCGTGTTGTTATCCAATAAAAAAACTGGCAGCCCTGCCAGTTTTTTTATTTTCTCACATACTTCACAAAAGTATATGTCACATCGAAATACACCTCTTCATCACTTTCGACTGCTATTTCCCACTCATCGCTTTTATCAAGATCGGGAAAATATGTATCAGCTGCGTAGCTATGATCCACGCGTGTTACGTGGGCAGTGTCACAGTAAGGAAGTAGTTCCTTATATACACTCTCGCCACCACATACATACACGTCTCTGGAATCATACTTCTCAAGTTCCTTAAGAAGCTCTTCGGTGCTATGAACCACAACTGCTCCTGCAACTGTATAATTCTTATCCCTGGACATAATAATATTTGTTCTGCTATCAAGCGGACGACCACCTGGAAATGTTGCAAGAGTTTTCCTTCCAAGGACTATCACCTTACCAGTAGTCATCTCACGAAAGCTTTTCATATCCTTCGGTATGCTAACAAGCAGTTTATTATTATTACCTATTGCCCAGTTTCTATCTGCGCATACAATTAAGTTCATTATTCTTCTACCTTTCGTGGCTTTCTTCCACAGCATTTTGCCTCGGTGCAGAAACCTGCCACCTCGCACTTAGGAAGGAAATACTTCTCAGCAAGATACTTCCATTCATCTGAATAATTGCTAAGTGCTTCTATCATATCTTTCATTAGTTTTCTGTACTCCCAGTACGCTCTGGTGCACATTCTCTGATGACTCATATCAATGAGATTTCGAAGATTAGTACGAACCACAACCTTAGTTTCCATACCGAGTGGAAGAAGCATACCTATATCCTCTCTTGGAAGTCCAAGGCTCTCGAGCTTTTGCATAGCAACTAATATATTATTCATTGCATCATCATATATCTTTTCAGCTTCAGCATTGCCTTTAATAATTGGCGCTGTAACATAAGGAAATCCCTTCTGATAGTTGATATATCTTGTTGATGCCTGAAGTCTTGTTGGTCCACCTGCAATATGAGTATAAAACTCGCGAATAACTCTTGCCGAATATCCATCAAGAATCATAAATACCTGTGGATATTCCCAGGTCCTTCCATGACCTGATGTTAAACAGTCAATACCTCGCTTATAATTCTTCTCCGCATCTGTAATATTGCCACCCCAACATACACCTGCTTCTCTACCAATAAGACTAATTGGATCCTTAGTTGTTTCTTCCTGTATAATTATTGAACTCATTTCTATTCCCCTATTTTTAATTTCGTATTAACAAACACTGTTATTATGTTTTACTTGGTTCTCGCTTCGAAAAACTACAATCCTAAGATTCTTGTTGCTATAGCAAAATAAACCAATAATGATAATGCATCAACAATTGTAGTGATAAATGGACTAGCCATAACAGCCGGGTCAAAACCAAGTTTTTTTGCAAACATTGGAAGTGTACATCCTACCATCTTGGCAATAAGAACTGCCAATAATAAAGTGAGACATACAGTAAGCGCAACAGCAATTGAGACCTTGTCGAAAACTAGCAGTTTCACAAAATTAGCCGCTGCTAGTGACAATCCGCAAAGCGCTGCAACTCGTATTTCCTTCCACATTACTTTTGCTATATCTATAAACTCTATCTCATTAAGCGAAAGACCACGGATAATAGTAACTGATGCCTGTCCACCAGCATTTCCACCTGTGTCCATCAGCATCGGTATATATGCAACTAATATTGCGCATCTGCTGAGCGCTTCCTCAAAACCAGAAATTATGCTTCCAGTAAATGTTGCTGATATCATGAGTAACAGTAACCACGGCATACGCTTTAACCATATCGAGACAACTCCCGTCTTCATATAAGGCTTTTCAGATGGGATAATAGCCGCCATCTTTTCAATATCCTCGGTAGCCTCTTCTTCCATGATATCCACAACGTCATCGACTGTAATGATACCGACAAGTCGGTTCTCATTGTCAACGACAGGCATCGAAGTAAAGTCGTACTTTTGGAAGGTTCGCGCAACCTCTTCCTGATCCATAAGAGTATGAATAGATACTACATTCTCATGCATTATCTCGCCGATTATCTCATCAGGCTCTGACAAAAGAAGATATCGTAGCGCTACTGTACCAAGCAAAGTTCTTTTACTATCAAGTACGTAACAGATATTGATAGTTTCTGAATCGATACCAATCTTCTTGATACGCTCTATCGCCTCAGAAACTGTAATATCATCGCGGAGATCCACATACTCCACGGTCATGACACTACCAGCACTATCCTCAGGATATCTTAAAAGATGATTAATATCCTCTCTTGTTTCCGCATTGGCATTGGCCAAAATTCTTTTAACTATATTGGCAGGCATCTCTTCAAGAAGGTCAGTAGCATCATCGGCCATCAGGTTATTGACGATGTTGGCTGCTTCCTTATCGGAAAGCCTTGTAATGATTGACTGCTGCGTATCGATTTCAAGATATGAAAATGCATCCGCTGCAGTATCTTTAGGTAATATTCTAAATACCTTGATAAGCTGTTCTTCCTCGAGTTCTTCCAGGAATCCAGCTATATCGGCTACGTTTAATTCTTCCAGCTCTTGTCTAAGGCTAGTATACTGTTTTGTTTCAAGTAGATCCTTTAAATCTTCAAACTGTTCCTTTAATTCTTCGTCCACAGTAGTACCTCCTTTTTATATTAATATAGATTACTCAGACAAATATTGGCACTCACCAATCTCATCTATCCTAATCTTTCCATTAGTCAGCTCAATTAGTTGCTTGTATGCCTGTTCCTTATCGGTGATAGGAATTATCACCTTTGAAAAAACTTTATCGGAATAATCAGTACCTTCTATATTATAAGCATTTCCTGCCAGGTAGCTCTGCACTCGGCCCCACTCGTTATAGTCCATAGTAAGTGCATATATCATACCTTTACGCTGAACTGCTATCCTAGCCGCGGCCAGTCCTTCCTTCACAGCAGCCTGATAAGCTCTAACCAGGCCTCCAGTTCCAAGTAGCACACCACCAAAATATCTTGTTACTACAACTGCAACATTATGAACCTCAGCTCCAAGAAGCACCTCAAGCATAGGCCTTCCAGCAGTACCAGACGGCTCACCATCATCACTGCACCTCGTAAGCTCATTATGCTCACCTATAACAAACGCACTACAATTGTGTCTTGCATCCCAGTATTTTTTCTTCATTTCTTCGATAAAAGCCACCGCTTCACTTTCATCATTGACAGGTCGTATTGTTGCAATAAACCTTGATTTCTTTTCAATGATTTCGCCTACGGCGCCTTCTATCACTATTTTAACATCACACATACCAACATCATAACACAGTTGATACCTAATTACACCCATTATTTATCCATTCAGTTTTGTACTCAATCACCATAAATACAGTTATTTGCTTCATATTAATATGCATTTCTATATTTTTACTTTTTATACTAATTGATGTATAATATTATGGACTATGAGTACGTAGTCATATCGTTTATATTGTGTTTTAAAAATTATTAACAACTATAGATTGTATACTAGATTAAAATAATGAGGATTATCTCTCATTGTTATGAAAGGCGTGAACAAAATGAATTACAGTCGTAATGCGGTGCTTGCTAAGCAGCGAGCACTTAATTCTAAAGGAACCAAGCTTCGTAAGATGCTTACTCTTACATTTGTAAAAGCTTTCTTAATATGCGTGGTTGCAGCCGGTGTACTAGGCTGCTGTATGGGCATCGGTATGTTCAAGGGTATACTTGCTTCAGCTCCTGATATTTCAGCTGTCGATGTTACTCCTACTGGTTATGCTACAACTGTTTATGATAATGAAGGTCATGCTATGACCAAGCTGGTAGCAGCCAACTCTAACCGTACATACGTGGGAATCGATAAGATTCCAAAGAACATGTGCAATGCATTTGTCGCCCTTGAAGACTGTCGTTTCTACGAGCATAACGGTATTGATATAAAAGGTATCATGCGTGCAGGCTATACCGCAGTTTCAACAAGAGATCTTTCACAGGGTGCCAGTACAATAACACAGCAGCTTATTAAGAACAATGTTTTTGACAAGTGGCAGAACCGTCAGGAAAGTAATATGGAAAAGATACGTCGTAAAATCCAGGAACAGTATCTTGCCATGGAGCTTGAAAAGACTATGTCCAAGGAAAAAATCCTTGAACTATATATGAACACAATCAACCTTGGACAGAATACTCTTGGCGTACAGGCCGCATCCCTTCGTTACTTTAATAAGCCTGTATATGAACTGAATTTATCAGAATGCAGCGTCATAGCTTCTATTACTCAGAACCCATCCGCTCTCAATCCAATATCTCATCCTGAGAAAAATAAAGAGCGACGCGACAAATGTCTTCGTGAAATGAGGGACCAGGGATACATAACCGAGGCCGAGTATAACGAAGCCCTTGCAGACGATGTATACTCGCGTATCCAGACTATTAATACTGAAGTAGCTTCATCTCAGGTATATACATATTTCGTCGACGAAGTAATCGAAGAAGCCATCGAAGATCTTACTAATAAATATATTGCCGAAGGTCTATCTGATGCTCAGGCTAAGACTAAAGCATACGATATGCTCTATAGTGGCGGTCTTAGTATCTTTACTACTCAGGATCCTCAGATTCAGTCAATTGCTGACAGCGTTATCCAGAACGAGGATAACTATCCAGCCAATGTAAAGTGGCTTCTTAGTTATCAGTTATCGGTCAAGAAGGCTGATGGCTCAATGGCCAACTTCAGTACAGAAATGTACAAAGCCTATTACAAACAGTTTAATAATGACTTTAACTTACTATATAACTCTCACGATGATGCCTATGCCGCTATTGCACAGTATCAGGAAAGCATTATGAAAGAAGGCGATGAAATAGCTGCTGAGAATATAGTTCTTACACCTCAGCCACAGATATCGCTTAGTATCATGGATCAGAGCACCGGTTATGTACTCGCTCTTGTTGGTGGCCGTGGTGTCAAGGAAACCAGCCGTTCTCTTAACAGAGCAACCAATACCACAAGACAGCCTGGTTCCTGCTTCAAGGTTCTCGCAGCATTCGCACCAGCCATTGATGGTGGCGGTCTCACTTTGGCGACAGCCTTTAATGATGCTCCATATAACTATGCTAACGGCCGTCCAATCAAAAACTGGTACGGCGCTAATAGTTACAAGGGTGTATGTTCTATAAGATATGGTGTTGAGCAGTCACTTAATATTATTGCAGTTAAGACTATCACTAAGATTACTCCTCAGCTCGGCTTCCAATATTGCCAGAACTTTGGATTCTCAACCCTGATCAATAGACGTGTTGAGCCTAATGGTATGATTACAAGTGATATAACTCAGGCTCTTTCACTAGGCGGCGTAACTGATGGAGTTACTAACCTCGAGCTTACAGCAGCTTATGCTACTATTGCTAATAGCGGTGTATATAAAGAGCCAATACTATATACCAAGATAGTTGATCACGATGGCAACGTACTTATAGATAAAGTTGCTGAGCAGGATACTCACAGAGTACTTAAAGAAACATCTGCATTCCTAATGACTGATGCTATGCGTGACGTTGTGACTAAAGGTACAGGTACTATGGTTAACTTCGGCACTCAGCCTATCGTTGGTAAGACTGGTACAACCTCTGATAACTACGATGTATGGTTTGCTGGGTATACTCCATACTACACATGTAGTACTTGGGTAGGATATGACAACAACGTAACTATGACTCAGGATGAAAAGAACGTAGTTAAGCATGTATGGAAGCTTGTAATGAGTGAAGTGCATCAGGGACTTGAATGGCGTGATTATAATCGCCCTGCTGGCATTACAACAGCCACCATTTGTAGCAAATCAGGAATGCTTCCTGTTCCTGGTCTGTGTGACGCCACTCTTCGTACAGAATACTTTGCCGAAGGAACTGTACCAACCGAGACTTGTTCCGTTCACTATATAGGACCTGTATGTGTTGCTTCTAATCTTAGAGCTGAAGAAAGTTGTCCATTCAAATCAGAAGGTGTACTTGAGCTTCCAATCATTGAAGACCCTGTAGTAGCGAAAGGTTCTACAGTTAAGGATGGCGAAGGTAATATTGTATCAACTGCACTTCTTACAAATATGTGTCCTCACAACGCTGCATTCTTTGCTACGCCAGGCTATAAGGGAGTGCTCGAGCAGCAGCAGCATGATATCCAGGCTTTAACCGGTCAGTACTTCGATATTGAAGGATATTAAAGTAAAGCGATTAATTTGAATATACACAATAAAAAAATCTTGATTAACAAATGTTAATCAAGATTTTTTATTTACACATTATTGTCAGATCCTATTCATTAATGATTGAACTATCATTAGAAATCTTCTGAATTGTTCATTTCATTAATAATATTATTAACTGCCTCTTCAGTAGTTTCGCCTT
Source organism: Lachnospiraceae bacterium UBA1748 (assembly GCA_002314855.1). GTDB lineage: Bacteria > Bacillota > Clostridia > Lachnospirales > Lachnospiraceae > NK4A136. The sequence goes on from DCHQ01000098.1 coordinate 9,663, forward strand.
GACCAGCGCCATTATCACCTGTTGTTTCCTCTATTACTGGTGGTGCTGGAGCATTGTCATCAGCCCTACGATATGGACTAATCTCCTCCTCTGAGGCATCTATAAAGCTTGCTGTATCTTCTGCACCGTTATAAACAGTTCTTATCTGATAAGTAACATATTCACTGCTTATATAACCTGTCTGACCATCATAATTAATCTTTGTCCAGCCATTATCAAGAATTGCTATTATCTCATAACTATTCTCCATATAAGCCGATCCTATACGCTGATAATCAGTACTAGGACCTGTTCTAACGTTAACACCACTCGATGATGTTGGAACACATACAAGCGTACTTTCCGATGTATCCTCAGGAATATCTTCCACTACTGAATCCTCTTCCTGACTAGCAGCTATCTGCTCAGCTATCGACTGATTCTCTGTCTGCTGATACTCTTCCATAGGCTTAGGCCCACGTTTTATAATCATTGCAATAAGTATTACTATGGCAAATGCTAATACCACATTGAATGTGAGCAGCATTGCATTTAGCATTTTCTTTTCCAAAATATGCCTCCAATTAAGCCTAGTTCAGCTTTGTTCCGCAGCTAGCACAGAAAGCAACGCCGGCCTTAATCTCAGCATGGCACTTAGGACATACAACCTTCTCAGCATCAGCTTCTTCAGCTGCTTCTGGAGCACCAATCTTAGCGCCACATGAAGAACAGAATACTGTACCTACAGGCATCTCTGCGTGACAATTAGTACACTCAACTGTGCCCTTTGCTTTATGAAGAAGGCTCTTAAGGTGTGCAATAGCCTCCTCAGCCTCAGAAACCTGATCAAAATACTGCTTTAAGTTTTCATCAACTTCCTTGCCCTTATTAGCTTCGAAATAAGCCTTACCAAGCTCTGTGAAAATATCCTTAAGCTGAGCCTCACTGCTCTTAAGCTGACCATTAATATTAGTAACCTCAACCATGCTCTTTGTCTTAGATGATACATCACTACCCATCTTAGAAATAGAAGCACCTACCTTATCAAAAAATGCCATAATTAACTCCCATCCTTTCAATAACTAGTTTTTATAACACATAGCATAATTATAATGTAATCCGCTTATAATTTCAACAAAACACTAATTCAAAACGCTATTCATTATAATAAATTATTACCAACTACTACAAATGGATGCAATAAAAAATGGCGCTATATAAAGCGCCATTTAATAATCATTAATAAAATTATGCTAATTTGCTCTTAGCTACTTCTGCAAGTGCTGCAAATCCTTCTGCATCATTAACAGCGAGCTCAGCAAGCATCTTACGGTTGATATCAACCTCAGCAAGCTTAAGACCATACATAAACTTAGAATATGAAAGTCCGTTCATTCTAGCTGCAGCGTTGATACGAGCGATCCAAAGCTTTCTAAACTGACGCTTCTTCTCTTTTCTACCAGCATAAGAGGATGTAAGTGCTCTCATAACTGACTGCTTAGCAACACGATACTGCTTAGATCTTGCTCCTCTATAACCCTTTGCAAGCTTTAATACTCTATTATGTCTCTTCTTAGCGTTTAAACCGCCTTTAATTCTAGCCATTATTATATCCTCCTATCCAATTACATATAAGGTAAAATCTTCTTCATGTTTGATACATTTGTTGCGTCAACAACAACGTCCTTACGAAGATTTCTCTTATTCTTTGTAGACTTCTTTGTTAAGATATGTCTCTTGTAAGCCTTATTACGTACAATCTTACCTGTACCAGTCTTCTTAAAACGTTTTGCAGCCGATCTGTTTGTCTTCATCTTTGGCATGATATTGTCCTCCTATTATCCAAAATCTATTTTTAACTGCTATTTCTTTTCAGCTAAAACCATTGTCATGCTTCTTCCCTCAACCTTAGCTGGCTTTTCAACTACTGCCACGTCAGCAAGAGCTTCAGCGAAATCATCGAGGATATGCTTGCTGTTAGCCATATGAGCTAACTCTCTTCCTCTAAATCTAAGTGTAATCTTAACCTTGTCACCCTTTGCAAGAAACTTCTTTGCAGCACCAACCTTAGTATTAAGGTCATTAGTATCAATGTTAGGTGAAAGTCTGATTTCCTTAAGTTCAACAACTTTCTGCTTTTTCTTGGCTTCCTTCTCCTTACGCATCTGCTCGTAACGGAACTTGCCATAATCAACTATTCTACATACTGGAGGTTTTGCTGTTGGAGCTATCATTACAAGATCAACTTCTGCTTCATCAGCTAATCTAAATGCCTCAGATGTAGCCATAACACCAAGCTGTTCTCCATCTACTCCGATTACTCGAACCTCTTTTTCTCTTATCTGTTCATTAATAAGTAAATCGCTAATTGTTTTGTACCTCCGTAATACCTCAAAAAGCAAAAAAAATGTTCTGCCAAGCAGAACATCTAAAATCACACAATCAAAATCCCTTTATCGAATTATCATAAAACTCATTGTTTTATAAAGGATTAAGACACCTGAAACTCTTCCACAAGGTCGCAGGGTGAGAGACTAGCTCTGCTTGAATTCCTTAGATATATTATCATTTGTTTATATATATGTCAACACATATTTCTTTCATTTATTAGAATCTGAATGAAAATCTTCATTCTTGTCACAATGTACATATAAAAATCCCGAATCCACATTTTAACTTGTGAATCCAGGATATTATATCATCTTCTAGTCAGGTAGTGAATATTAGATTTTTCTATTATCAATAACTCTTACTGCCTTACCCTCAGATCTTGCGATTGTCTTAGGTTCTACAATATTAACCTTAGCATAGATACCAAGCATACTCTTAAGACCTGCTACGATAGCCTTCTCCTTGCCGGCAACTGTGGCTGGATTACTATCCATATCAGCTGGACGCTCAACATTAACCTCAAGAGTATCGCTATGGTTAACTCTATCAACAATAAGCTGATAGTTGTTAGCTGGCATACCCATCTTAGCAAGTACTTCCTCGATCTGTGATGGATATACGTTAACACCCTTGATGATAAGCATATCATCTGAACGACCCATTAATCTGTGGATTCTAGCATGTGTACGACCACACTTACACTTCTCTTTTGTAATGTAAGTAATATCCTTTGTACGGTAACGGATAAGAGGAAATGCTTCCTTGGCAAATGATGTAAATACAAGCTCACCAATCTGTCCATCTGGAACTGGCTCTAATGTATCTGGATCAACGATTTCTGGAAGGAATAAGTCTTCACATATATGCATACCATCCTGCATCTCACACTCAAATGAAACACCAGGTCCTTCAATTTCTGTGAGTCCATAAATATCATATGCCTTGATTCCAAGCTTATTCTCAAGATCATGTCTCATATCCTCTGACCATGCCTCAGCACCGAAGATACCAGCTTTAAGCTTAATCTGATCCTTTAATCCTCTCTCCTCGATGGTCTCAGCAAGATATGATGCATAAGATGGTGTACAACAAAGAATAGTTGCGCCAAGATCTGTCATAAACATAAGCTGTCTATCTGTATTACCTGATGACATAGGAAGTGTAAGACATCCTACCTTATGAGATCCATCATTAAGACCAGGACCACCTGT
>DCHQ01000098.1:13376-14417 GCA_002314855.1 Lachnospiraceae bacterium UBA1748
GATGTTGACTGAATTCTAACACAGTCTTTAAGTGGTCTTGCAAGTAATGCATATGGATAAGCATCTCTAAGATCATCCTTTGTTAAGAATGGAAGCTTAACTATATCTGCTTTAGTCTTGATATCATCTGGTGTAACACCTAATTTTTCCATTTTCTCTCTGTAAAAAGGTACATTTTCATATACTCTCTTTACAACATCAATAAGCCCTTTCTCCTGAATAGCTTCAATCTCGTCTCTCGACATTGTCTCAATTTCTGGCTGAAAATAATTTCCCATATTGTTACCTTCCTTAATTGTAAAATGAATTGCACATATTATGCCGTCATACATTAGCCCACAAGCCACATATATAAAGCATAATATTACGGCGCGATGCACCTTCCTTAGAATATCATAAGGGCACCTCTACAACAATAGTTTATAGGGGTGCCCTTGTAATATTTGTACAATATATATAATTTATTGTTTTTTATTTTGTTGCATCTTCCACAACTTCAACTTTTCTTATAGCCTTTGTTCTGATTTCTTCAGTAATCTGAGCTACAAAGTCTCCGAGGCTCTTAACACCTTCATTACCAGCATATCTAGAAGATACTGCAACGTTTCCATCTGCCTCTTCCTTCTCGCCAACTACTACCCAGTATGGAAGCTTATCAAGTCGAGCCTCTCTAATCTTGTAACCAATCTTCTCTGATCTGTTATCAACCGAGGCATCTACGCCGTTCTTCTTAAGCTCTGCACAAACTTTAGCAGCATAATCAGCATACTTCTCGGAAATAGGAAGCACTCTTACCTGCTCTGGGCAAAGCCATGTTGGGAACTTACCTGCGTAGTGCTCTATAAGCCATGCAAGTGTTCTTTCATAACATCCCATTGATGTTCTGTGGATAATCCAAGGTGTTGCCTTGTTACCCTGCTCATCAATATAGTACATACCAAACTTCTCAGCTGCAGCGCAGTCAAGCTGGATAGTTACCATTGTATCTTCCTTGCCATATACATTCTTGGCCTGGATATCAATCTTAGGACCATAGAATGC
>DCHQ01000098.1:14518-33801 GCA_002314855.1 Lachnospiraceae bacterium UBA1748
TACTTCTCTGTATTATTAGGATCCCACTTTGAAAGACGATATGTTACATCACCTTCAAGACCAAGTGTTGTCATTACATAATTACAAAGGTCTACACATCTTGTAAGCTCTTCCTCTGCCTGTTCTGGTGTGAGAATAATATGAGCCTCTGTGATTGTGAACTGACGTACTCTTGTAAGTCCATGCATCTCACCTGAATCTTCATTTCTAAAGAGTGTAGATGTCTCTGCCATTCTATATGGAAGATCACGATATGAATGCTGTTCATTCATGTATACATAATACTGGAATGGGCATGTCATAGGACGAAGAGCCATTATTTCCTTGCCTTCAGCCTCATCCTTATTAAGGATAAACATACCATCCATATAATGATCCCAGTGACCTGAAATCTTGTAAAGGTCTGACTTAGCCATAAGTGGTGTTCTTGTACGAACATATCCCCACTCATTATCCTCAAGATCCTCAATCCATCTCTGGAGCTTCATAATCATCTTTGTTCCCTTAGGAGTAAAGAGTGGAAGTCCCTGACCAATAACGTCTGCTGTGAGGAATAACTTCATCTCACGGCCAAGCTTATTATGGTCTCTCATCTTGATATCTTCAAGATGTGCAAGATATGCTGCAAGGTCATCCTTGTTAATAAATGCACTACCATAGATTCTCTGAAGTCTAGCCTTGTTAGAATCACCTCTCCAATATGCCATTGACGAGCTTGTAAGTTTAAATGCCTTGATTCCCTTTGTATTCATAAGGTGTGGTCCAGCACAAAGATCTGTAAATCCTTCACCCTGGCTATAGAAACTAATAACAGCGTCCTCTGGAAGGTCCTGAATAAGCTCTACCTTATATGGCTCACCCTTATCTTCCATAAACTTTATTGCCTCGCTTCTAGGAAGTTCAAACTTCTCAAGTCTGTTACCTTCCTTGATGATCTTCTTCATCTCAGCTTCAATCTTATCAAGTTCTTCTCTTGAGAATGGATGCTCTACATCAAAGTCATAGTAGAATCCTTCATCAATTGCTGGTCCAATTGCAAGCTTTGCTTCTGGATAAAGACGCTTAACTGCCTCAGCAAGTACATGCGAGCATGTGTGTCTAACAACTCTAAGTCCCTCTGCATCATTACCTGTTAATATGTTAAGAGTGCAGTCTGTATCAACTACTGTTCTAAGGTCTACAACCTCTCCATTAACCTCACCTGCACATGCTGCTCTTGCCAAGCCTTCGCTGATATCAAGAGCAATGTCATATACGCTTTTTGCTTCTGCATACTCTTTGCTTGATCCATCTTTTAATGTAATCTTCATATGTTTTTCCTCCTATAACAACAACGTCCCTTGCACTATAAAAATAGTACAAGGGACGATTATTCACCGTGTTTCCACCCTATTTCATAACTGCCAGTAATACCCACTTACAATATTACAACCACAATTACCTCATTTAATGATTATAACGGAATCACCGGGTACCGATTAAGGCCCACTCCGGAGTGGTGTTCACCATCACCCACATCTATAGGTACTCACAGCCACGATACCTACTCTCTCCGCGTTAGCTTAAATGCATTAGTGACGACTACTGTCTCCATCAACGTTTTATTATTGAATATTATTCCAATATCTATATTCTGTCAACTGCAAAATATAAGAATGCGAATTATTTATGATAGCCACAATTAGTACAAATAGTTTTTATACCATCGCTAAGAAGTGTTTCCTGCTGGCACTCAGGGCAAAACGACAACTTCCCTATTAAGCTTGTCATCCATTCTGGATGTTCTTCCTGACTATTTGACTCAGTATTAATATTTTCGTTATTCATTTATTTAACCCCCATATGCTTTAACAATAACGTCTATATATATTATTACTCTACTGTAACACTCTTGGCAAGATTTCTTGGTTTATCAACATCAAGACCCTTGGCAACACTTACATAGTAACCAAGTAACTGAAGAGGTACAACTGCAAGGCTTGCCGCAAAATGCTCATCAACCTTAGGTACATATACAGTAAAGTTCACCTTGTCTTCAACCTCATACTTACCATATGGAGCCACACCAACAAGGAATGCTCCTCTTGCCTTACACTCAAGCATATTACTCATAGTCTTCTCGTATAAATCGCTTTGAGTAAGAGTACCTATAACAAGTGTGTCCTGCTCGATAAGCGAAATAGTACCGTGCTTAAGTTCTCCAGCTGCATACGCCTCTGAATGAATATATGAAATCTCTTTAAGCTTAAGTGATCCTTCAAGACATACTGCGTAATCAATACCACGGCCTACAAAGAATACATCCTTGGCATTAGCATACTTTGATGCGAACCACTGAATTCGCTCTTTATCTTCGATGATTCTTACTATCTTGTCTGGAAGACTTCTCATCTCAGCAATATAGTAATCATACTTTTCTTTATCAATATTGCCACGTACATAAGCAAACTGTATTGCAAGGCAATAACCTGCAATAAGCTGTGCACTGTATGCCTTAGTAGTTGCAACTGATATTTCTGGGCCGGCCACTGTATAGAATGCATTATCAGCTTCTCTAGCTATTGTACTTCCCACAACGTTAACAATTGCAAGAGACTTAAGCCCCTGCTCTTTTGCAAGTGACACTGCTGCCTTAGTATCAGCTGTCTCGCCTGACTGGCTAATAGCAACCACAAGTCCTTTAGGACTAAGGAGCATATTACGATATCTAAATTCTGATGCTAGCTCAACTCTAACAGGAATCTTAGCAATATCCTCAAATACATACTGACAAGCCATACCAACATGCCAAGCCGAACCACATGCAACAATGTATATCTGATCAATATCCTTAATATCAGCCTCACTAAGTCCTACTGAACTTAAATCTATCTTACCATCAACAAGAACACTATTAAGTGTATCCTCTATAGCCTTAGGCTGTTCATTAATTTCCTTCATCATAAAATGCTCAAAGCCACCCTTTTCAGCAGCCTCAGCATCCCAGGTAATCTCTACTGGCTCTTTCTCAATAACATCACCATTAAGGTCATAAAAATCAACACTACCAGCTGTTACCTTGGCAAATTCCATGTTATCGATATAGTACACTGAACGTGTATATTTCAAAATAGCTGGAACATCTGATGCGATATATGAGTTTTCATCAGCAATACCAATAATCATTGGTGATTCCTTACGAGCAACCCATATCTCATTTGGATAATCTGTAAACATAAGCTCAAGAGCATATGATCCACGAATACGAACCATAGCTTTTGCTATTGCATCAACAGGTCCAATCTTATATTTCTTGTAATAATAATCAACAAGCTTTACTGCTACTTCTGTATCAGTATCACTGTAGAAATGATAACCATGCTTAAGAAGCTTTTCTTTAAGCTCTGCAAAGTTCTCAATAATTCCGTTATGAACACCAACTACTGCACTTTCAACTGCACCTGAACCAGAACCTGTACAGTTACCACTAACATGTGGATGAGCATTAGTAAGTGATGGAATACCATGAGTAGCCCAACGTGTATGACCAATACCACAGTTACCTGCAAGTGCATGACCACCATCAATTTTTTCATATAAAACTTTAAGCTTACCTGCTGCCTTTACAACCTCAGCAAGCTTTTCGCCATCACGAACTGCAAGTCCTGCAGAATCATATCCTCTATATTCCAGCTTTGATAATCCTTCAAGAAGGATTGGAGCTGCCTGGCTATTACCAACATAACCTACTATTCCACACATATTTTTCCCTTTCTACTAAGTAGCTCAGCCTCTTAGAATCTAGTCCTACTCCGCTTTGCTAACTATCTCTGTTCCCTTGCCACTCTTAAAGATCGAATTAGAAGGTACAACACCTCTAACTGATGATGTTGGGTATACATTGCTATGACTTCCAATAACAGTTCCTGGATTAAGAACGCTGTTACAACCAACCTCAACATAATCACCAAGCATAGCACCGAATTTCTTAAGTCCCGTTTCTATGGATACATCACCTGCTTTAACAATGACAAGTGTTTTATCACTCTTTACGTTAGAAGTAATAGATCCTGCGCCCATATGCGACTTAAAGCCAAGCACTGAATCTCCCACATAATTATAATGTGGCACCTGAACATTATCAGATATTATTACATTCTTAAGTTCAACAGAATTACCTACCACGCATCCATTTCCAACAAGAGCATTACCACGGATAAATGCACCGTGTCTTACCTCTGTGTTCTCACCTATGATACAAGGAGATCCAAGATAAGCTGTTGGAAATACTTTGGCTGATTTAGCTACCCACACACCATCCACAGGATTATCATAGATTTCTGGATCAAGGTTCTTTCCAATTTCAAGAATAATATCCTTGATACTTGCTAATATCTCCCATGGATATGTAACCTTAGCTAAATATGGCCATGCCAATGTATGGCCTTCCTCATATAACTCTGTTACCTTTAACTGTAATGCTGACATAATCGTTTTTTGTTTCCTTTAAAATTACTTATACTGAACAATTGCTAGCAACTATCTAAATAATTATCGAAATGTAGATATTATTGCATTATTTAATCTTAATAAGATGACCTGATACCTTCATGGCATCTATAATCGCATCTACATGCTTCTCGCACTCTTCATCTGTTCCAGCCTCAGCCATAACTCTAAGTAATGGCTCAGTACCACTCTTTCTAAGAAGAACTCTACCATTGTCACCAAGAGCTAGCGTTGCATCTTCTACAGCCTTCTTAACTGCATCGTCTTCAAGCGTAGCATCCTTATCATCTACTATAACATTCTTAAGAACCTGTGGATACATGGTAACCTCTGATGCAAGATCTGAAAGGCTTCGACCTGTATCAACCATAACACTAAGAAGCATAATAGCTGTGAGCACGCCATCACCAGTACGTGCAAATTCCTTGAAGATAACATGACCTGACTGCTCACCACCAAGCATATGACCATTAGCACGCATATTTTCATATACATACTTATCGCCTACTGCAGTCTTCTCGTAGTCAATGCCTTCTCTATCAAATGCCTTATAAAGGCCAAAATTACTCATAACTGTAGTAACAACAGTATTATTAGCAAGCTTATTTTTACTCTTTAACCACTTGCCGCAGATATACATGATAACGTCACCATTAACAACATTACCCTTGTCATCAACAGCAAGGCATCTGTCTGCGTCACCATCAAATGCGAAGCCACACTCAAGGTTATTGGCCTTAACATATTCCTGTAACTGTTCAATATGTGTTGAACCACAATTAGTATTAATATTTACGCCATCTGGCTGATTGCTAATAACACTAATATTAGCTCCAAGTGATTTGAACACCTCTGGTCCAATCATCCATGCAGAACCATTAGAACAGTCAAGTGCAATATTTCTACCGTTAAATGGAACCTCTGCGAGGCTCATGAGATATCCAATATACTTTTCTCTGCCATCATAATAATCTATGCGGCAACCTATTTTATCGCCGTTTGCAAAATCCACTCCGTCAAACTCACCATCGATATACTGCTCAATCTGATTTTGAAGAGCATCATCCATCTTCTCTCCATCACCATTCATAAGCTTGATACCATTATCATGAAATGGATTGTGGCTGGCAGAAATCATAACACCGCAATCAAAAAGTTCTGATCTAGTTATAAAAGAAACTGATGGAGTTGTAGTTACATGAAGAAGATATGCATCTGCTCCTGATGAAGTAATACCTGCAGCAAGTGCACTTTCTAACATATAAGATGAACGTCTGGTATCCTTACCAATAACTATTCTGGCTTTCTTTTCCTTACCGTAGTACCATCCAAGAAATCTACCAATCTTAAATGCATGTTCTGCAGTAAGTACTACGCCTGCTTCACCTCTAAAACCATCTGTTCCAAAATATTTTCCCATTGTTTTTATTCCAAACCTTTCAAGACCTGACATCGGTCTACATACTATATTATTTTACTATATTTGTATATGTTCTTCTACTTCTTTCCAATCTTGGCTGTATACTTAAATACCATAGGATAGAGTCCTACCATACCTAATCCTACAAAGAAATATCTAAACATACGAACCATATGAGCGGCCGACGTACCGCTATGAAGAAATTCACTTGAAAATGGAAGTTTCAATCCCTGATTAATCACAAGGTAAACTAGACCACCACCTACTACTCGAAGTATCATACGTAATACTGACTTGGTGTTCTCAAAGTGAATAAACTTCTCTTCTATCCAAAAGCCGAGAAGCGCACCTATCATCAAACCAAAGCAAGTAAAGTAATCATCGCTTGTACAGTAGAAAAGACCAGGCACACCTGTTAGTGCAAGAATCACATATAAAATCCATGACGTCTTAATAACTTTCTGAAGGAAAGAAATAAGGAATATAACGGCAGCACCAACAGCCCATCCAACTAATACATCTGTTGGATAATGAACACCCAGAAATACGCGAGATATACCAATAAGAATTGGCATTACTACGCTAACAACAACCAACCATTTATGTTTCTTGGCCATATCTTTATATGCAGAAAGCGAGCCATATATAATGGTTGAATTCATAGAGTGTCCACTTGGGAAAGAAAATCCCTGTGCTGCAATATCATAAAGATCTGCATCAGCTTCAGCTGGCTTAAAACATTTGATTCCTTCATGATCAAAATAAGGTCTTCTTCTACAGAAGATATTTTTTATAAGTGGATTCCATACTGTGCCTACAAGAATATTAATACCAAGATATCTACCATATTCTTTATTGTAGCCCCAATATAAGAAGCCCATAACAACTACCAGCACATACTGCTCGCCGCACATAGTAAGAATTGATGCTACTACAGACATAATCTCAGGTGCTATACTCTGAATTGCCTGCATAAGCGCTACTTCCCACTCAAAATAAAACGTATTTCCCATTATACTTCTCCATTAATTATTATCTTCTACCTGTTCTTCTTCCTCTTCGCTTACCACTGGCTCAGGCAGAGTTAATCTAACAGTATTAATTCTGTTATCAGTAAATGATTCAACTACCAGCTTGGTGCCATCTGCGAGTGTTACCTCCTGGCCTTCTTCTGGAAGAGTATCATCAAGATTTTCAATAATAAGTCCACCAAGTGAATCATAGTTTTCACTTTCCAGCGAAATACCAAGCTTATCGTTGATATCATCAAGGTTCATACTACCTTCTATCTGGAACTCACGTTCACCAACCTCTTTAATGGCCTCACGTTCATCGGCGTCATATTCATCCTTAATATCACCTACAATCTCCTCAAGGAGGTCCTCAAGAGTTATCATACCCTCTGCAGTTCCATACTCATTAAGTACAATTGTAAGTGTTACTGTTTTCTCTCGCATTTCTGCAAGAAGATCTGCTGTCTTCTTAAACTCATATGTGTAATATGCTTCTCGCATAATATCACGCACTGTAAATGCTGCTGGATCATCAACAAAAAGGAAATCCTTAACATTAATAATACCTATAATCTTATCTGGAGTCTCTTCATAAACAGGAAGACGTGTATACATACTATCCTTGAAAATACTCTTGATATCATCATATGAATCATCCACATTGACCTCAATAATATCAGGACGTGGAATCATTACATCCTTGGCACACTGATCCGAAAAATCAAAGAGATTGTGAATCATCTCTTTCTCTTCTTCTTCTATTACGCCTTCTTCATGACCTGCATCTACATATGACAGGAACTCACTTTCAGTAATTCCAACTACCTTCATGTTAGGATCAATTCGAAGAAGCTTTAAAATCCCTGTAGATAATACATCTATAATAAAGACTACTGGTGTAAGTATCACACAAAGGCCATTAATAAAAGGTGCGTAAACAAGCACCAGCTTATCATTTTTAAGCTTAGCAAGTGTCTTAGGTACTATTTCACCAAACAGAAGAACAACAACAGTAAGTACACCTGTTGCAATACCTATTGCCCAGCTACCAAACATATTAGTGGCAAAAACAGTCGCAATTGCAGATGCTGCCAAGTTGACAATATTGTTACCAATAAGAATAGTGCTCAGCATTTTATTATAATTATCAATTACCTTAAGCGCTAGCTTGGCTGACTTCTTACCTTCTTCTGCCAGTGTCTCTATACGTATTCTATTAACTGTTGAAAATGCCGTTTCGGCTGATGAAAAGAATGATGATAATAATATCAATAAAATTAATACTACTAATTGAATAATATTCGCGGGGTCCACGATCGTCTCCTTGTTTTTACTAAAATCACAATAAATATTTATATAGAAAACCCTATATATTGAGTAATGATATGAAAATATATACAAAATGTCAAATAATGACACTGCTGTCGTATAATTGTCATATCTACCTTATTATCTTTTTATTCTAAGAACTCATTTTTTATTTTATTCTTAGCTCGCCATAATGCATTATCCGTTGATTTTTCATCTCTGGATAAAACCTTGGCTATCTCTGAAATCTTCAGGCCTGTTATATATAGTTCTATAACCTGTCTCTCAACGCCAGTCAGCTGATTACGTATAAAATCATATACTCGTTCAACCAACTCATTGCTAAGTATTATCTCTTCCGGATTCCTGTCTGTCACAGAACTAATAACACTCGCTAATACCGACTCGCCAGATTCACCATCGCCAGTCTTCACATCCAGTGAGATACTGGTGTTTAGCGGGCCGTGTTTTTTTCTTGAATCTTTCTCTATAGCCGAGAAGACCTGTCTTGATACGCATATATCAGCAAATGTAAAAAAGCTTGCATCACGACCTGCATCATAGTCTCTAATTGCTTTATAAAGACCTATCATGCCTTCCTGGATAAGATCTTCCATATCTCCACCAAGAAGATACATGCTCTTAACCTTACCTCGTACCAAATTCTTATACTTGGTTATGATATAATCTGATATTTCATTTTCGCCATCGCGGATTCGAACTATAAGCTCTTCATCCGTATATTTCTCGTAATCCTGCATGAAATAATCCTTAATTATTACCGGTTAATCCGTGCCAAATTTTACATATTCTGTCTAACTATTTCGTAAGCTAAAATTCCGGCTGCCACTGAAGCATTGAGTGAATCTATCTTGCCCTTCATTGGAATAGACGCCTTAAAATCACATTTCTCTTTTACAAGTCGGCTTACGCCTTCACCTTCAGAACCAATAACCAGTCCGATTGAGCCCTTAAGATCCACATTGTACATGATATCGCCATCCATATCAGCACATACAAACCACATGCCCTCTTTCTTAAGCTCTTCTATTGTTGTTCCAATATTAGTAACCTTGGCAACAAGTGTATGCTCCAGAGCACCTGCTGAGGTTCTTGCAACTGTTGCTGTAAGGCCTACTGCTCTATTCTTAGGGATAATAACTCCATGAGCTCCAGCCTGATGAGCTGTACGAATAATTGCACCAAGATTATGAGGATCTTCAATACCATCAAGAATAAATATAAAAGGCTTCTCGTTCTTACTTCTTGCAAGTTCAAGCATCTCATCAACCTCAGCATATTCAAATGCTGCCGTTATAGCAATAACTCCCTGATGCATACCTGTCTCCGACATCTGATCAAGTCGCTGCTTAGTAACATATTTGATAAGAGTATCCTGCTTCTTAGCCTCTCTTTTTATAGTAGATACTGGGCCATCCTGACATCCATCAAGTACATAAAGTTTATCAATGGTCTTGCCACTTCTAAACGCTTCCAGTATTACATTTCTTCCTTCTATTTGAGATTCTGAATATCCCATATTATTCTCCGTTTCTATTTGTTTTATAACCTCACAGTCAGCTTCGCTGACAGTTCTCCTGCAAGGGAAGCCTATAAATTATCTTCAATATTGGCGAGGCCAGTTTTGATGAGATAAAGGATTCTATCCTCCTGATTAGTCAGATATAAATATCCCATCACTGCTTCAAAGCCTGTAGCTTTGTGATAATCACCAAGCTTGCCATTTTTAGGTGTTGTGTGAGGCTTGGCATTTCTCGCCCTCTTATATATGGTAACTTCTTCCTCTGTGAGTTCATCCATAATGGACAAAACTATTCTTGCCTGAGCTTCAGCCTTAACAAGAGACGTAGCCTTCTTATGAAGTTTCTGTACCTGTTCATTGGCTTCAAGCACAAGCTTACATCTGATAACAAGCTCATAAATGCAATCGCCTATATAAGCAAAGACTAAAGGGGAATAGGATCTTATATCCTGTTCCCCAGTCTCTAATTCTGATTTTATTTTATCTAAAAAAGTAATATCGATATCCTGCATTATGCCCTTTTCCACTTAACGCCTTCTCTTGTATCTTCTATGACAATACCCTTTTCAAGAAGTTCTGCTCTAATGCTATCTGCCTTGGCAAAATCCTTAGCCTTCTTAGCTTCCTTACGCTCTGCTATCTTGCTCTCTACGTAAGCAACAAGTTCTGGATCTTCAGCGCCTGCTTCATTCTCTGCACTTGAAGCTGCCTTTAATAAATCAAGGCCAAGAACATAATCGTAGTCACCAATAATAGCTCTCTTAGTAGCACCATTAACATCAGCCTTAAGTGCATCATAGAGAAGTGTAATACCCATAGCAGTATTAACATCATTACCTACTGTTTCAGCGAACTTGTCATGCCATGCTTTAACTTCTGCCTCATCCACGCTTCCTTCTTCTGGAATAGCATTAATCTTGTTCACTAACTTCTTATATGTAGCTGCTACCTGATCAAGTGCATCATATGAGAATGTAAGTGGCTTTCTATAATGTGACTGAAGAGCAAACATTCTATAAACTAATGGATTGTATCCCTTAGACTCAAGTAATGAAACTGTAAGGAATTCTCCCTTAGACTTACTCATCTTTCCTGACTCATCATTAAGATGATGAACATGGAACCAGTAATTACACCACTTATGACCAAGATACGACTCACTCTGAGCTATCTCGTTGGTATGATGTGGGAACATATTATCAATACCACCACAGTGAATATCCATATACTCACCAAGATGCTTCATACTAATGCATGAGCACTCTATATGCCAACCTGGATATCCAACTCCCCATGGGCTGTCCCACTTAAGAGCCTGATCCTCGAACTTGGACTTAGTGAACCATAATACGAAATCGTTCTTATTACGCTTATTAGTATCCTCTGTAACATCATCACGTACGCCGACCATAAGCTCGTCTTCATTCTGATTACCAAATACATAATAGTTATCAAGCTTGGATGTATCAAAATAAATATTCTCACCTGCCTGATATGCGTATCCTTTTTCAAGAAGAACCTTTATCATATTGATAAACTCTGGAATGCAGTTAGTAGCTGGCTCAACTGCGTCAGGAGTTTTGATATTAAGCTTAGCGCAGTCTGAGAAGAATGCATCTGTATAGAACTTTGCAATTTCCATAACTGTCTTGTGCTCACGCTTAGCACCCTTAAGCATCTTATCTTCACCTGTGTCGGCATCACTTGAAAGATGTCCAACATCTGTAATATTCATGACTCTCTTAACATCATAGCCTTCATAACGAAGAGTCTTCTCAAGAACATCCTCCATAATATAACTACGAAGGTTACCAATATGAGCAAAATGATATACAGTAGGACCACATGTATACATTGCTATCTTTCCTTCTTCATTAGGCTTTATGAGCTCAACATTTCTAGTTAAAGTATTATATATTCTCATCGTCTTTCCTCCATTACGATTATCTTATTATGTAGTAAATAATATACATAGAAAAACCCCATATCCATGGGGTTTATGCTATTAAGCAAATACACTACTGCCTACAACACCCCTGACAGCCCTCACACCTTGAAGCAGTGACATCTATTGATGTCAGTTCTCTAGGACTGTTAAGAAGACATATTGCCTGAGACGATATGCCTGCGCCCTCACCAGTGAATCCAAGCCCTTCCTCTGTAGTGGCTTTGATACTCACCTGAGAAATATCCACGCCAAGAGCCTTGGCTATATTACTTCTCATCTCATCAATATGAGGTCGCATCTTAGGAGCCTGCGCTATAATTGTAGCATCTATATTCTCAATTACAAATAAATTATCATAAAGAAGTTCGCCAACCTTTTCAAGGAGCTTAATACTTGAAATCCCTTTATAAGCTGGATCTGTATCTGGAAAATGATATCCTATATCCCCAAGAGCTGCTGCGCCAAGAAGTGCATCCATTATTGCATGTACAAGCACATCTGCATCAGAATGTCCTAGTAGCCCTTTTTCATAAGGAATAGTGACGCCACCTAATATTAAATCTCTGTTCTCAGTAAGCCTGTGAACATCATATCCCATACCTATACGCATGGTAAACCTCCCTAGCTTTATGCCTGAAGAGCCTCGCCAAGTTCCTGAGCTGCCTGAAGCGCACCCTGAAGGCACTCCTCAATTTCTCTTATAGAAACAGTCTGCTTTTCTGCAAGACCATTGGCATCACCAATAGCCTTAATAACTTCATCGAGATATCCAAAGATTGACTTAAGTGAATCATTGATTTCATTGGCTGATGTTCCACTTGCAGTTGCCATCTCACCCATTTCCTTGGCTACTACTGTGAATCCTCGTCCTGCCTCACCACTTCTAGCTGCTTCAATAGAAGCATTAAGTGCTAATATCTTGGACTTAGATGCATTAGCTCTAATCTTGGATACAATACCTGATGTTTCTTCAACACCTTTACCGATATATGAAGCTCTCTCCTGCATATTCTGTAATTTATCAAATAAATTTTCAAAATGAATACTCATAGTATCAATAGAACTGTTGATTTTATCTATACAATCCATAAATACCTCAGCCTTTTCATAGGCTGCTTCGTTGCTCTTCTGAGCTGTCTTTGTAACTATACATCCTGCAATACTTCCACTGTCAATAACAGCCACATAATTGCACTCTATACTTCTGCCAAGACCATCCACATCGTATACTCTACTAGGTTCTCCTGTGCCTAACACCTTACGAACTCTTTCAGTATCCTCTGTACCAGAATCACCCACTCTGTGTGAGTTACCAATACCTGGCTTACAATCCGCATAAACAATGGTCAGGTTCATATCATACATTTCAACTGTAACCTGATTACTTGATAAAAAATCCTGAAGTTTTAATACCTCAACAACCTGTTCTAACTTCTCTGTCATTTTATAACCCTCCGTACAAAAAAGAACCCCTTTTCAGGCTATTCAAATTATATCATACAATGCCCCAAATATAAACTCTAAAGCTTTATGGACTTATCACCTTTTAGTATAAGTGTTGATTCAGTGGCTGATATTTTCCTGATATTACCTTTTCCATCATACGTTGTAAGTAAATCAGTGTTTCGTGCCGGTACTCCCTGCACGCCTTGTCCAGCTCTCTCTAGCCTACGGTCAAACTCCGTCTTGTATCTAACACCGGCTATTTTTTCATTATTTCCAGCCACTTCATTATTCTTACTATCATTTATCTTATTAATATTTATCTGATTTTCAACATTCGAGTCTTCGTTAATCGGCCCGTCTTGAATCTGCCCCTCTTGAATTGCCTCTTCTTTCTGTTCATCATTTCCATACCAGATAAAATTGAAAGCCTTAATAAAGATATTCTTAACTCCTGAAAATATCTGTCCAAGACTTTTAAGCACTGATTCCTGCTTAGGAGCTTCTTCATCATCTTTGGCCAGCATTTCTCGTGCTTTTGCTGAAGGCTCATAAGTATCCCTGGACTGGTCCCTAGTGCTATTCTTGGCTTTCTCTTTAGCCGTGTCCATAGCCTTTTGATTACCAGTGTTTTCATCTCTATCCCATACAACGCCTTCTTCGTCGTAATTAAGTAAAAAAGCTGGAGCCTTCTCACCTGAAGCAGCAGACTGTTTGCTCCCTGTTACATATGGATTTGTATATTGGTTATCACCTATCCTATTAACCATTTGTCACACTTATTAATCCTTATATTAACGATAAATAAAATAATAAGGGACGCAAAAGCGTCCCTCTTAATCACATAAATTACTGTCTAACGCCACCATTACTTAAAAGTGGATTACCTGCAAGTAAAGGGTTACCTGCGAGCAATGGATTGCCAGCGCCAGGACCTGATTGTCCATTAGTTGGAATATTGATATTGCTACCATTAGCCCCGCCATTATTATTAAATGATCCATAAACAGGAGAAAATGTGGTTTCCTGTGTTGTTGGGGCAGCCTGATAATTAGGCTGATATGCTGGCTGACCTATTGGAGCCTGCTCCTGGTATACAAGTGGCTGTGCTGGTGCCTTATAACCTGACTGCTGTCCATAAGCACCCTGGCTAAATGTTGTATGTGAAAGTCCTGTTCCTGGTGGTGGTGGAGCAACAAGTTTTCTTTGCTGCATAGCCGAAATACTTGCCTGACTGGCAACTGATGTAGGAACATACTCACCTGACGCAATTCTCTTGGCCTGAGCATTAAGAAGTGGCGAATCAAATATTCCATCGACTTCTGGCTCAGCCTTTGGTGCTGCTGGCATACCTGGAATCATGTTTACGCTGGCTGCATTGAATGTAGGCATTGGAGCAGCTGCTGGTCTAGGTATTGGAGCGCTACCAAATGAAGCAGAATTATACTGCTGATTATTAAGCGAAGCAGCAGACGCTGGCTGCGCTGGTCTAACATTTCTAGCCTGTGCAGCATTAAGAACCGGCGAATCAAATACAGGTGGTTCTGCTGGTGCCTCTGTTAGCTTAGCATAACCCGCATTAGACATGCTAATAACTGGCTGTGCTGGATCAACAGGTGCTGCTGGCTGTACTGGTCTTACTGGTTCAAGTGATACTGTTGGCTGTACTGTATCCTCATACACTGGCTTAGGCGGCTCAATAGGAGCATTAGGAACTATTGGCTTACGCTCTGGAGCAACACTGGCTGGTGCTGGAATATTTACTCTTGTAACACTTGAAGTATCATATGAAGGCATCTGAACGGTACCTTCTGCTGTATAAGCCTGTGGCTCTGGCACTGATGCTGGAGCTATTGGCGAAATATATGAAGGATCATCATACATTGGAGCTGAAGATACCTTCACACTAGAATAATCTGTAAAATGAGAATTAATATCCTGAGGAACATCAGACTCAAATGAAATAGGAGCTGGCTCAGGAGTCACTGTAGTCTCAGGTACTACTTGTTCTGGTTCAAATATAGATTCCACAATTGGTTCTGGCTCTGTATATGCAGGAGCTGGCTCTGCCACTGGTGTAATCATTGGCGCAACCTGTTCAACTGAAAAACCAAAGCTTGATGCCTGTGGCTGTAATACTGGATCTACAGCAGGAACAGGAGCTACTACTTCAGGTACTATTGCTGGAGCTGGAGTTGGCTCTACTGCAACTGGTGCAGGAGCAGCTACTGGAGTAGCTACTGGCTCAGCCACAACTGGTTCTGGTGCTGGAGTTGCTGGTTTAGATAAGAAATCCAAAGTAGGCATATTAGCCGAAGTACTCTTAGCCGAATAAGCTGATGCTAATGTAAAACTTACAGCCTCGTCGGACTTTCCTCCCTTTTTAGCCTTTCCCATTGATTTCACATATTTTTTAATGTCATATCCACACTTAGGGCATTTTTTAATAGAATCATCTACTATACTTTTGCACCCTGGGCATTCAAACATTGCCATTGCCAATTCTCCTTAATATATCAAACGTATCGAACCTTTATACTTAATCGCCCCATACTAAAGGGCACTTTATAGTATACAAAAATAGTCATCATAAATCAACATTTTTAACATTTTACATATCGTACTATATATTATAATTATTGCTTTTTCCTAATAGCCTCGCTTATCTTAGCTTCGAGTTCTTCTCGTTTTTTATCCTCTTCAATTGCACCCCTAATAATGCTTGCAAGCCTCATCCACCTTATTTTGTCCACTATTTTTTCAGCCTCTTCTTTTTGTCTCAAGCGCTTGCCTTCCTCCCTGAGTTCCTGATATCTTTTATCTCTCCTGGCTTTTGCTTCCTTTTCAAGTCGCTCTTTTCTGGATCTGTTGTTATCCTCTTTGGAAAGCACTTGTTCTCCGCCTAGTATACGCGCTCTTGGAGCCTCCTTAGCATTTAGTAAATAATCATAGGCTTCGCTTACCATTTGATACCTCAGCTGCAAATACTCACGCATTTTCTCATCGCATTCACTGGATATACTGTCAGGATGGCAACTCTTACATGCCGCTCTATATGCACTTTTAATCTGCTCTGCACTGGCATTATCAGTTAATCCAAGAATCCCTAGAGCTTCTTTTCTTGATTTAATCATATATGTTCTTCACTACTTCAAGATGATATACATCGCTAAACGCAAGCTTCTTGTTTACAACCTTGATATAGCCTGCATCCATGTCAACTTTGGACAATACTCCCGTCATTTCCAGGCACTCATCATCCTCATAATAATTCACCTTTACCAGGTTACCACGTTCTATAGTATGAAGATTTCTGTCCAGCTCATCACGTTCTTCTTCTGATAGTCTTGGCTTTTCGACTATTATCTTTTCTTTGGCTCTAAGCGCCTCATCAAAGCCTTTTAGAGCAGCAAATGGAGCAAACTGCTTGGCACGGTCTTCACGTCTCATTTTGAGTCTGTTTTTATCAGCCACTTCTGTGTCCTCCTATTTGCTTGTTACGTTCTATGGTGGTACCGCCCTTCTCAAGATTCATTCCTTTTAGTATGGCATTCTTGCCATATTTATTTCTAACACCTACCATAGCCTTTTGAAGCTTTCTGTCACGCTCAAGTTCCTCCGGATCAGTGAAAATATCATACTGAACAAAGGCTTCATCAACCACATTGTTAAAAGATATTCCTATACGCCTGATAAAGCACTCTGAATCAGCCATTTTGTTATAAAGCTTTTCTATGTATGGAAGAATCATTCTTGATGAACTGGTGGCCATCCCAAGGGAAATACTTCCATTATCGCCACCCTTTATTGATCCACTGGCATAACTAAGCATAATCGAAATATTATCAGTAATAAGGCCTTTCTCGACCAAATCTAAGCACAGCAGTTCTGCCATCTCCTTGCATAAAAGAAGGCCCTCCTGCATAGAATAATCTCTTGAAAGTACCTGACCACTAGACAGACTATTATGCCTTGGCTTATACGCCTTAATATCTTGAATAGTCGCACTCTCACGTCCCCATGCATGGTCTATCATAAGCTCTGCGTCTATTCCAAATAATCTGTATAATAAATCTTCATCAGCCTTAGCAATATCGCGCATGGTATATATACCATACTGCTCAAGCTTTCTTACTGTTCCTGGTCCTATCCTCCAGAAATCAGTGAGCGGTCTATGATTCCATAAAGTCTCTCTAAAGCTCTCCTCGGTAAGTTCTCCCATATGGTCATCAACATGCTTGGCGGTAATGTCCATAGCAATCTTGGCAAGATAAAGATTGGTACCTATACCACATGTCGCTGTAATACCTGTGGTCTCATAAATATCCCGAATAATTCTGGCAGCTAATTCTTTCGCTGACATTTTGTATAATTCAAGATATTCTGTTACATCCATAAATACTTCATCAATGGAATACACATGAATATCTTCTTTTGCCACATATCTTAAATAGATACTGTAAATATCTGCAGAAACATCTATGTATCGTTGCATACGCGGCGTAGCCATAACATATTTTATATTCTTAGGTATCTCAAAAACTCGGCACCTGTTTCTAATACCAAGAGCCTTCATGGCAGGAGTAATTGCAAGGCATATTGTCTTCTCTGTTCTTTCTGGATCAGCCACAACAAGAAGTGCGGTTAAAGGATCCAGACCTTTATCCACACACTCAACTGATGCATAAAAAGATTTTAAATCAATGCAAAGACATACTCGATCACTCATTATATTGTGCCACTTATTTTCTTACGCTATAGCCGAATTTACCAAGCTTCTCACCAAGCGTATAATATTCGCCGTGAGAATAAGCTAGTGGATCAGCTAATCTTAAATCAAACTTACCTTTTTCATCCATATATTTGTCATCAACATTAACCGCTACTACTCTTGCAATAAACATATCGTGAGTTCCAAGCTCAAGAACCTTCTCAACCTTACACTCTATTGCTACAGGACTTTCAGCGACATAAGGCACTGCCACTTTCTGCCCCATAACTTTGGTCAGCTTCATATCAGCCCATTTATCCGTATCTCGGCCGCTCTTAACACCGCAGTAATCAGTGGCATAACATAATTCCTTAGTAGTCAAATTAATGATAAACTCCCCTGTCTCACTGATTAATCCATGGGAGTATCTTTCCTTACGAACTGATATGGATACCATAGGAGGATCCGAACATATTGTGCCTGCCCACGCAACTGTAAAAAGATTACTTTTGCCGGACTTATCAGCGCAGCTAATCAAAACTGCTGGAACTGGATATAACATATTACCTGGTTTAAAATCTACTCTGCCCATATAGCACCTCCTATTACCCATCAATGTTATCTTAACAAAAAAGCGAAAACCTTAAAACTAAGATTTTCGCTTAAATAAATTATAGTAGCGAGAGGGGGACTCGAACCCTCAACCCTCCGGGTATGAACCGAATGCTCTAGCCAGTTGAGCCATCTCGCCATATTAATATTCGTCGGAAAAACTATGGGGCCTACAGGGCTCGAACCTGTGACCCTCTGCTTGTAAGGCAGATGCTCTCCCAGCTGAGCTAAGACCCCGTGTCTTGTCAACCGACTTTCCAAGTATACTAGAAACTATCACGACTTGTCAATAATTATTTTAATAAATTTTAAAATAATTACCATTTACGTTAATTATAAGTCAACGCTTCCAGATATCTTGTTACCATTAGCTGTATAGTATGCTTTTCCATCCTCAGGCTTAATATAAAGATTAATATTCTTAAGCTCTGTTTTATTATTAGCCTTATAATCCTTAACTGCTGCCTTCATAACAGCATCCACATCATACTTAGATGTACTCACTTCAACATATACACTCTTCTTTGCTGCCATACTGTTCCCCTCCTTAACGACGCAATAAAAACAGTTATATCTACAACTGTTATATATCAACAATTGACCTTATGTCAAATATGCTTACATACGCTCTGGTGCTTCAAATCCAAGAACATCTATACAAGCCTCAAGAACTTCCTTGCACATAACAAGAAGCTTAATATATCCAGCCTGCTTAGCCTTATCCTCTTCAGCCATAATATTAATCTCATGATAGAAGCCATTGAAGCAGTTCGCAAGATCATAAATATAAGCACATA
>DCHQ01000098.1:33836-34011 GCA_002314855.1 Lachnospiraceae bacterium UBA1748
TCTTCAAATGCATTTTCCATCATTGATGAGAACTTTGTAAGCTCTATCATAAGGTTCTTTTCCTGCTTTGTAGCCGGATTATTAAATGCAAGACCTTCTAACGAGCCACCATTATCCACATACTTACTCAAAATAGACTTAATACGAACAATTGTGTAAAGAATATATGGACCTG
>DCHQ01000001.1 GCA_002314855.1 Lachnospiraceae bacterium UBA1748
AGATAGAGGCATCTATTGGAAGAGATGATGAAAGCGAAGTTCTTGGACGAGTATTTGAAGGCTTAGTATCAGAATCAGTAGATTATGGCATCCTCGAGAAAGAGCAGAATATCTATGTTATTCCTGGCAATTTTGGATGGGATGATGTTGGTTCATGGCTTTCAGTAGAGCGTATTAAGGAGAGAGATGATAATGGCAATGTTATCTCAGGTAATGTTGCAGCCATTGGAACAAAGGATTGTATTATCGAAGGCAACAAGAAGCTTATAGCATTAGTTGGTCTTAAGGATCTTGTAGTAGTTGATACTGATGATGCAACACTTATTTGCTCTAAGGAAAAGACAGCTGATATCAAGAAGGTTCTAGAGAATCTTCGTAACACTGATAGAAAAGAATATTTATAAGAGAGTTTAAAGAGTTATTTTAATTTGAATTTGTTAGAATCATTTCAGTCAATTGTATTTTTTACATTGTGGTTAGTCTTTGTACCTCTTTTTTCCGGCGTATTACTTGTAAGCGTTGTTGAGAAGAAGCATAAAAGACCAAGCTCCATATATCTTGCCGGCTGGCTACTTATGATTAGTGTATTTCAGCTGGTAGGTACTTTTTGCGTACTTACAGGAATGACTCTTACGGATGTATCCGATTATTTTTCCATTATAATGTTTTGTTTTTCCATAGCAGGCTTTTTGCTAGTCGTTTTTGGTATGGTCAACAGAACATTTTATGAGAATTACAGCTTTCATAATATTAAGAATATTTCTATCGCGAACAGACTGACGTGGTTATTCTTCATGATTCTTCTTGGCTGGCAGGTTTTCATGGCCTATTATTTCAATACACCAAATGGTGATGATGCTTATTATCTGTCTGTAGCCAATATGGCTGATAAGCTTGATGAGCTTTATATCAGAAGCCCATATATAGGATATCTTGAAGGGCTGCATTTGCGTCATGCATTATCGCAGTTCCCGATCTTTTATGCTTTTTTAGCAAGGGGCAGCCATCAGCATGTGGCCATAATTGCTCACAGCGTTATGCCACCAGTTCTTGTTATTGTCACATATCTTATATATTACAAGGTGGCTAGTGCACTTTTTGATGATGATGAAAGTAAGGTACCTATCTTTATGGTGCTCATTTCTGGAGTACAGATATTCGGTGCATCATCAGAATATGCAAGCGAAGTATTTTTCCTCACAAGAACATGGCAGGGAAAATCAATGATAGCTAATATAGCCATACCAGCTAGTATCCTTTTAATGCTTCGTATTAGTAAGCGTACGCAGCGAAGTGAAACAGGTGTCAAATATTATGATAATAGATGGATGGGGTACTGTTTTCTCCTGGGCCTATGCAACCTGGTAGGAGGTTTTGCAAGTAGCCTTGGTTTACTTCTCCTAGCTATGTATGAGGCAATAGTTATACTTACCATTTCAGTTAGAAACAAGAGACTCGGAGTATTAATCGGAGGAATACTAGCGAATATCCCAAGTGCGGTATATACACTGATATATCTGTTTGGTGGAACCAGATAGAAATGAAAATCATATGGCAGAGACATAATAGAGAATAGAGAGATATGTTTAATTTCGGTAATATTATAGCTGAATATTCTAGGTACACAGGCACTGGTATTTTTATGGTGCTGTTCTTTGTGTGCC
The DNA here is from genome assembly GCA_002314855.1 of Lachnospiraceae bacterium UBA1748. Classification (GTDB taxonomy): domain Bacteria; phylum Bacillota; class Clostridia; order Lachnospirales; family Lachnospiraceae; genus NK4A136. The sequence continues at coordinate 1,665 of DCHQ01000001.1, forward strand.
TTGTAGTAATAGCTATTTCTGATAAAAACTATAGCAACAGAACAGTCCTGCTATTTGGTTCATTATTTACTCTTATTCTTATATTCTTCCCAGGAATGTATTATCTGTATACAAGATTCGTTGATGTTAATACATACTGGCGTATGTGGTGGCTTGTACCCATGGGAATAGGACTTGCCTATGTTGGAACCAATCTTATTAAGGACCATAGAATCACTGGATTTTTACTGGCTTTCTTCATATTCATTTTGGGTGGAAGACTTGTGTATACATCCAATCCATTTTTCGGTAAGGCAGCTAATCCTTATAAAATAGATGGAACAGTTATGAGTCTTTGCGATTATCTTGATGAAGTAGAAGAGGATGACATAGTGGTTGCGGTTGCTCCTGAGCTGTTAACAATAGTTCGTCAGTATGATCCATATTTATATATGCCATATGGACGTGAGCAGCTTGATATTAACTGGGGTAATAACTGGGGATACAGTAACAAGTTCTACGAGGTTATGTGCGATGATAACGTGGATTTCTCCAAGCTTCGGGAACAGTGTGGTGCATTTGATACCAAGTATTTGATTATTAATAATCTTAAGACATATATTAATAGTCCAGAGGAGTATGGCTTTAAGTACCATGTCACAATGGGGAATTATGATATATATAGTTATGAGGGCTATTAACTGTACATTGACAGTAGGTTTCATAATAGGCTATAATTAGTGGTCGACTAGAGTATATTGTCTAATACTATTTTGTATAGTTGTAATATTTATATAAAGGAAGGGACACACCATGGCAGAAAGTAAAAAGTTACTTACAAGAGAAGGCTTAAAGAAATACGAGGAAGAGCTCGAAGAACTCAAGTTTGTTAAGCGTAAAGAAATCTCACAGAAGATTAAAGAAGCACGTGAGCAGGGTGACCTCTCCGAGAACGCAGAGTATGATGCAGCTAAGGACGAGCAGAGAGATGTTGAAGCTCGTATCGAAGAACTTGAGAAACTCCTCAAGAACGTTGAAGTTGTTGATGTTGAGTCGGTAGACGGTAAGGTTACAAAGGTATCATTTGGTTGTACAGTTAAGATTACTGATCTTGAGCTCAAGGAAGATATGGAATACACAATCAAGGGTGCTAGTGAGGCAGACAGCCTTAACGGAAGCATTTCCAATGAGTCACCACTTGGTATTGCACTTATAGGCGCTAAGAAGGGTGAGACAGTTGAAGTTGAGTGCCCAGCAGGCGTTATTAAGTACAAGATTAAAGATATCTGGATGGATTAATTTAATAACTTTTGTGAATAAGACCTTGGCAGCAATGCCAAGGTCTTTCTTAATGTATAACGAGGAAGGAAAACAAGCGACACTGTAATGTAGCAAAATTTGATTAGATAAAACAATCATTCAATGAGAAAATCTAATAAGATGAAAATGAGAAGTAGTTTTCAATTGGAGGTTAATATTAATAATGGAAAGATCAAAAGTATATTTTACTGATTTTAGAACAGCTAATGGTGTTGGATTACCAGAAAAGCTTAAGAAACTTTGCCGCATGGCAGGTTTACAGACTATGGATTTGGATAACAAATTTGTAGCAATCAAGATTCATTTTGGTGAGCTTGGTAATATTGCTTATCTTCGTCCTAACTACGCCAAGGCCGTTGCTGATCTTGTTAAGGAAGCAGGCGGTATGCCATTCCTTACAGATTGTAATACACTTTATCCAGGTTCAAGAAAGAACGCACTTGAGCATCTTGACTGTGCTCAGGAGAATGGTTTTAATGAGACAACAACAGGCTGTCACGTAATTATAGGCGATGGACTTCGTGGTACTGATGATGTAATAGTACCAATTGAAGGCGGCGAATACTGCAAGGAAGCATATATCGGAAGAGCAGTTATGGATGCTGATGTATTCATTTCACTTAACCATTTTAAGGGACATGAGTGTACCGGTTTTGGTGGTGCTCTTAAAAATATTGGTATGGGCTGTGGTAGCCGTGCTGGTAAGATGCATCAGCACAATCAGGGTAAGCCAGTAGTTAATGCTGAGCTTTGCAAGAACTGTAAGAGATGTGCCAAGGAGTGCGGCTCTAATGCTATCTGTTATGATTCAGGAGTAGCAGTAATCGATCATGATAAGTGTAAGGGCTGTGGACGTTGTCTTGGTGCTTGTTCATTTGATGCTATTTACAATCCATTTGGTAATGCCAATGAAGTACTTGGCTGCAAGATCGCCGAATATACTAAGGCTGTAATCGATGGAAGACAGAACTTCCATGTTAGTCTCATAGTCGATGTATCACCTAACTGTGACTGCCACAGTGAGAATGATGCGCCTATCTTACCTAATATTGGTATGTTTGCTTCATTTGACCCAGTTGCACTTGATCAGGCCTGCGTTGATGCGTGTCTTGCTGCTGACCCAATGCCTAACTCTCAGCTTTCCGACAATATCAGAAAGCCAGGATGGGAAAAGCAGGAGGATCACTTCAAGAATTCTAATCCTAATGTTCGCTGGAGAGAAACACTTGAGCATGCTGAGAAGCTTGGAATCGGTACTAGAGAGTACGAATTAATTAAGATGAAATAATATATTAATAAATGATATATATAACGAATTATCATCGTAAGTATCAACAAAAAGGAAGACGACTGTCTTCCTTTTTTAGTTAATAATGTTGTATAATGACACTATCTATATTCTACGGAAAGGATATATAAATCCAATGAAAAAGAACATATTAAAAATAATGTTAGCAATAGGTGCTATAGCACTTGTAACAGGCTGTGAGAATGCCCAGGAAGTGAGAGAAGAGCCACCAACTGCAATTAGCGCAGATGAGGTAAGTGACGACGCTGATACAGATGATGCAGCGACAGAGGTAGCAGCAGAAAACATGCTTGCCAACGGTGATTTTACTAATGACAGCGAGGGCTGGGGTGTATACACAGAGTCCGACGGTGAAGGAAGCTTTTTAGTTGATAATGAAATAGGTTCATATTACCTTAAGTCACTTGGAACTGTTCAGCATGCTAATCAGCTCTACTATGATGGCTTCAACCTTCAGCAGGGTGGTGTATATGAGTTTTCATTTGATGCATCAGCTACTATAGAAAGACCAGTTGAAGTTCGTCTTCAGATTAATGGTGGTGATTACCATGCTTATGCTGGTGAAATCATTAACCTTACAAGTGATATGGCCACATATTCATTTACATTTACTATGGAAGAGGCTTCTGATCCTGCTCCAAGACTTTGCTTCAACCTTGGACTTTTTGATGATTTTTCTCAGAACGAGGCTCAGGTAATTTCATTTGATAATGTTTCACTTTGTCTTATAGATGGAAACAATGTTGTGGCAGGCGGTTTGCCAGGTGATTCAGGTATGAATATTAATGTTAATCAGGTAGGATACTTAACAGGTGCTACTAAGACAGCAATGGTAAGAGAACATAGCGTAGGCGATGAATTCACTGTTGTGGATGGAAGCGGCGCAGTTGTTTACACAGGAAAGTTAGCAGATGAGATTACTTCTGATATAGTTGGCGAAACAGTATGCAAGGCTGACTTTAGTGAAGTTAAGACAGCTGGAACTTACAAGGTTGTAGTAGGCGACGAGGAGTCATATGAATTCAAGGTAGGCGATGACGTTTATGATGAGCTTGCTGTAGACGTAGTAAGATTTATGTTCACACAGCGCTGTGGTATGGAGCTTACAAGCGACCAGGTTGGCGCAGTAGCTCATGGTGCATGTCATACTGAAATGGCTACTATATACGGAACAAGTGACAAGAAAGATGTAAGCGGTGGCTGGCATGATGCAGGTGACTTTGGTAAGTACGTGGTACCAGGTGCACAGACAGCCATGGATCTTATGCTTTGCTATGAGAACAATACTAAGCTTTGGAGCAATGATGCTATGGGTATTCCAGAAAGTGGCAATGGTGTTCCTGATATTCTTGATGAAACAAGATACGAGCTTGAGTTCTTACTTAAGATGCAGGACGAAGCTACTGGCGGTGTATATCATAAGGTAACAACCAAGGCTTTCCCTGGATTTATAATGCCAGATGAAGACAAGGATGAGCTTGTTCTTTCACCAATATCTACTACAGCAACTGGAGACTTTGCAGGTGTTATGGCCAAGGCTTCTATGGTTTATGCTTCATACGATAAGGCATTTGCTGATCAGTGTCTTGCAGCAGCAGTTAAAGCTTACGACTATATGGATGCTAACCATGGTAAGGGTGGCTTCCACAATCCTAGTGATATTTCAACAGGTGAATATCCTGATGAGGAAGATACAGACGAGCTTTACTTTGCAGCAGCTATGCTCTACGCAGCTACTGGCGATGCTAAGTACAAGACTCAGGTAGACAGCATCATCGCTTCATCAGTTCCTATGGGATACGGATGGGTTGAGATGGGTGCTTACGGAAGTATGCTTCTTGAGGATAATGACGATGTTAAGAAAGCTATTATAGCTGAGGCAGATAAATTCGTTGAGAATGCCAAGGTTGATGGCTATGACTGTTCACTTGGACTTGATGGCTACTGCTGGGGCAGTAACCTTGGTGTATGTAACAATGCAAGAATCCTTATATGGGCAAGCGAGCTTACTGGCGACAGCAAGTATTCAGACCTTGCAATGAGACAGCTTGATTACCTTCTTGGTGAGAATAGCCTTTCAATGTGTTACGTAACAGGTTATGGTACTTTATGTCCAGATGATACACATCACAGAACTTCATCAGCAACAGGTAGCACAGTAAAGGGTATGCTTGTTGGTGGTCCTAACAAGGGTCTTGAGGATCCATATATTGCCAATGTATGTCAGGGACTTCCACCAGCTAAGTGTTATGCTGATAACCAGCAGAGCTATGCTTCCAACGAAGTAACTATTTACTGGAATTCACCACTTGCAGTACTTCTTACAGAGCTTATGCAGTAGTGATTAAGAAATAAAATCTTGATTCAGGAAGTAATAATTATGACAGATTTAGAGAAGGCAAGATTATTTTTTGCTGGAGATATATTTGCAACCTCCACATCAGGTATAGTTATCGATGAGGTTGGTGATAGATATGCCAAATGCAGTATGAAGATTGATGACAGGCATGTTAATGCAAGAGGGACAGTAATGGGTGGAGCCATCTATACCCTGGCTGATTTTACCTTTGCAGTAGCAGCCAATCATCAGAATCCTGGTACTGTATCGGTGGTAGGACAAATATCCTATATGGGTGTGGCCAAGGGCGATACCCTTATAGGTGAGAGTCATTTGATTAAGGACGGACGTAGTAATTGTTTTTATAATATCGATATAACAGATAACCTTGGTAACAAGGTGGCAGCAGTATCGATGAATGGGGTACATTTGAATTGAGAAAACCTAAGTCTAAAAGAAGAATAGCTGTGTTTGGCAATGGATTTAATGGAAGCAATCTTGGGGGCTTTATAGAGGGCCTTACAGAAGCTATACCACCAAAACATGCTGATTTCTTCCTGTTTATGAGTCATGCAGCCTATGGACATAGCGAGACTCAAAGAATGGCTGAAAATTCAATATTTGATTTGCCAGATCTCAAGACCTTTGATGCAGCGATTATCTATGGTCCAGGTCTTAATTTCGTGGAGGCCATAGAGAAGCTGTGCGATAAATGTGCTGAAGCCGAGATACCAACGGTTGCAGTTGGCATTCAGGATGACAGATTTTCGTATGTAGCTGTAGATAACTATACCGGTATGTATGATCTTGTGGAGCATTTGATAGAAAAGCATAATGTAAAAAATGTTTCTTTCATAGCTGGTTCCATGGAAAATGAAGACTCTAATGCAAGACTTCAGGGTGCACTTGATGCTCTTTCGAAGCATAATCTTGAGCTTAAGCCAGAAAATCTTCACTATTCGAACTGGTCTATTCTAAGCGCAGCTGATTTTATAGGGAAAGTTTTCACGGATAGAAAACCAAAAGATTATCCAGATGCATTTATTACAGCCAATGATATGCTTGCTATGTTCGCAGTAGCGCAGATTAATAAATTTGGTTTTAATGTACCAGATGATTTTATAGTATCAGGATTTGACGCAACATCTGATAGCCAGGTATTTTATCCTTCTATTGCGACTGTTGATCAGAATCAGAAGGAAATAGGCAAGACAACTGCAGAGGCACTTATGAATCAGCTTATTTCGGGTGAAAAGGTTAATAAGCTGATAAAGTGCAACGCATATCCAGGAGAGAGCTGCGGTTGTGAGGAGTGTCGTGGTGAAAATGAAGCAAGACGTTCATTAGGTAGACACAAGCCAGAAAAGACACTGGCAGACCGATTTACTACTGACCGAATAAGAGAGATTGAGAAAACAATACTTCAGTCTGACAGATATTCAAACCTTGCCAAGACCATGCAGGATCATTTTAATAAAAATATTGGGCATGAAGGTCCTGTATTTTACTGGTTACTTGATTCAAAGGTGGCCAAGCTTGGTGAATTGAATGTGGGTGATGAGCCAAAGTTCGAGTATGCCAGCAGAATGGATGTAATAGTGGGGCGTGATAATGGTGACTTTGCCGCGTCGGTAACAGATGTGGGTATTAAGGAGTTATTGCCAGAGTATTATCAATATAAAGATGACCGTGATAATACTGTTTATATCCTACTTCCATCGTATCTTGATGGCATTATGTATGGATATTCAGTGTTTGGAAAGAATAATATGTTCTTTGAAGAAAGCTATTATTACTCTTTCCATGAAAGATTAATATGTACACTGGAGGCTTACAAAAAGAATCTTCAGCTTACGAATCTTTATGATAAACTGGCTGATCTTATGCATGATGATCCGCTTACTCATGTTCGTAATAGAGTGGCCTATGAAAAGTATAAGTCTTCTCTTGAGGAAAAGATGGTTACTAATAATGAATGTGATTTTGCAATAATTCTTTTTGATATTAATAATCTGAAAATGATTAATGATAACCTGGGGCATGAGCTTGGTGATGAATATATCAAGAATTGTTGTAAGCTGATATGCACGGTGTTTAAGCACAGCCCTGTATTTAGAATTGGCGGTGATGAATTTGTGGCTGTACTTAAAGGCGATGACTACAATAACAGGGGAAGTCTAATCGATACATTCAGAAGTAGTATGGATGAGTCAATTAAAAATGAGTCACTGGTTGAGAGAGTATCAATAGCATGTGGTATGGCGGTAATGGTTGGTGATACACCAGAGGCTCTTAACGAAACCTTTAGAATAGCTGATGAACGTATGTATATGAATAAAGCTATGATGAAGAAGCAAATGCAAAACATGGATATTTAAGGTTTTATATTTTTTATACAACTTTTTTTAAAAATTTTTTACAAAAACACTAAAGTTGTGATAGAAACGTCCGATATAAGTGATAAGAAGGAAAGGAAGGAGGCATCAATATGAGAATTGAAAGCTATTCAAATATCCAGCAGCTCTACAATTTATCTAAGCCAGCTAATACAGCTAAGCCAGCAGCTAACGCTGATTTTAGAGACAAACTCAATATCTCAAGCGCAGGTAAAGACCTTACTATTGCTAAGCAGGCAGTTAGTGAAGCTCCTGATGTAAGAGCTGATAGAGTTAGTGAGCTTAAGAGTGCTATTGATAATGGAACTTATGATGTAAGCGGCCAGGATTTTGCTGATAAGATCATGGAGAAACTCTCGCAGGCATTTGCTTAGTCGCTTATAAATAAAAATTAATAACACGACTATTGCAGTGCCTGTGACGAGAAATCGTCGCGGGCACTTTGTGTTCAGACAAAGGTATAGGTATTACATTTGGCTAGTTTAATGGAAACACTTATCGATACGCTCGATAAGGAAAACAGTGAATATAAAATATTAATAGAGCTTTCAAGAGAGAAAACACCAATACTGATTAAGGG
>DCHQ01000029.1:0-187 GCA_002314855.1 Lachnospiraceae bacterium UBA1748
CAGATTCATCTACAAATATACTTAAATCACTGATTTTCATATTTCTCCTTAAATAAAAATGGCGAGGAACTTCCCCGCCCTTGGTGGACCAGGATCTTTCGATCAGCCCATATATCTTATGTGTTTGCACACACAGAATCTTTATTCATATATTTAGTATAATTAATATTATCAAGAAAATCAAGAA
>DCHQ01000029.1:229-1888 GCA_002314855.1 Lachnospiraceae bacterium UBA1748
AGATTTCATCTTGAGTAGCACTATATTCACTGAATGAAAGCAAATAATACGCCTTTTTTATACTTAAATGAAAAACGGCGGGTAAGTACCCGCCGTTAATTCATCTCCTGTAATATAGTAGCTATTTATATACAGTTACTCATATAAGAATATTACTCTACCTGATGTCCAGAAATTATCTAAGTACTCAAATTCTACTGTAGTCGCTTCATTAGGAATTTCAAAGACAACTCTTCCTTTAGTCTTTCTACCAGCGGAAATAGTCGCATCCAAATCATCATCTCCAGTATAATACGATTGATCACATGCAGCTCCATCCGCAAAACAGTCGAATGAGAATGATGAAACTGTCTGATCTCTATCTGATATATTTTCAACTTCAAGTTCAAGATACAAATACTTATATCCATCCTTTGGCTGTATAAACATATTATCAGATTCAAACTGTCCACACGATAGATATGTAATTCTTAAGTCATCTGTTTCAATAATATCTCCAACCTTATATGCATCAGCTGATACAGCTGTATTAGCTTCAGGAACAAAACCACTATCTTTTTCACCCTCATATATAAATTTGACATGTTCAGAAGTCCAAGCATTTAAAGAATATTCAAATTCAATTTCCTGTGCATCTATAGGTACTTCATATACAACCTGCCCAGTCATTGTTCTTCCGGCAGATAATGTTCCATCAAATGTCGAACCTGTATAATTTTGATCCACAGCATATCCGTCTGCGTAACACTCAAAGCTGAATGAAGAAATACTAGAATCTTTATTACCTGTATTTTCCGCATATAATTCAATATATACATACTGATTGCCTTCAGCTGGCTGCAAAAACTGATTGGTCTCTTCATATACACCACTCTTAACATATGTGATTTTTACATCACCATCCATGCATACATCGCCAACATAGTTTTCTTCTTTGTTCTCAATTTTTTCTTCTTTTACTTCTTTTTCTTCTGACGACTCTTTAGCAGAATCAGTCTTATCTTCTTTCTCTGACACTTCCCCAACTTTTGTGGATGTACTTGAACTTGAACTGCTTTCACCACTTCCTAATGCAAATGCCATAAACGCACAACTTGCAAGTATCACTCCCAATAATTTAGCTTTCCTCATACTTTTTTCCTCCTTGAAAAAATTTCTCCATCATTATCACGGTTAATGAACCTAAATAATATACCAAAACATCTAAAATATCCGAAGTTCCGCTCACCCAGTTTAGGTATTGCATAACTTCAAAAAACACTCCCAACAACGGACATAATAGCAAAAGACAAATCCATTCCCTCTTTAAATCCATTACGCTTTGAATAATCATCGTAAAAGATACCGCCCATAAATAATCTGCTAAATATGAGCTTATCATCGTACTAACCAAAGACCTTGAAGAATTAACCAAATATGGCAAATTTACACCCAAACAAGTTAAAAACAGTGCTTTAGGATTATATACCACATAAACGCCAGCACCTATCATTAATATAATTAGACAACTCCCTAACCGTATTAGTGTACGTTTCTTAATTGGCATACAATTAATATTTCCACCTTCATAAATAGCCTTTAACTAACTGCTTTACTCAAAAAGTGTACTTTTTGATAAATGTATATTTCAAACTTAGACAAGCCTTGTACATTAAGTCT
>DCHQ01000029.1:1998-6366 GCA_002314855.1 Lachnospiraceae bacterium UBA1748
GTACACCTTTTGACAGTTTTTTTCTTATTTATCATTCGATTTTCTTAATTCACGTACCCGCCTATAAAAAGTGCTTTCACTCATATGGCTAATATTGATAGCTTCCTCTATTGGTAGCTTGCCATTTTCCCAGGCTTTGACAAGTTGTGTGAAATCATCAGGTACGGGTATTTCTGGCCGGCCAAATTTAATTCCCTTTGCTTTTGCAGCTGCAATACCTTGTGCTTGACGCTTTCGTATATTTTCACGCTCACTTTGGGCAACAAAAGATAATATTTGCAGTACCAGATCAGCAATAAATGTTCCCATAAGATCTTTACATGTTCTTGTATCTAATAGTGGCATATCAATTACACATATATCCACATTCTTTTCTTTTGTCAGCACCCGCCATTGCTCTTGTATTTCTTCATAATTTCTTCCCAACCTGTCGATACTCAAAATATATAATAGATCTCCTTCTTGCAAAGCCTTAACCATGTTTTTATAGTTTGGTCTATTAAAATCTTTTCCTGATTGTTTGTCTATAAATATATTATCACTGGGAACCTCTCGCTCCCGCATGGCGACCATCTGCCTCTCTTCATTTTGCTCCTGACACGACACTCTTATATATGCATACTCTTTCATATTTATAACCCTTTCACATTGTATATATTCTTTCTCAACAACGAATATATCATCCGAAAAAAAATTGCCAAATAGTATTAGAACTCAATTGCATTTTTTCAAAATAATAGAATTATGCAACGATAAAAAACATTAAATTTTCAAATCTAACCATTGATAATTATAAAAATATTTCATAAGGGTTTGGGATATCCCAACAAGCATTTTTAGCTGAATTAGCGTGAGCAAAAAAGCTAAAAATCGAATGGAGATATCTCCATTCAGTGCTTGCTAATCTAAAACGATAAAAGACCTTTTATTTAGCACTCTTATTCACTAATTTACTCTAGCTATTCGCAGTAACTCATCGAAATCATAATTGCGTTTTTTCATACTACAAAAATCACTTTTTTCTTTAGATCTATTAGCTGGAATTACTATTGGTCCATACGATTCCTTTGCTCGCACTGGTGGCTCATTAAACAGCATCGCAAGAATATAATTATCAAGATTTTTTGTATGACTTTTATCGATTGGAATCTTATTAATTACACTTTGAATTTGCTCTTTGGATAACTTTAGAAAACGATTTTTCACTTCATCAAAATCGTGATATTTGCCGTTAGCTAATACACTTCTTTTATTAATCAATGCATTTTTGATCAAGTTAATAACCTTCTCAATTTCATTCTTTTTATTCGGATTTTCAATACATAATTCTTTTACTCGGATCTGTTTCTCTATTCTTGATCCAAGCGAAGTTGATTCTTCGTCCTGGGAAGAAGAAGAATTATTAATCTCAGTATTTATATATCTATTATTTATATTATTAGTATTTATATTATTGTCTGCACCATTGGGGATATATCCTTCAGGGATGTCTCCATTAGGGACTTCTCCCTTTGGGGTATGTCCTAAAATAGGCCTATCAATCTTTCCTAGATTGGTAGAACTTAATTCACCATTCTTATCATAGTAATATGTATGAGGCTCATCATTAGGCTCGTCCATAAGTTCATATTCTGTTCTGAATTTATTCTTTTCAGTTTTATATACATGCTTTCTTAATAAACCTCTCTCCTTAAGTTCTTTCCAAGCACCATCAAACGATTTAGAACCTTCGTTACACATCTTCTCAAAAGCAGATTTGTACCAATCTTTATCTGGCATAGAAATATTGGCCTGTATAAGAAGATACAGTCCTTTAGCTCGTAATGATAATGTGCCATCCTTAGCTACCATATTTTGTACTACGGTATATCCTTTTTTTCTTCTAAAAACTCCATCACTCATCTTTTTCTCCTTAAAAAACATCAAGAGAAAATAACGTGCACAAATTATTGCACAAATTATTTCCATTTTTATCCGAAAAAGCTCTGACAAAAACGAAATACAAAGTAATAATTTACTGATAAATAAAGTGGAATTCATATTACTGAATAGCCCTGAAAAGGCTTAAATAAAGGATTTTAGAAATAAAAAAACCGATTGATTGCTCAATCGGTTTCTACCAGCGCTACCAGGATTCGAACCTGGAAATGACGGAATCAGAATCCGTTGCCTTACCGTTTGGCCATAGCGCTATATGCTTGCAAGTCCTTAACACTCGCAAAGAGTATTATATGACAACGTTATATAAAATGCAAGCACTTTTTTATCTTTTTGATATTATTAGAAATTATTCAAATAATGGTGTTGAGAAATATCTCTCAGCTGTATCTGGAAGTACTGTAACAACTGTTTTACCTTTACCAAGTTTTTTAGCAAGTCGAAGTGCCGCTGCCACATTTGTTCCTGATGATATACCGCACATAAGACCTTCAAGTCTTGCAAGATCCTTGGCTGTCTGAAGAGCCTCTTCATCTGTAATAATAGCAATCTCTTCGTATATATTCTGGTTAAGTACCTTAGGAATAAGTCCATCACCGATACCCATCTGAATATGTGTACTAACTGTACCACCTGCAAGGATAGCAGCATTTTCAGGCTCAACAGCCCATATAGTTATATCTGGATTGAGTGCTTTTAATGTCTCACCAATACCTGAAATAGTACCGCCTGTACCAATACCTGAACAGAATCCATCGATTGGACCAGCCACCTGCTCTAAGATTTCAAGTCCTGTATGGAATCTATGTACTGCAGGGTTAGCATCGTTCTCAAACTGCTGAGGTACAAATACTCTTGGATTCTCAGCCTTCATCTTCATAGCTTCCTTGGCACACTCATCAATACAGTCACCAATATTACCTGCATCATGCTTTAAAATTACCTTGGCACCGTAATGCTCAACAAGCATCTTTCTTTCATGGCTAACTGAATCTGGCATAATGATAATGGTCTCATATCCCTTAACTGCACCAACAAGAGCAAGTCCTATACCCTGATTTCCACTAGTAGGCTCTACAATAATAGAGTCTGGCCTCAGAAGTCCATCCTTCTCAGCCTGCTCTATCATATTGTAGGCTGTTCTTGTTTTTATGGAACCACCTACATTAAGGCCTTCAAACTTAACTAATACTCTAGCTGAATCCTCTGGAACCATTCTGCCCAGCTGAATAATAGGAGTCTGCCCCATTGCTTCTAGTACGTTATTATAAATCATTGTTTTTGTACTCCAATACTTTTTATTTACAGGCCATTTTTGCCACAAAATGAACCACTAACCCCGTCCCCAAGGTATCATACCTCGAAGAGGAGATCTTCATAAGTTGGGAATGGCCAGATTTCCTTGTCAGTAATCTTCTCAAGTTCATCTGCTGGTTTTCTAAGTGCATCCATGGCTGTCTTTACATTATCCCTGTAAGCAAATGCTTTTTCTTTGTTGCCCTTAATAGCCTTGGCTGCTGCAAGCTGTGTTTCAAGATTGATAAGCGCGCTATTAACCTGTCCAAGAATATCATTGACCTTAACAAGTAATTCTTCTGCAACCTTGCAGTCGCTTCCGATAGTCTTAGATAAGCTTACTGTCTCTGCAAGATTCTTCACGAACTTAAGCTCTGCTGGAATAATCTGCTTCTTAGCCATCTCGATCATACAGTTAGCTTCGATATTGATTGTCTTAGAATAGATTTCGTATAAAATCTCTTTTCTAGACTCAAGTTCTGGCTTAGTGTAAATACTAAACTTCTCAAAAAGCTTAACTGCCTTATCTGTTGTAAGAGCATCAATGGCATCAACCATTGTAGGAATATTAGGAAGACCACGTCTCTCAGCTTCCTTCACCCAGCTCTTAGAATAACCATCACCATTGAAGATGATTCTCTGATGCTTAGTAAGGTACTCCTTAATAAGGTCATGTACTGCATTCTCAAAATCATCTGCTTTCTCTAATACATCGGCTGCCTCACAGAAAGCCTCTGCAACGATGGTGTTAAGTATAATATTAGGATCACCAATTGAGTCTGCTGAACCAACACTTCTAAACTCGAACTTATTACCAGTAAATGCAAATGGTGATGTTCTGTTTCTATCTGTTGGATCGATAAGCAGGTCTGGAAGTGAATCAGCACCTGTTTCAAGTACTGGCTTCTCCATACAGTGAGTTGCCTCACCTGTCTCTACAAGCTGCTTAACAACATCTTCAAGCTGCTCGCCAAGGAAAATAGAGATAATAGCTGGTGGAGCCTCATCAGCACCAAGACGAAGGTCATTACCAACGTCAGCAGCACTTCTTCTAAGAAGGTCTGCATGAGTATCAACAGCCTTCATAACACAGGCAAGTACTAAGAGGAACTGAATGTTCTCATTAGGTGTATC
>DCHQ01000029.1:6432-11237 GCA_002314855.1 Lachnospiraceae bacterium UBA1748
TGCTTACCTGAACCATTAATACCTGCAAATGGTTTCTCATGAAGAAGACATGTAAGACCATGTCTCTCAGCCACCTTCTTCATAACCTCCATTACGAGCTGGTTATGATCAACAGCAATATTAGCTGTCTCATAAATAGGTGCAAGCTCATGCTGAGCTGGCGCAACCTCATTGTGCTGAGTCTTAGCTGTAACACCAAGCTTCCAAAGCTCGATGTTTATATCCTTCATGTATGCACCGATACGCTCTCTGATGCATCCATAGTAGTGATCGTCCATCTCCTGGCCCTTTGGCGCACTGGCACCAAAAAGTGTTCTACCAGAATATATAAGGTCATATCTCTTTAAATACTTTTCTCTATCTATAAGGAAATACTCCTGCTCTGGTCCAACTGATGGAGTAACCTTAGTAGCCTTAGTATTACCAAATAATCTTACAATACGAAGAGACTGCTCATTAATGGCCTGCATAGAGCGAAGGAGTGGAGTCTTCTTATCAAGAGCTTCACCCTTGTATGAGCAGAATGCTGTAGGAATACAAAGAATAGTTCCTGTAGCATCTTCCTTAATAAATGCTGGGGAGGTAATATCCCAAACAGTATATCCACGTGCTTCGAATGTAGCTCGAAGACCACCTGATGGGAATGATGAAGCATCTGCCTCACCCTTAACGAGCTCCTTACCGGAAAGCTCCATAATCATTTTTCCTGTTTTGTCAGGATGTGTTACAAAGGAATCATGCTTTTCAGCTGTTGTTCCTGTAAGTGGCTGAAACCAGTGAGTATAGTGTGTTGCGCCCTTAGAAACTGCCCAATCCTTCATAGACTTTGCTACGATATCGGCTGTTTTCTTTGAAAGCTCACCACCGTGCTCCGATACTTTTTCCACTTCAAAATAGGCTTCGTCTGGAAGCCACTTCTTCATTGTGCCGAGGTTAAATACATTTTCACCAAAAATTTCTTCGATGTTAATGTTATCCGCCTTTTTAACTTCGTTCATTTTTTTCTCCTAATATTTAATTGTTTATATCATGCCTCATCGGCCTGTACCCTGATAATGTCGTACTGATCAGGAAGCTCACTAAGTGTCAGCCATATCATTTGCTTTGAGTGAGGACAGCTATCAACATGCTCACCGTCCTGTGTCTCCATATCAATGACCTTTACTGATACGTTTCTTCCATCAGGCTTCATAAGCTCAACCTCATCGCCCACACAGAATTTATTCTTCTGCTGGATAAGAGCCTTGCCATCTTTAATCTCAAGGACTGTTCCTAGATATACATACTCATTGATATATGTGTTACTGTCATATATCTGATTTTCATGAGTAGGTTTTCCGTAGAAGAATCCTGTTGAGAACTGCCTATAAGTACACTTACTTATCTCGTCCTTATACCAGTCCATATTGCTCTGGTATTTTTCTAATGACTCATAATAATCATTAAGAGCCTTCCTATATGTACGAGCTACCGTGGCAACATAAAGCGCAGTCTTCATACGACCTTCTATCTTAAGACTGTCAATACCAGCATCGATAACATCTGGTATATGCTCTATCATACATAAATCCTTGGAATTGAATATATATGTTCCACGTTCATTCTCAATGACAGGAAGGAACTCGCCTCTTCGCTGCTCCTCCTCAACATAGTAATGAAGCTCATGCTCATCTTCTATGCTCTTATCTTCCTTGCCATCGCATACTGTATATTTCCATCTGCATGGATGAGTGCAAGCTCCCTGGTTACCATCTCTTCCTGTAAAATAGTTGGAAAGAAGACATCGTCCAGAATATGAAATACACATAGCTCCATGAATAAAGGATTCTATTTCCATTTCATCAGGAATGTTAGCTCTGATTTCCTTAATCTCTTCAAGAGACAACTCTCTTGCTGATACTACTCTTGTAGCGCCAAGCTTCCACCAAAACTTATATGTCTCATAGTTAGTGTTATTAGCCTGAGTTGATATATGAATATCTATTTCTGGGCATATCTCTTTTGCAATAGTAAAGACACCTGGATCAGAAATAATAAGAGCATCTGGCTTAATGTCTTTTAGCCTTGCAAAATAACTACGTGCCTCCTCGAGGTCACCATTATGAGCAAGAATGTTGGCTGTAACATATACCTTAACGCCTCTCGAGTGAGCAAATGCTATACCCTCAGCCATCTCTTCGTCTGTAAAGTTTTTAGCCTTAGCTCTTAGTGAAAATACTTCTCCACCAATATATACTGCATCAGCTCCATATATAACTGCTGTTTTTAATACTTCTAAATTGTTGGCCGGTATAAGTAACTCCGGTCTTTCTGGTCTACTCATATATTTCTTCCTAAATAATGAATTATATTATTTTAACTTAACTGACAATGAAACACCATCACCATTATTAAGTATTACTGTTTCATATGTATCAGAATGTGTAAGCTCGTAAAGATAATCTCTTACTCTTGTATGAATGGTTCTATCTCTTCTTGTCACTGCGTATCTTGACTCCAAAATATCGCCGCCCTTAAGAATATTATCAGTAACCAGTATTCCACCCTTCGTAAGAAGTCGTGTAACATCTGGCAATAAATTAATGTACTGAGCCTTGGCTGCATCCATAAATATAAACGGAAACTCGCCCTGCATTGCACTTAATATTTCAAGAGCATCTCCCTCTAAAAGAGTAATGCTATCACTGGCTCCGGCTTTTTCAAAATTGCTTCTCGCCTCTGGAATACGCTTCTCGTATTTCTCAATAGTTGTAATACTCGCCTTTTTGCCAGAAGCCTCCCACATAAGAAGTCCTGAAAAACCTGTGGCTGTACCAACCTCCAGAATCTTCTCTGGCTGGTGTGCCTTAATCAGATAACGAAGTAAGCTCTGAGTTTCCTTTCGGATAATAGGAACCTCATCACGAAGCGCTTCTTTTTCAATAGCATTTAATAATTCTGAATTACCTCTATCAAGAGACTCAATAAATGATGCTACTCTTTCCTCGCCCAGCATTATTCGCCGCCTCCTGTAACATCCATATCTACTGCTCCATCCATAGGCTCTATATCAAGTCCCATAGCCGCCTGAGCATCAGAGCTTATAGGTGTTTCATAATCTTCCTCACCAAAAACATCTTCTGGAGTCGCAGCCATAATAGCCATCATCTCTAATGGTGTCATAGCTGTACTAAGTTCATATATACCTGGCTGAAGCTGATCATGATAATCAGAAAGCTTTTCCTGAATATAGAAAAGGAATGCACTATCAATAAGTCCTTTTTCCTCAAGGATTTCTCCTATCTCCATAGCAGACTTTCCTTCAACTATTGCCACTGACATAGTATATCCTGGAGGAGCTGTCATAGGCTCTTCCGAAAAAATACGAAAACCAAAGTTATACGCTTTGGATGCTGTTCTGTATACAAACATGCAAATAACCATAGCGATAGCTATGGCTATACAGGTTTTAAATATTCTAAATACTAAATCTCTAGTTTTCACTTGTGTCTCCAGTATCCCTACTCGAACTCAAGACTCTCAATTACGCTGCTTGTAAGCTCCTGAAGCATACGGCAAAGATTATTCTCTGCATCAAGATAAGCACTGACACGAATATCCTCAAGGAACTCCGCATTTCTTTCTGCGAATTCATTCATCTTAGCATGAATATTGTTGTCATCACAGCTGTTCTGTAAGCGGAATACTTCCTCACGATATTTGTTAATGCGCTGCTTAAGCTCTGCATCTTCGTTAATAAGATTCCTCTGCTTATCATACTCCTGAAAAGTCTTGGACTGTTTTACAGCTTCTATAAGCTGATCAACCTCTGTAGCAATTTCATTCATATTTGTAACCCCAATCTTAATATCTTATACTTCAATGATAACTGGCATAATCATAGGACGACGCTTTGTCTTCTTCCATATGAATTCACCAAGGTTATCCTTGATAATATTTTTAATCTTCCCCCAGTCTGTCACGCTGTTATCCTGAACATAGCATATGCTTTGCTCCACAATGCCATGGGCCTCCTCCAGCAGATCATCGGCTTCCTTCACGTATACGAAACCTCTTGTTGATATCTCAGGTCCTGCCACAATCTGACCACTATAATTGTCCATAGCTATTACTACAACAACAATACCTTCATCGGCCAGTTTCTGCCTGTCTCTAAGAACCACATTACCAACATCACCTACGCCAAGTCCATCAACAAGTACTGCTCCGGCTTCAACCTCGCCTACAATATCTGCTTCCGTATTGGCAAACTCGAGTACGCTTCCGCTGTGAAGTATGAATACATTTTCCTTGGAAACCCCCATTTCCTCGGCAATCTTGGCCTGTGCCATAAGATGCTTGTATTCACCATGCACTGGAACAGCGAACTTTGGCTGAGTCAGCGAATATATAAGCTTTATTTCCTCTCTGCACGCATGTCCCGATACGTGTGTATCCTGGAATATTACATCAGCGCCCTTAAGGAACAGCTCGTTAATAATTTTAGTAACTGCCTTCTCATTTCCTGGTATAGGATGTGATGAGAAAATAATAGTATCTTTAGGACCTATGGATACTTTTTTATGTGTGCCATTAGCCATACGACTAAGTGCTGCAAGACGCTCACCCTGACTACCAGTTGTAATAATAACAGTCTTTTCATCAGGATAATCTCGTAGCTGCGACACATCCATAAGTGTATTCTCTGGTATCTTAAGATACTCAAGCCTTGTTGCAGTCTCAATAATATTGACCATACTGCGTCCTTCAATGGCAACCTTTCTGCCAAATTCGTACGCTGTATTAATAATCTGCTGAACACGGTC
>DCHQ01000029.1:11306-14075 GCA_002314855.1 Lachnospiraceae bacterium UBA1748
ATGGACTTAAGTGTCTGACCAACAGTTCTCTCCGAAGGAGTGAATCCAGGTCTCTCAGCATTAGTACTATCGCACATAAGTGCAAGCACACCCTTTTTACCAAGCTCCGCAAATCTCTGCAGATCAATGGAATCTCCATAAATAGGAGTATAGTCCACTTTGAAATCACCTGTATGAATAATGATTCCTTGAGGTGTATATATTGCAAGTGCTGCTGCATCAACAATACTATGATTAGTCTTAATAAACTCCACGTGGAAGTCACCAAGAGTTATAGTCTGTCCAAAATTAATAACCTTTTTGGTTACTATATCATTTAACCCATGTTCCTCAAGCTTATGCTCGATAATACCCATGGTAAGCTTTGTACAATAAATAGGTACATTAATATTTTTAAGCACATAAGGCAATGCACCTATATGATCCTCATGCGCATGGGTAATAACAAAACCCTTTATCTTACTGATATTATCCTGAAGATAAGTAGTATCTGGTATTACCAAGTCAATACCAAACATATCGTCTTCTGGAAAACCTAGCCCACAGTCCAGAATAAATATGCTGTCCGCAGTCTCAAATGCAGTAATGTTCATTCCTATTTGCTCTAATCCGCCAAGTGGAATAACCCTTACGCTCTGAGTGCTCTCATCAATTGTCTTCTTCACTCTTAAACCTTCCTCTTTTACCTACTCTTCATCCGCACTAAAGGTAATATCATCAAGGAGACTTTCAAAAACCTTGGCTACAGCATCAAGCTCAGCATCATCGGATACTACTTCAAATACTGCCTCGCTGTCCTCTCTCTTTGACAAGTCCTTGAGAATAAGAGCATCACAATCACCATCTTCACTTTCTGTGGCAAGGAAGTAATCAATACCTCCGATTGTTGTCTGCTCGAGTACGAATAATTCTATTTTTTCTTCTCCCTCTGGAGAAATAATAATCTTTTCCATATAACAATTCCTAAACAATTAGTAAAACTAGCTTCTGCTATCAAGATATCCCTGCAATATAAATACAGCAGCTATTTCGTCCACATAATCCTTACGATTCTCTCTTCTGATACCTGCTTCCATCATATACTTATCAGCAGCCACTGTAGTAAGACGCTCATCCCAAAGATTAACTGTAAGCCCTGTTCTTCGCTCAAGGTCTTCCTTAAATGCCTTGGTCTTTTCTACTCTTTCACCCTCGCTACCGTCCATATTTTTAGGGCAGCCAAGAACTATCTCAGAAACTTCATATTCCTGGATAAGCTCTTCTATACGCGCAAGTGTCTGACGAAGCTTATTCTCACGTTCTCTTCTAATAATCTCTTTACCCTGTGCAGTGATAAAAAGTGGGTCACTGATTGCAACGCCCACTGTTTTACTACCAAAGTCTAATCCCATTATTCTACTCATACGCGAGGTGCCTCTTTATCCCATCCATTATATTTAATATATGTCTCAAGCATCTCCTCAACAAGCTCATCTCTCTCAGCCTTCATAATGATGCTTCTTGCATTTCTATAGCTTGTGATGTATGTTGGATCACCAGACATAATATAACCAACTATCTGATTGACTGGGTTATAACCTTTCTCTGAAAGGGCATCATAAACCTCTGCTAATATAGCCTGTACACTATCTTCTGGCTCTGCATCAACTTTGAAATATTGTGTATTAGATATATCTCCCATTTATCTTCTCCATTCAATATTTACATGTTCAATTCATGTTCTGTCTGTGTTCTATTCGTCATCTGTTTACTTAAAACTGAACAAAAACAGAACACTTCCCCTAATATGACATATACCGAAATTTTACCATATTTTAGCAATTTCTACAAATAATAAAAAACTGTAGTAAGCAATGTCACTACAGTTTTATACTCTATTAAAGATCTGTTAATACTTGACTATATCCAGATAACCTAAAAAATTGTCGAACACAATAGCATACTTTGGTTGACCATTGGCATATACATAATAAATATCTACAGAACCATGTGTTATATAATATGAAGCGCTTGTACATAATCCTTCCTTATCATAGTAATACGCCTTTGTTTGCCATGGTGTTCCCCACAACCATGGATTTTGATATTTTACAAAGTAATCCAGATTGCCCTCAGCATCATAAAAATATTCACATGAAACGAGTTCTATCTCATCACCTTCTTCATCACACTTATTTATTGTGTATAAAGACTTACCACCTGATGTGTAAGACCTAATTAATTCTCCGTCGTATTCTTTTTTCTCATACCAGTCTTCTACAAACTGGCTGCCATCACTTCCATCTGTTGCTGTGAAATCATTCAAATCAGGAATTTTACTAGAAAAACCATCATTATACATTTCTACACCATCTTTAAGCGTGCGTACAGAGTAGCAAAAAACATAGCCGCTGTTATCCACAAATGAATAAGCAAAAAAATTGTAGTAAAGATTCTTACTTTCATCAAAATATGACTCCACCAAACAGTTAAATCTATCCGTATGCTGATATATCTTCTCTGAATCAGACGCTTCATATAGCTTAAGAATCTCTGATACATTTCCATCAAATATATCACCGCTAAGCGCCCCACTAATATCTTTTCTTACAGATACTTCCTTATCAAAGATTTCACCATATAACTTCTCATATTCGTCCATCGTGATTTCTTCATCGCGGTATTTAAAGGCGCTACTATCATCGTAGTGATTCTGACCATCATAATCCACTGACAGACTAAATGAATCTATAATATTATCCCCACCTTCATATCTTGAAAGATTGAAGT
>DCHQ01000083.1:0-9284 GCA_002314855.1 Lachnospiraceae bacterium UBA1748
TCAATGGCCTTTGCCAGCATTTTATTTTGCACAGAACGACCATTAACAAGAATGGTTTGCCATTGACGAGTATTTTTTAATAAAGTGGGCTTGCCAATGTAACCAGAAATCTTAACCTTGGGGTCCTTGAAATCCACTAGCAAAAGCTCTTCAGAAACATTCTTGCCGTAGAGCTGACGAATGGTATTTTTCAAATCACCATCACCAGGAGCATTTAAAACTTCCTTGTCATTATTTTTCAAGGTTATGTGTACATCGGGACGAGCCAGAGCAAGCTTAGTAAGCAGCTCAGAAATATAACGACCTTCAGTAGAAACTGTTTTCAAGAATTTTCTGCGAGCAGGTACATTGAAGAATAAGTTTTCTACAATGACAGTAGTACCTTGAGTACCACCTGCGGAAGAAACCTCCATATTTGTACCACCATCAATACGAATGGAAGTAGCAAATTCTTCAGTTTCAGGACGAGTAAGCAAAGTAAAGTTAGATACGGAGGCAATGGACGGAAGAGCTTCACCACGGAAGCCCAAGCTTGTGAGACTAAGCAAATCCTCAGCCTTACGCAGCTTACTTGTAGCATGACGCAGCACTGCCATACGAGCATTAGCTTCATTCATACCAGAACCATTATCCTGTACACGAATGTATTCGGTACCACCTTGGAAAATGCTTACTTCGATATTAGTAGCACCAGCATCGAGAGCGTTTTCAACTAATTCCTTTACTACACTTGCTGGTTTTTCAACTACTTCACCAGCTGCAATTTGGTTAGCTGTATTTTGATCAAGTAAAAGAACATCTTTTTCTTGCATTAGTGTCCGCTCTCCTTTCGTGCTTCATCTTGTAGTTTATAAAGGGCATTCATAGCCTCAATTGGAGTCATGGACATAACATCCATTTCCAGAAGCTGTTCAGTGATATTGCTTGTAAACAAGCTACCCATGAACATATCCTGTACCGGCTCCTGAGCCTTCAGAACAGGCTTAGTCTGAGGAGCTTCATTATCGTATTCCTTGAGGAATTCTTCAGCTCTATCAAGAACCTTTTTAGGAAGACCAGCAAGTCTTGCAACATGTACACCGTAGGATTTGTCAGTACCACCTGCCACAATACGACGCAGGAAAACGATATCCTTACCGCGTTCCTTAACTGCAACAGAATAATTTTTCACACCAGAAAGCTCTTCTTCCATGGAAATAAGCTGATGGTAATGAGTTGCAAATAAGGTTTTAGCTTTAATCTTATCGTGAATGTATTCCATAACTGCACGAGCAATGCTCATACCGTCAAAGGTTGAAGTTCCACGACCAACCTCATCAAGAATAATCAAGGAATTCTTAGTCGCATAGTTGAGAATTTGCGCAACCTCATTCATCTCAACCATAAAGGTAGATTGACCAGTTGCCAAATCGTCAGAAGCACCAACACGGGTAAAGATTTTATCTACAGGACAGAGATTTGCACTGCGAGCAGGAATGAAGGAACCCATTTGCGCCATCAGGGAAAGCAAAGCAACCTGACGCATATAGGTTGATTTACCAGCCATATTCGGACCAGTAATAATGGAAACGCGGTTCATATTGTCATCTAAATACGTATCGTTTGTAATAAACGAATCATTATTCAATACCTTTTCTACAACAGGATGTCTACCTTCTTTGATATCAATTCTACCCTCTGTATTGATGTTTGGACGGACAAAATGATTCTTCTCAGCCACATAAGCAAGAGACGCTAATGCATCTAAATCAGCAATAATCTTTGCTGTTTTTTGAACACGTTTTACCTCGTCACCAATTTTGTCACGAATTGCCACAAACAAATCATATTCCAACCCAAACAAGCGATCCTCAGCACCAAGAATCTTACCAGCAATCTCTTCTAATTCATCTGTTGAATAACGCTCTGAATTGGCAAGCGTCTGTTTACGAATAAAATATTCTGGAACCAGGTTCTTGAAGGAATTGGTTACATCAAAGTAATATCCAAACACCTTATTAAACTTGATTTTCAGATTCTTAATTCCAGTATTCTCTCTTTCCTTTGTCTCCAGATCCATCAGCCACTGTTTGCCATCTGACTTTGCAGATTTCAATTCATCAACCACATCATGATAACCATCCTTGATAATTCCACCCTCTTTAATGGTTATTGGAGGTTCCTCAAGGATTGCCTCATCAATCATCTGAAACAAATCCGATAATTCTTCTAAATCCTGACCATACTCCGCAAGTATTCCATGATCAAATTCTTTTAATATCGCCTTAACATGAGGTAATATGCCAATAGAATTCTTAAATGCAATCAAATCCCTTGGATTAGCAGATTTCAGAGTGATACGAGTCATTAAGCGCTCCAAATCATAAACAGCATTTAAGTACTCTCTTAATTCATCTCTGGTAATTAAAGAATCATTTAATGCTTCAATTGCATCTAAACGATCTTCTATCATCTCTTTACGAATACATGGCTGTTCTACCATGGTACGTAATCTTCTGGCTCCCATAGCAGTCTTTGTCTTATCCAATACCCAAAGTAAAGAACCACGCTTATTCTTGTCACGCATAGTCTCACAAAGCTCAAGATTACGTCTTGAAGCACTGTCAAGCACTACAAAATCATCCACCTGATATGTACTGATATGATTCATATGCTCAATGCTTCCCTTTTGAGTATCTTTCAAATAATAAATGAGACACCCAACAGAACAAACCGAATTCGGATAATCCTTTAATCCCATTCCTTCAAGGTTCATGGTTTTGAACTGATCTTTAATCAGATTCTCGTCCATTTCATACTCGTAATACCAGTCTTCCATAACAGAAATCATAACATTTTCCTTGGAACGTAGCAGATCCAAACGTTCTTTGTTGATTTCAATATCACAAACAGCCTGATTCATCAAAATCTCAACTGGCGAAAACTTGGCAATCTCATCCATAACTTTTGAAAATGTATCCACCTCAGTTGTATAAAAATCACCTGTTGTAATATCTGCAAAGGAAATACCATAAACAAGATTATCTGCCTGATCTAACTGATTAATATTGTACCGATCACGATCATTTTTCTTAGATGTACCGAAAATACTCATCAAATAATTATTCTTAGTCTCATTGAGACTGGAAGAACTCATATTAGTTCCAGGTGTTACAATCTGAATTACTTCTCGTTTTACAAGACCTTTTGCCTGCTTTGGATCTTCTACCTGTTCACAAATTGCAACCTTATATCCCTTTTCAACCAATCGATTCATATAGTTTTCATAGGCATGAAATGGAATACCACACATAGGTGCGCGTTCCTCCATTCCGCAATCCTTACCTGTCAAAGTAATCTCAAGTTCTCTTGAACAGGTAATGGCATCCTCAAAAAACATTTCATAAAAATCACCGAGACGATAAAAAAGAATACAATCACTGTACTCTTTTTTAGTTTCTATATAGCGCTGCATCATAGGCGACAGCGCTGCAATATTAATTTCATCAATTAGCATATTAAGGTACCTAAATAATAAAAACCTTTACTTTCATCAAGGTGAACCTTGACTATTTTACCTATAAGACTTGAATCACCCTTGAAATGAACCAATGTATTGTTGCTCATTCTACCAGTTACATATTCCTCATCCTGAGTATTAATTTCTTCAACAAGAACCTCTGTGTCCTGGCCTTCAAATCTTGCAACCTGCTTTCTTGCAGTTTCCTGAACAACAGCAAGAACCTTATTAAAGCAAGCAGTTACCTGCTCTTCGCTTACCTGATCAGGCATACTTGCAGCTGGTGTACCAGTTCTCTTGGAATATATAAATGTAAATGCATTATCAAAGCCAACTTCCTCTACAAGTGAAGCTGTCTCGGCTGCATCCTCTGGAGTCTCACCTGGGAAACCAATTATCAAATCGGTAGTAAGTGATAAATCTGGCATAGCTGTCCTAAGCTTTTCAACAAGCTTAAGATAATCCTCTCTTGTATATCTTCTGTTCATCTTTTCAAGAATTCTGCTAGATCCAGACTGAGCAGGAAGATGAAGATGTCTGCATATCTTCTTGGAATTCTTCATTACTTCAATAAGCTCATCAGATAAATCCTTAGGATGACTAGTCATAAATCTAATACGTTCAAGACCTTCTATTGCCTCAACCTTCTGAAGAAGCTTGGCAAATGTAATGTCCTCATCAAGACCTTTACCATAAGAATTAACATTCTGACCAAGGAGCATAATCTCTACAACTCCATCGGCAACAAGACTCTTAATCTCAGCCACGATTTCATCACTCTTACGGCTTCGCTCTCTACCTCGTACGTAAGGAACAATACAGTAAGAACAGAAGTTATTACAGCCAAACATAATATTAATGCCTGACTTAAATGGATACTTTCTCTTAACTGGAAGATTCTCAACTATCTGGTCAGTATCCTTCCAAATATCAACTATAATTTTCTTCTTGTTATTTAATACATTAGTAAGTGTATTAAACAAAAGCTCAGCAAATTTATAAATATTATGAGTGCCAAAAATAAGATTAACAAAACGATAGCTCTCGGTAATCTTATCAATCACAACCTGCTCCTGCATCATACATCCGCATAATGCAATGATTTTATTTGGATTTTTCTTCTTCATGCTGCCAAGCTGTCCGAGACGTCCATATACTCGCTGGTTGGCATTATCCCTGACAGTACATGTATTATAGATAACAAAATCAGCCTTCTCGTCCTCGGTTTCTACAAATCCAACATCAAGAAGAATACCAAGAAGCTTCTCCGAGTCTCTGGCATTCATCTGACATCCAAATGTAGTAACACAAGCTGTTGGCTGATGGCCTACAAGCTCAGCATAAGTAGCTAGAAGTACCCTTGCTTTATTAATATATTCCTGCTGTAATTCTAATTCCTGCATTAATTTCTCACCTGTCCATTACCACTAATCTTGTATTTATATGTGGTAAGCTCACGTAATCCCATAGGTCCTCTTGCATGAAGCATCTGTGTAGAGATACCTATTTCTGCGCCAAAACCAAATTCAAAACCATCAGTAAATCTTGTTGAAGCATTAGCATATACACATGCTGAATCAACTTCTGAAAGGAACTGATTGATTCTATCTGGATTCTCAGAAATAATACATTCTGAATGTCCTGTTGAATGAGCATTAATATGACTAATTGCTTCATCAATACTGCTAACAGTCTTAATAGACATAATCAAATCAAGATATTCTGTGTAATAATCTTCATCAGAAGCAAGATCACAATCTATAGCATCAATTGCTTTCTCATCACCTCTAAGAGTAACATTTCTGTCACGAAGAGCCTTGGCAATCTCTGGAAGGATTGTCTTAACCACACTTTCATGACATACAAGACTTTCAAGAGCGTTACATACACCAATACGCTGTGTTTTTCCATTGATTGCAATATCAACAGCTTTTTTAGTATCGGCATACTCATCAATGTATAAATGACAGTTACCACTACCAGTTTCAATAACTGGAATAGAACTATTTTCAACAACAGCACGTATAAGTCCCTGTCCACCACGTGGAATAAGAACATCTACATACTCCTTCATCTTCATGAAACGAGTTGTAGTTTCACGATTAGTATCTTCAATAAGGCTTATTGCATCCTCTGTAATACCACAGTCTCTAAGACCATCCTTAATACACTTAGTAATTGCAATATTAGAATGTATTGCATCAGAACCACCTTTAAGTATTACAACATTACTTGCCTTGAATGTAAGTCCAAAAGCATCGGCTGTAACATTAGGTCTACTCTCATATATAATACCTACTACGCCAAGAGGTACAGAACATTTCTCGATATGAAGACCATTAGGTCTGTCAAATGTCTCAAGCGAAACACCTACAGGATCAGGAAGGTCTATGATCTGACGAATACCACCAGCCATCTGTTCAATACGATCATCTGACAAACGAAGTCTGTCAATTAAAGCCACTGACATTCCTGAGTTGCTGGCTGCAAGTATATCCTTAGCATTCTCCATAAGAATATAATCCTTGCCTGTTATAAGTGAATCAGCAACCTTCGCTAAAGCTTTATTTTTATCCTCTGTTGAAAGTCTGATTAGGTCAGCTTTGGCAGCCTTTGCCTTCTGACATAATTCTTCTAAACCCATCTGGCTTCTCCTTTACCATTTCTAGTAAGTATAGTTTTTTCTGTTATAATTTCATCCATCTGAATATCATATTCATCGCGTGGAACACAATTAACAAGCTGCTGATCGAAGCATATACCAATCTTATAGATATCAGTATTTCTTCCAAGGAACTTGTCATAATAGCCTTTGCCGTAACCAACTCTGTAGCCATCACGTCCAAAAGCCACGCCTGGAACTATAATGACTGTATTATGTCCAGTTTTGAACTTGCACCCGAAGCCGTATGGTTCAAGTATCCCCTTATATCCTGTATTAAGGTCAGCTGGTGAAGTCACTCTGTAAAATGACATATAATCCCCTTCAACCTTAGGATAGAACACTTCTTTACCATCCTTCAGTGCTTTTTCACAAAGCCCCTTTGTAATTACCTCACTTCCGTAGCTACTGTATAGTAATATATCAGTAGCTCGTACATATTTACTTCCCGAAACAACAAAACTGACAATCTTGTCACTCCATGAAAGTAAATTAGGTGGAGCTATACTATCTCTTTTCTTAAGCATCTCCTTCCGGAGAAGCTTTTTCTCCATGTCTACATTCCCCATAATGTAACCCTCTATTTTTTCTTGAGGCCACTCAGTGGTGTTATACTACCATCCTTCTCAACTATATCAATATTATTAAGCTGGCTTTTTATACTCCCCCTGATAGCCAGTATATAATCCTGCCTAAGTTGCTTCTGTTCTTCCTTCTCAGCCTCCGTAAGCCCTTCGGCCTGCGATTTATGATAAAGCTCGTTGATTCTCTTTATCTTATCATCCATATTCATATCTATTTACCTCAAGTTATCATGTAAAATATTTTATAAAAACTATTTATGAAGGCCTTCAACATAATCCTTTAATGAAAATTCTTCCTTCTTATTGGAAGCAAACATTGTTCCAATATCCCTTGAATCCATGATTCTATGAATAATACGAATATCACTACTGTTAGCAATAATCATATCAGCACCAGAAAGTGTGGATATCTCAGCTGCAGTAAGCTTTGTGCTCATACCTCCAGTACCAACACTAGAGCCTGTATCATCCTTACCCATGTTCTTAATCTCATCTGTAAGCTCTGGAACATAGCTAATAAACTTGGCATCGGGATTACTTCTAGGATTATCTGTGTATAAACCATCTATATCTGATAATAAAATCAAAAGATCTGCATCAATAAGAGATGCAACGATAGCTGATAATGTATCATTATCACCTATCTCAATTTCGTATGTAGCAACTGTATCATTCTCATTAACGATAGGAATAACACCCATCTTTAATAATTCTTTAAAAGTGTTATGACAGTTGTATCTATTTAAATCATTAGTAATTGTATCCTTATTCATAAGAATCTGAGCGGATACCTGATTATATTCTGAAAAAAGCTTCTCGTAAGTCATGATAAGCTTGGCCTGTCCAACAGCGGCACATGCCTGCTTAACAGCTATAGGAATATCCTTGCCTTCAACGTGAATAGCTTTCTTACCACAGGCAATAGAACCACTTGTAACAAGTACTACGTCCTTACCCTGGTTTCTAAGATTGCAAAGCTCTCTTACTAATACATCCATCTTAATATAATCAAGATCACCTGTTTCTGGATGCTGAAGTGAAGATGAACCTATCTTAATTACGATTCTTTTTTTATCTTTAATTAATTCTCTAACATCACTCATTACAATGTTTCCTCGCCTTTTAAATTCTAGCCAAAATCCAGTTAATTATATCTTAATACCACCTTTTCTGCAACTTTGAGGCCGTCTAGTGCAGCGCTTGTAATACCACCTGCATATCCTGCCCCTTCACCACATGGATATAGACCCTTCATGTTACTCATAAAGTCATCATCACGTAAGATTTTCACTGGCGATGAAGTTCTGGTCTCTACGCCGCATAGGAGTGTACCATCAGTATCGAATCCCTTAATAATCTGCCCATATCTCGAAAAAGCCTCTATAATATCCTGGTTCAAAATATCCGGTAAAATGTTTCTATTATTCGCATATACATACTCGCCCTTTATGGCTGGAGTAACCTCAAGCGGGCCTGTAGACGCCTTATCGTTCTTATAATCTATAAGAGTCTGTACTGGTACTTTACCAACACCTTCAGCATATGCCTTCTCTTCTAATTCCTCCTGAAAATGCATACCATCGAATTTGTTTTCACCAAATACGTCCTTATCTACAGTGGTAATAATCGCACTATTTGCATTATCACCACTTCTATCGTGATAGCTCATACCATTAACAGCTGTTCTGCCCTGTTCGCTGGATGCATTAACCACATATCCTCCCGGGCACATACAGAAAGAATACACTCCTCTGCCACTCTTCGCTGTATATGTCAGCTTGTAATCTGATGCTGGAAGAGACTTATCATATCCTTCGCCGTACTGTGATACATTTATAGTCTCCTGCTTATGCTGAACCCTAAGCCCTACTGCAAATGGTTTTGAAGTCATCTCGATACCACTATCATCAAGCTGGAGGAAAGTGTCTCTTGAAGAATGACCAAGTGCCAAAATCAAATTGTTAGTTTTAATTTCATATTCTTCTTGACTGATATCGCCTGAGTCAGTAAGGCTCGTATTACAAAATAAACCACCGGTTAACGTAAAATTATTATGTAAAGGTCTTATGAATTTAGTATTAAAACGTACTTCACCGCCAAGTTCTATTATGTGTTCTCTGATATTCTTAACCATAGTTATAAGATTATCAGTTCCTATATGTGGCTTATTAAGATACAGAATCTCTTCTGGAGCTCCATGTTCCACAAAAGCACCAAGTATTTCCGCTATTCTGCCTGTTTTATCCTTTACTCCGGTCTGAAGTTTACCATCACTGAACGTACCTGCGCCGCCTTCACCAAACTGAATATTCGAATTGGTATTCAGTTTGCCTCCCTGCCAAAATGCTTCAACATCTTTTATACGCTGATCCACATCACAGCCGCGCTCTATGATAATCGGTCTAAGTCCTGCCTTGGCAAGATATAATCCGCATATCATACCAGCTGGTCCAAACCCAACTATGACAGGTCTGTCACTTCCCTCTACTGACAAAGGTGTCATTACAGGAAATTCATACTTCACTGGATTATACTCGCG
>DCHQ01000083.1:9354-9489 GCA_002314855.1 Lachnospiraceae bacterium UBA1748
GGCTACCTGATACACAAAATAAACATCTGGCTTCTTTCTGGCATCAATAGACTTCTTAACTATTGAAAGGCCGCTGTATTCATCATTTTTAAGTCCAGAATTTTTCTCTAAAGCTTTGGCTATACTAGAAAGCCC
>DCHQ01000083.1:9560-10523 GCA_002314855.1 Lachnospiraceae bacterium UBA1748
CGTTATTAATCAAGCCTTAAGAATACTGATTTTCTTATGAACCTTCTTTTCATAATATAAACGCTCATCTGCCTGATGAAGCGCATCATCAAGTGATTTCTCCACGCCCTTCTCAATTACAGATTCACCTATAGACACTTCAACATTATATGGTTTCAGTGTTGTCTGATTAAACTTGTCAAACATACTATATAACTCTTCTCTATAGTTATCTGACACCGATTCTTTCGGTACCACAATAATATAAGCAAACTCATCGCCACCAATACGAGCTGCAAATCCATTATATTCAGTAACATAGTCAGTAATCACACTTCCAATGGATTTTAATGCATAGTCGCCATCATCGTGACCAAATCTGTCATTAACAAGCTTCAAATCGTTCATATCAACATATCCAACAATAAGCGACTTGTCTTCACTTGGATAAAATTCCAGTAATGTATTGGCTCTCATATAAAAACCACGCCTATTATTAAGACCTGTCAGTGAATCAGTCTTGCTCATAGTATCAAGAGTAATATTATATTCCCTCAGCTTACGAACAGATTCTTCATAATCATCAACTATTTGTCTGTTCTCTATTCGTAGATTCATCATTCGAATACCTGATCCAATTTGATTCATAAATAGATCCGAAGATTCAAATCCAAGCCGCTTCATGTCACATAGTAATACACCATACAAAATATTATCTGAATATATAGGGAATAATAACAAACTTGAATAACCATCCCAACTAACATACTCATTATCAAATAATGATTCCCGATTGATTTTTTGCTTATTAAGTGCTACTGAAATTGCCTCTCCATCACTCAAAGCAGCTTTTAAATTAAGATATTCCGGTATTTCAAATTGCTCACCCTGCATATAATACACCGGTTCATCATACAAATATAAATAAGCATTCTTAATACCAATAAAATCAACATTGCTAATGAATCGTGTATAATTGGCCTC
>DCHQ01000083.1:10589-21933 GCA_002314855.1 Lachnospiraceae bacterium UBA1748
TTTGCAATCTCACTATACCTCTTATCAGGTGAGACATAGTTATTGACCATCATTACGTATTCATAGAATTTAATAAATAAAGCTGTTAATCTGTGTTGCTCATCAGAATTAGTTAATGATTTAATCCAATTAGTATGTTTCGCATTTATAACATCTGAGAATCGCTCCCAGTCAAGACAATCAATGCCATCAAGGGAAAATAAATCATCGAGCTTTTTATATATTGCATCTACTATCTCATTGAAATCCGACTTATCCCTGCTATCAACTAAGTCAAGTAGTTCACACACATTCGAACGAATATGTTCAAGATGATTTATATTAATATCTGAAACATTATGCTTAATAAAATCTTCGAACTCATAATGAATCTCATTCTCTTCTGTATCCTGCTCTTTATGACAAATAGAATCTCTTAATATAAATTTAGATGGAATAATTTTATGCTCGGAAGAAGCATTCTTAATTACATCCATTAGTAAATTAAAACTAGCTCTGCCAACTTCCGTAATATCTGTTCGTATTGAGGAAATAGCCGGATAAGTTGAGGTACATATAACGCTATCATCAAAACCAAGTACAGAAACATCACTTCCTGGTCTAATACCATGATTACGAAGAGCCTTATAGATATGTCTTACCAGAAAGTCATTGGCGCAGACAAATACATCCGCATCCATATTATCAGACACTAACTGATCTGCTTCATTATCACAAGGAAGGAAAAAACTGCCATCCTGATATGACTTATCACTATACTTAAGATCATGCTTTGCTAAGAACTCCTCAAAGCATGCTTTTCTCGCCATAGCATCAATGTTATTAGGTGTTCCACCAAGCATAGCATACTTTTTAGCACCATTCTTATACATATACTCCAGTGCTTCAGTGAATCCTGCCTGATTATCCAGCGAAACACTGGCTGATCCTTCTTTGTCATATGAAATAAAAACATGCGGGATTTTATCAAAAAGTGCCGCATGCTGTTTCTTTTTTTCATCATCAGCATACATAAGTACAGATGCCATCTCTATAATCAAGCCATCAAAACATGACAAAAGGCTGTATGCAACTGATGAATTAAAACAATATCCATATTTATTATTAAGGGCCTTTTCATAATCTAATCCAAGGAATTTGATTGGAATAACAACACACTTAACGTCATTACTCTCTGAAATCTGTTCAATACTATTAACCAGATTAATTGCATAGTCTTCAACTAATCCGCATACAATAACACCGATTACCATACGCCCCTCCACTTAACTTTTTACTTCATTCCAGCAAGAACCTGCCCAACGCTTCGGCCAGAATGATAT
This sequence comes from Lachnospiraceae bacterium UBA1748, assembly GCA_002314855.1. Lineage (GTDB taxonomy): Bacteria > Bacillota > Clostridia > Lachnospirales > Lachnospiraceae > NK4A136. The sequence goes on from DCHQ01000083.1 coordinate 11,912, forward strand.
GCAAAGTACAGATTATAACCTCCGCACTCGCCGCTTACATCCAGCATTTCTCCAATCATAAAAATACCAGGATAATTCTTTGACTCATAATTACCATTTATCTCAGTTAAACGAACACCGCCTCGCATAACCTGGGCATTTTTATAATTACGAAGACTATCATATATAAATACATGATTCTTGATGAGACCAACCAGATTATTAATGACTTTGTCATCCACATTTTTAATGGCCTTTTCACCTTCTATACCAGCTGTTTTCAATATATATCCAGCAAGCTTGCCATTCAAAATACCAAGCATAACCATACTCATACTTCTATCAGGATATGACTTTTTACTTTCAGAGAAAATTTCCAAAAGTTTTTCTTTTATAATTTCAGGAGCAAAATCAACATGAATCTTAATATCGTTATCTGGCCCCATATTATATGGTAAATGGTTAGTTAAATTGAAAATAGGTATACCCGATAACCCATTGTCAGCCAGCTGAAGTTCGCCCTCATCGCTATAAATATGAGTATCACCATCATAAAGAGATACAACTGCGTGAGTTCTTACACCACTAATAGCCTTCATATCGCCTTTACATATAATACCTGTTAATGCCGGACTTGGTCTCACGCCAGTAAGCTCCAGTCCTTTTATTATTTCAATACCACAGCTGCTATTTTCCCCATATATTCCGGCTTTACCACCAAAAGCAAGTACTACCGCATCATACTTCTCATTATTAACGATATAAGAGCCAGCAGACTCCTTGATATCATCAATATATATATCAGTTACCACTCGCACGCCAAGCTCACCAAGGCGATTGCCTAGCATTGTAACTACGCTTCCCGCATGACCGCATAAAGGATACATACCACCTCGAGAATAAGTAGTATGTATCCCTATTGACTCATAAAAAGCCTGACACGAATCATTGTCAAAATCACTAGCAAATGATTTCAAAATGTCAGTATCAAATGATGAAAATCGTGAGACATCACGAACATTTCTATTACTTAAGTTGCATTTTCCATTGCCGGTTACAGCAATCTTTTTACCAATACTGCTCTGTCTCTCGTATATCGTTATTTTATTTTCTGGACTAGCTGCAGCGGTAATGGCGCATATAATTCCAGCCATTCCACCACCAATAATACAAATCTTCATTATTTACGTTTAAATAATCCTATAATCTGTCCAAATGGAACTAATATAAAACTAATTGGGGATTTGCTGACATGATGATAATCTGTCACACCCATCTTAATATAAGCAATAAACATCACTATCAGGCAAATAACACTTGTGATAATTACATTAACTAATGCAATCTTAATAAATAGGCCAAAGATTAGTCTGAGCACTAATGCCAAAATACCTGTAACAGCAGCAATTATAACTGGTCCAATCATATTCTTTATAAGCTTTGGCTTATTCTTAAGACCATTGCAGGCTGAGATATATGATAATAATGCAAATACAATTGAAAATGCATAAAATCCAAGAACAAGTCCTGTAGTACCCATTTGGAATTTATTCAGCAAGAAGAATAAAAATACAGCCTCAAGTATAAGAGCTACTAGTCCATTAATAATAGCAGTAAATGTCTTATTGATTGCTATAAGAATATTCATAAACATAATACCGAATGCATAGAATACTGCAGCAATCATACCAGTTCTAATAAGATTAGCCGCAAGTGCCGATTCTTCCCCGATAAAGCCTGCTACTATTACGTCCGCCATGGCAATAATCATGGCAGCAAAAGGTAATGCATATATGAAAAATAACTTAATCATATTATTAACCTTGCTTCGAAGTTCCTGACGATTATAATCAGTAAAAGCAATGCTAAGCACCTTTTTATCGAAAAATGCATAACAGTATGAAAACAAAACAAATCCTGTAACAACTGTTCCGAAAATACCATAAAATGCACCAAGTCCATAAAGACTAGTACTCCTTGGAAGTTCTGCAGTACCAGCTACGTATATGGCCTGACTTACAAATACTGCGAAAAGTGGTATAAACATTGACACGCCAAGGAAAAGCATTTCACTGACAAGCTGAATAGTAAGATCATATACATCCACCATTCTCTTTGTTTCATCGATAAGTAAAAGCTGCTTAGAAAGTAAAACATACATAACAAAATCAATGATGAGCCCTATGCCTGAGCCAATTGATAATCCAAGAGCTGCTCCACCGGCCTGATATGCATGCAAAATCTTGTAATCATTCATAAGAGCAGCTGCTTTACTTCCTGTCTTACCCATAATACTAATACATACCATAACGCATATTAAGCTGATAAGCATTTCAAGCGCTAGTGCCAAATATGCCTCTTTATGTCTCTTAGCTCCCATGAAAAAACCTTTGAATGCCGCTGATATACATACAAATATTAACATTGGTAACAACCATAAAAGAGCCATCTTACTATTAGCACCAGCAAGCAGTTTTTCACAGATAGTATCCTGTAATAATAGAATCACTACAGAAATAAGTCCTGCGTATAAGAATCCTATAATGGAGCCGTACCTAAGTACACGCTTGGCATTTCTGAAGAAATCCAAATCCATCTGTGCTTTACTGTGTTTTGATATAACATCAAGAATACAAAAGCCTCCGCCAATTATAAACAGTAAAATAAAATCAAAAGCACTAAAGAAATAGGCAGCACCTATCACCTGGCTTTTGCCTATAATTAAAAATCGTATCGCTGTATATAATAATATGGCCAGGATTATTCCGCTGTTTCTAACCAGCTTGACATTACCATTATTGTTCTTCATAAACTTTCCCCGTTATAATCTATATTATCTAACTATTCCAAGATTATCTAAAATCTCACGCTGTTTTGCTTCCATAACTTCTCTTTCATCATCTACCATATGATCATATCCAAGAAGATGAAGTATGCTATGAGCCACAAGAAAAAGCATTTCTCGTTCAAGACTATGACCGTACTCTACTGCCTGCTCTGTTGCTCTTTTATAACATATTACAATATCGCCTAAGATAAGCCTTTCAGTTTCAGGATCAAACAAATCATAGTACAAGTCTTCATCTTCGCAAATACTAAAATCACCTATTTTCTCGTATTCAAGATTTGGAAATGACAATACATCCGTGATTTTATCGATTCCTCTGCTATCCTTGTTAAGAGTCTGTATAGCCTCTTCACTTACAATACTAATCGAAACATTACAGTCATACGGCATATTATGCAGTGTAAGTGCTTCATTTATAACCTGCTTGGCTTTATCTTCAAAGTTAAAATCAAGCGAAATTTCCTCTTCATAATCGAATTCTATGTTAAGTAACATTGTCTGTCTCCCATAAACTATGATACAATGTGCGCTATGAATACAATTAAACTTCCAATCGATTTTGAAAACAGAATGAAAGCCATACTTCAGGATGACTATGAGGCATATATTGCTTCATTTAATGATCCAGCTTCTAAAGCAGTCCACCTCAACACTAATATATGCAGCGTGGACAGATTATTAAAGGATTTTGGTGATGATTTTGAGCTATTACCATATAGTGATAATGGCTTTATTTCTCATATGGAGAAAATAGGTTCACACCCTCTTCATCACGCTGGTGTTTTATATTCTCAAGATCCTGGTGCTCTTATGCCAGTATGTTCAATACCATATGAATTTACTGACAAAGATATTGTCCTTGATATGTGCGCAGCTCCTGGTGGTAAATCATCTCAGCTTGCTATTATCCTTGAAAAAGCTGGCGCTCACCTGGTTTCCAACGAAATTAATAAATCTCGTAATACCATACTCCGTAGTAATATGGAGCGAATGGGCTATCACAATCAGCTTATCACCAATATGGATTCTGAAGAAATAGCTGCATCTTTTCCAGGAGTATTCTCGTTCATTCTCGTTGATGCTCCATGCAGCGGCGAAGGAATGTTTCGTAAATATCCTGAAAGTATTGATGAATGGTCTGTAAGCAATGTTGAAATGTGTAGCCAAAGACAAAAGGAAATACTGGACAATGTCTTAAAGGCTCTCCGTCCAGGCGGATACCTGTTATACTCAACATGCACTTATTCACGAGAAGAAAATGAAGATATTATTCATTATCTTCTTGATAATTATGATTTAGAGCTTGTGCCACTTCGTGATAGAATCATGAATTACAGCACTGCTCTTGGTAATGAACCTGGAGCTCATTTCTTTCCTCACCTGGCCTATGGTGAAGGACAATATATGTGCTTACTTCACTCTACCAATGCTCGCTCTGAAGATGTCTCTAATTATTCCTATAGAGAATACACTCCTTCACTTCCTAAAGCAGGAAAGAATATAGTGAAAATAATAAAAGAAGCAATCAACCAGGATTTTATCGATACGCTTAATCTCTATATCGATAAAGACAATATATATTCTATTGACCCATATCCTTATATGTTGCCACGTAAGTCTATTAGCAGACTAGGTGTATATATGGGCACTATTGTCAAGAATCGCTTTGAGCCATCTCATATGTTCTTCAAAATATACGGCTCTAAGTTATCAAATGTTATTGATTTATCAAGCAATACTGATATGGCCATAAAGTATTTGAAGGGTGAGGAATTATACTTCGAAAATGCTCCAAAAGGTTATGGTGCTTTCTCGTATTACGGCGGAATTCTTGGTGGTTTCAAGTCAGCAGGTGGCCGTCTTAAAAACCATTATCCAAAGGGTCTACGCAATAATAATTAATCCTCATAAAGATAGTTATATATCTCTTCTACCATGTGATCTGCATAAAGGCTATCAAGGTTTACAAAGCTCTCAACGAGTATAGCCTTGATACATGCAATCCTTGGGAAATATTTCTCTTCTTCAGCATCATCGGCATCAACAAATCTGGAAACAGCATTATCAACAAGTTCCTTCGACAACTTTTCTTTATACCATTTTTCAATTTGAGCTGAGAGCTGATCCTCTTCTGATGCTGACTGAGCCAGCTTCTTAAATGACTTCATGGATAAGAAACTTCCTATGATTAATGCTACAAACATTAATGCCATAGCCGCGCAGAACATATCATTATATATCTTGCTCTGATTAAGGTGTATAACACCTTTATATATAAGAACTGTAACTACTAATCCTAATATTCCTACCAATAAAAGAGCATATGCAGAGCCCTTAACTTCCTTGGCCTGCTCTCCCTTGTCCTGATATACCTGTGGAGCTCCAGCCTTTCTTACAGCCATTGCTCGTCTTGCCTGAGCAGCCTTCTCAGCCTCAGATATATCACCATCAGCCATACCTTCATTATTTCCGACCATAGGAAGAACGCTCATGCTATAACCAGAGGAATCCTTTTTGTTACCAGCCTCAAAATCCCAGGTGCTTTCGCCTGGTTTTCTGATCTTTTTTTCTTCCTCCATTTTTTCCAGAACCTTGCCCTTTTCATTGGCCTCATCAAGACTGTTCACAAGCTGAACATCACACTTAGGACAAATAGTTATTCCTTCAACAAATTCGTTTTTACAACTAGGACACCACCCCATAGTAATAACCTCCAAATCATTTAATATGCTTTATTCCCATAATAATTAATCATTATTATTATTATCTTCATTCTCCTCTGGTAAAGGAGCATAAAGCTGAGGATCAATAACACTTCCTCTTGTAATTACATTATCCTCATCCTTAGTTGCGGTCCATACAGAACCATCAACTGTATCAACAAGATATATTGTACCAGTCTTAGTAATAGTACCGTAGTTATCAATAAGACTTTCCGCATATATATAATAAATATTATTCTCAAGAACTATTGCCTGAGTTGCACTATATGTATATCGCTGACTGTTACCTGGAATAAATCCATTAGCATCAACTGCTTTACCTGTACGGAAATCATATATTACAAGATTATTAGCCATACCTATAACATCAAGTGGCGTATTAACATTGAGATAATAGCTGGCCTCTGTTGTAGGACCTGGAATATCCTCTGTACTATAAGCTATAAATGTAATTCTTGATGAACCGATAGGCATTGGTAATGGAGATTTATACTCCAAACTGTCCATAGTAGGCATAGTACCATCAGTTGTATAGAACACTCTTGTATATGGCTGAACATCAACCTCTATAAGCTCAGGACTAGAATACTCACCTTCTGCTGTCATTACCTTAGGAGGATCTGGAACTCGTCTATCAAGAGTATAAGTCTTGGATACTGTTTCACTTTTAATACCATACTGATTAACAAAAGTTGCTGAGATTCTGTAAATACCCATATCTAAGTAGATAGGAGCCATATAAAGCTCGCTCTCTTCAGTAGGCTCTGTACCATCAGTTGTATAATATATAAATCCTGGAATTGTAGTGCTAAGTGTCAATTCGAATGGATCCTCATAGGTTCCTTCCTCGGCACTAAACACAGGCTTCTCAGCCATATAGCTTCCAAACTCATCCTTAATACTCTGATCATCGCAGCTAAGAAGAACTTCATTAATAGTCTTGTAATCATTACGCTGAATGTAAAAATCAAGAATCCTTCTATAGGCAAACGGTGAATTGGAATCATTCGCCTTTACAATATCCCATAGTGTAAGTATCGCGCTGTCTTCATCGTTGTTCTTAAAATAAAGATCAACAAGAGTATATTTAAGATCTGTTGTACTGTTATTAATATTAAGGTCACTACTCTTAAGGCTAATAGCTTTCTCCATATATTCAATGGCACCAGCATAATCTCCTCTTGCAGCTGCTTCATTGGAAAGCTGAATCTGATATTCAAATGAAGTATTCTGCTTTATTTTTCCAGTAACCTTGGATATTCCAACTATGATAAAAATAACGAATACTAACAATGCAGCAAGAATAACCCATTTAAGCCTGCTTGACTTAATAAAACGGGTAAATCTCTTAAGAAGGTATCCTTCATATGCAAAATCATCAAATGGATCCAGGTCATATTCCTCGCCAAGACTATCCAAATGTTTCTGGAGTCCTTCATTGTCATACATCTCATCATATAAAGAGTCACTGAGGTTATGACTAATTCTTGGCCCTCTGCTTGGTGGTTTAATATGTACAAGACCTTCAGGACGCTTATATGCCGCACTTTCAAGTGGATCAAGCTTACGAGTTGGTCTCTTACTATTTCCAGTCTTTTTAACCGGTTTATCTGCTGTATTTCCAGCTTTAGTTGAAGTATTCTTAGTACTCTTTTTCTCAGAGCCTCTATTCTTACGGATTTCATTACTGCTGTCAGCATCTAAATCCATAAAATCCATATTCTGAATATCCATATCACCATCTACTGGATTCATGGATTCATCATAATACTCATTAGTACCGCCAACGAACGAATCGTAATATACGCCTTCTGGGTACTCCATGAATACACCATCTTCTCCCATATAACCTAGAAGAATGAATGCTCCTGTTTCATCATAATAGCCTTCGAAATATACGCCATTATCATCATAAAAGCTTTCTATAACTGGCTGATCATAGCCTTCGCTATATCCACCAAATTCATCACCAAAAACACCATCCTCATCCATAAGCTGAATTTCAGACAATGTTTCAGTAATACTTTCATCTATTTGTTGTTCTATTTCTGGTTCATAGTCTGGAACAAACTGAATCTCAGAGCCACACTTTTCGCAGTATAGCATGTCATCAGCAAGTTCCTCTCCACAATTAGGACATATCATATTAATTAATACCTGATTCCATTAAATATATTATAAAACACTGTTAACACAGTTATTCATAAGCATAGCAATAGTCATAGGACCAACACCGCCTGGAACTGGTGTTATTGCACCAGCAATTGGCTCCACGCTTTCATAATCAACATCACCACAAAGCTTATTATCAGCATTTCTGTGAATACCTACATCTATAACTGTTGCGCCTTCCTTAACATAAGAAGCATCAATAAACTTAGGCTTACCGATAGCAACAACAAGAATATCTGCTCTCTTACATACACTCTTAAGATCCTGAGTTCTGGAATGACATATAGTAACTGTACCGTTCTCACGAAGAAGAAGTACTGCCATTGGCTTACCAACAATATTACTTCTACCTATAACAACACATTCCTTACCATTAATATCAATATCACTTCTCTTTAAAAGCTGGATAATACCTGCTGGTGTACATGGCAAAAATCCTTTTTGACCAATAAGGAGCGATCCAACGCTTACTGGATGGAAACCATCAACATCCTTCTCAGGAGCAATAGCCTGTATAACCTTATCCTCGTCAATAGACTTAGGAAGAGGAAGCTGTACTAAGATACCATTAACAGAAGCATCCTTATTAAGCTTATCAATTAACTCTAAAAGCTCAGCTTCAGTGGTTGTTTCTGGAAGCTCATAAGATAATGATTTAACGCCAATATATTCGCATGCCTTTTTCTTATTACCAACATATACTGTTGATGCTGGATCATTACCAACTAATATTACTGCAAGGCTTACCTCTACGCCTTTGCTATTTAATTCTGCGACCTTAACCTTAAGCTCGTCCTTGATTTCCTGAGAAATCTTCTTTCCATCAATAATCTTAGCCATGCTTTTTCTCCTTAAATAGTCTTAATTTCTTATCTATCCTGTATGTAAGTTATTTTACACTACTATTAGAATAAACCTGTAATAACTCCGTCATCATTAACGTCGATATTAAATGCTGCTGGTTTCTTAGGAAGACCTGGCATTGTCATAATATCGCCTGTGAGAGCTACAATAAAGCCAGCTCCGTTATTAACATAGATATCTCTAATTGAAATATCAATATCCTTAGGAGCACCAAGCTTCTTTGGATCATCAGAAAGTGAATACTGAGTCTTAGCCATACAGATAGGCATCTTATCAAGTCCCATCTCCTCAAGCTTTTTAATCTTAGTATTAACTGTTCCTATGTAATTAACAGCATTTGCACCATATATCTCACGTGCAATTGTCTCTATCTTCTCCTTGATTGAAGAGTTTACATCATAAATTGGAGCAAACTTTGCCTCATCCTTATCAATAATATCAATAAGCTTATTAGCAAGATCGATGGCACCTTCACCACCCTTTGCCCATACCTCTGACATTGATATTTCAACGCCCTGCTCCTTGCAAAGGTTCTCAAGATACTCTACCTCTTCCTTGCTATCATGAACAAATGCATTGATAGCTACAACTACAGGTAAACCATACTTCTTAATATTCTCGATATGCTTAAGAAGATTGGCTGAACCTGCCTTTAGAGCTTCAAGGTTAGGTGTATTAAGGTTATCCTTGGCTACTCCACCGTTATACTTAAGAGCTCTGATAGTTGCTACAAGTACTACAGCTGAAGGCTTAAGACCTGCGACGCGACACTTAATATCAAGGAATTTCTCTGCTCCAAGGTCAGCACCGAAACCAGCCTCTGTAATAACATAATCAGCCATCTTAAGAGCTGCCTTTGTTGCTGTAACTGAGTTACATCCATGAGCAATATTAGCAAATGGTCCACCGTGAATAAACGCTGGTGAATGCTCAAGAGTCTGAACAAGATTAGGCTTAATTGCATCTTTAAGAAGCGCTGCCATAGAACCTACAGCATTTAATTCCTTGGCATAAACTGGTGCACCCTGAATATTATATCCAATAATAATATTACCAAGACGCTCCTTAAGGTCAGCCATATCTGTAGCAAGACAAAGAATAGCCATTATCTCAGAAGCAACTGTAATAATGAAGTGATCTTCTCTAACGAATCCATCAGTCTTAGCACCAAGACCAATTACAATATTACGAAGAGCACGATCGTTCATATCAACACATCTCTTCCATGTAATATTTCTGGTATCAATATTAAGCTCATTACCCTGCTGAATATGATTATCGATAAGTGCAGCAAGTAAATTGTTAGCAGATGTAATAGCGTGAAAATCACCTGTAAAATGAAGGTTAATCTCATCCATTGGTACAACCTGAGCATATCCGCCACCTGCAGCTCCACCCTTCATACCAAAACATGGTCCAAGTGAAGGCTCACGAAG
>DCHQ01000083.1:22066-22421 GCA_002314855.1 Lachnospiraceae bacterium UBA1748
TTCAATACTCTTAATATATGAATGAGATAATTTGGCCTTGTATTTACCATACTGCTCAAGATCATCCTCTCCGATTCCTATGCGTGCAGCCACATCCTTAATTGGCTCCATCTCACATTCCATTGCGATTTCAATATCACTCTTCATACTTAACTCCTTACATAGTTATTTATTATAAAAAATTATTACCCTATTTTAGCGAAGCCAGAATCTGCTCCAGCTCCATCTCGCTGACTAGTACCTGTCTTGGCTTAGTTCCCTGCTCTGGACCAACAATTCCCATACTTTCCATTTGATCTATCATACGAGCTGCCCGGTTAAAGCCTATACGGAACATTCTCTGAAGATTACCACT
>DCHQ01000088.1:0-3941 GCA_002314855.1 Lachnospiraceae bacterium UBA1748
TGCTGACGAGCTGTCTTACGGATATTATCACGAGCAAACTTAGCTGATTCGAAGATAACCTCATTAGTTGTCTCGCGAATCTCTGAGTTAAGACCTCCCATTACACCAGCAAGTGCTACTGGCTTAACACCATCACAGATAACAAGGTTCGCATCTGTAAGCTCATATTCCTGGCTATCAAGTGTAACGATCTTTTCACCGTTGCCAGCTCTTCTGACATTGATTGCGTTACCTTCAATATAATCATAGTCAAATGCATGCATTGGCTGACCGCACTCAAGCATTACATAGTTAGTGATATCAACGATATTAGAAATTGGCTCCTGACCAATAAGAGCAAGTCTTCTCTTCATCCAAAGTGGAGACTCCTCGATCTTAACGTCATATACATAGTGGCCAATATATCTTGGACAGATATCCTGTGCATCTACTGTAACTGTAAATCCATCTTTCTTAACCTCTGTCTCTGTGTACTCTAGGCTAGGCATTTTGAATGGCTTATTAAGTGTGGCAGCTACTTCTCTGGCAATACCAAGAATACTCTGGCAGTCAGGTCTATTAGCTGTAATTGAGATATCAAAGATATAATCATCAAGTCCAAGCATAGGCTTAACATCAATACCGATCTCTGTATCATCTGGAAGTACAAGAAGTCCATTGTAGCCAGCACCTGGATACATTCCTTCGCTTACACCAAGCTCTGTACCTGAGCAAAGCATGCCTTCTGAATCAATACCACGAAGTTTACCCTTCTTGATAGTCATAACACCTTCTACAGTCTTGTGATCCTTGGCTGTCATAAGTACAGACGCACCAACGAGAGCTACTGGATACTTGCCGCCAGCATGAACATTGTCTGCGCCACAGCAGATCTGGAACTTACCATGCTCGCCGCAGTTAACCTGACATACATGAAGGTGAGTATCTGGAATAGGCTCACACTCTTCAACAAGACCTACTACAACCTTATCAATGTCCTTACCAATCTCGATAAGCTCTTCTACTTCGAATCCACAATCAAAAAGCTTCTTCTCAAGCTCCTTGGCTGTAACATCTATATCAACATATTCTTTTAACCAACTTAAAGGTACTAACATGACTCTACCTCTCTTTCCTAGTTATCATCAATCTGTCCAAGTACTCTTACATCTGACTCGAACAGAAGCTTGATATTATTGATTCCATACTTAAGCATAGCTGTACGCTCGATACCAATACCGAATGCAAGTCCGCTGTACTTCTCAGAATCGATACCACAGTTCTCAAGAACCTTCTTATTAACGATACCAGCACCAAGAATCTCTATCCATCCAGTACCCTTACAAAGCTTACATCCCTTGCCACCACACTCGAAGCAGCTAACATCTACTTCTACAGATGGCTCTGTGAATGGGAAGAATGAAGGACGAAGTCTTGTTGTTGTTTGATCGCCATAAATCTTCTTAACGAACATATCAAGCATACCCTTGAGGTCGCAAAGAGTAATCTTCTCATCTACTACAAGACCTTCCATCTGAGTGAACATTGGTGAATGTGTAGCATCATCATCAGAACGGAATACCTTACCAGGTGAAAGAATCTTGATAGGTGGCTTCTTAGCCTCCATTACATGAATCTGACCTGCTGAAGTCTGTGTACGAAGAAGAAACTCAGGTGAAAGATAGAAAGTATCCTGCATATCTCTTGCAGGATGATCTGCAGGAGTATTAAGAGCAGTAAAGTTATAATAATCATTCTCTATCTCTGTACCTTCATATATTTCAAATCCCATACCAGCAAATACGTCGATGAGCTGATTTCTCATCTGTGTAATTGGATGAAGGTTACCAGTCTTAACTTCCTCGGCTGGCATTGTGACATCTATTTTCTCTGCCTTATAACGAAGATCAAGCTCGATTGCTTTCATCTTCTCATCAAGCTCATTAAACTTAGCAAGCGCCCAGTCCTTAAGCTCGTTAACGCTTTTACCAAAGCCAGCTCTTTCTTCTGGGGCGATATTCTTCATCTCTTTCATAAGAAGACCGATTGCACCAGTCTTGTTGTCGAGGAACTTCTTACGAAGCTCAAATGCTTCTGCTCTCGAACTTGCCTTAGCTTCGATTCCATCAAGAATCTCCTGCTTAATAGCAGCTAATCTTTCGTTCATAAATTTACCTCCTAGAACATAAAAAAAGTCCTGATATCAAATATCAGGACGAAAATTCTTCCGCGGTACCACCTGTTTTCATGATTTATAAAATCATGCTCTCAATCTCTTAACGCAAGTTTACGTACAAACCTAATCGATATAACTCTTTCAGAATGTCTGCTCCAGTGTGAAATTCAGTTACTACCGGAAACAGGATGGCTTACAACCGGTGACCTTCCCTCTCTTAGAATCCTATTGATAGCACTTACTGTGCACCTTCATAGCATTTATTATCAATCAAATGATATTCTAATTAGTTAACAATAAAAAGTCAATAATATTTCATAAAAACTAATAACTACATTGCCCGCAATTGGTACAAGTGGTGCACATACCTTGTTTTCGATATATTTCAGGTTTGAATTCTTCGGTTATGATTTCAATCTTGCCAAGTAATATATCTTCTTTTGATAAATCAACCGAGCAATTATCATTAGATATATTAATTAATGTATCATCTTCATGGTATGAAACTGGCTTAATGTTAAAAACTCCTGGATTCATACAGCTTTCTATGGCTTCGGGTGCGATTTTAAGTATTTCACCCGTATCAAGATAATGAATTTTATATATAAAACATTCGCTATTTGTCATGTTGACTAATGGAGTTATTATATTGATATTATTCATAAGTGCTATTTATCGGCGCCAATATATCCGAGGATAGAACCAACTAATCCACCAACAATATGTGTAAGTTGCGAAACATTATCCTTAACAAATAAACCGTCATAAATCTGTCCACCTAGATAAACAACTGCAACAATTATAAATGTCATTGGTATTTCTCTTGAGCGGAATCCAGTCATTGATGAAAGCAAGATAAATGCAAATACAACACCGCTGGCGCCCATTAGCGCAACATTAGAAAAGAAAATGAAATTGACTAATCCTGTAACAATGGCCGTGGCAACAATTACAAATATTAAATCTTTTGAACCATACTTTTCTTCAAGCATAGGCCCTAATACCAATATCATAGTGAGGTTTCCAACAAGATGCTCGAGATTAGCGTGTCCAAATATATGACCTATAAATCTAAAATATGTTAATATATCCGCTAGTGAAGATCTGTACACAGAAAATATCAGTTTATCACTAACACCTAAAGTTAAGCGGCTTAGAAGTAATGCTATGCAACATATTGCAGAGAATCCAAGAACTACAGGTGCATTAAATACTATTTTAAATTTCTTTCCACTACTCATTTATTTTCCCCTTCTAAATATAAATTGTTCATTATTTGTTCAAGTATTTGTAATTTAAATCTACATACTTTTAGGTAATAATGTGATTTGTGTTAATAATCATATTATTCGTTAACATTATATCACTTAATTATATCAAATAATTAATGATTTGATTTATGGTCCTAAGATAATGAATAAAGCTTGTGATGATTCGAGTATTTTTACATATATTTTATCAATTGAAAAATATGATGAAATCAAGTATTATAGAAAAGATGTGTCAAAATACATTTTAATAAGAAATAACAGCTTGTCATGGAGGAATATATGGCAGACAAACAATACAGACTTGGTATAGATATTGGATCTACAACAGTCAAAGTTGCAGTAATTGATAACGATAATAATATCCTGTTTTCTGATTATGAGAGACATTTTGCTGATATACGTAATACATTAAAAGGATTGCTTGATAAAGCTTATAAGGTTACAGGCAATATTAGCTTTATGCCTATTATTACTGGTTCAGGCGGACTTACTCTTGCGAAGCATCTTGATGTCAA
>DCHQ01000088.1:4012-5958 GCA_002314855.1 Lachnospiraceae bacterium UBA1748
GATGTAGCCATTGAACTTGGTGGCGAAGATGCCAAGATTATATATTTTGAAAATGGTAGCGTTGAGCAGCGTATGAATGGTATCTGTGCAGGTGGTACAGGTTCTTTTATTGACCAGATGGCATCTCTTCTTCAGACAGATGCAACTGGACTTAATGAGTATGCCAAGGATTATAAATCCCTTTATACAATCGCTGCCAGATGTGGTGTATTTGCCAAGACTGATATCCAGCCTCTTATCAATGATGGTGCAACTAGAGAAGATCTTGCTGCATCTATTTTTCAGGCTGTTGTTAATCAGACAATCTCTGGTCTTGCATGTGGTAAACCAATTCGTGGCCATGTTGCATTCCTTGGTGGACCACTTCACTTCCTTCCTGAACTTAAGAAGGCTTTTATTAGAACATTAAAGCTTGATGACGAGCATATTATTGATACTGATAACTCTCATCTTTTTGCTGCTATAGGTGCTGCCCTTAATGCCAAGAAAGAAAAACTTGTTTCCATGGAAGAAATGATAGGTCGTTTATCAAGTGAAATCCATATGGAATTTGAAGTTGAGCGTATGGAGCCACTTTTTGAAGATGAAGCCTCTTACGATTCATTTGTTAAGCGTCATGAAAAACATCATGTAGATACTTTCCCTATTGAAAATTATCATGGCAATTGTTTCCTTGGTATTGATGCAGGTTCAACAACCACTAAAATAGCTCTTGCTTCTGAAGAAGGAAAGCTTCTTTATTCGTTCTATTCTAATAATAATGGTAATCCTCTAGAGACTGCTATTGGAGCTCTTAAGGATATATTTACTAAGCTCCCTAAGGATGCTAAGATTGTTCGTTCGTGCTCTACAGGTTACGGTGAAGCGCTTATGAAGGCTGCATTTAAGCTTGATGATGGACAGGTTGAAACTGTTGCTCATTATTATGCTGCTGCATTCTTTAATCCTGATGTTGACTGTATTCTTGATATAGGTGGTCAGGATATGAA
This sequence comes from Lachnospiraceae bacterium UBA1748, assembly GCA_002314855.1. Taxonomy (GTDB): domain Bacteria; phylum Bacillota; class Clostridia; order Lachnospirales; family Lachnospiraceae; genus NK4A136. Next base: position 5,002 of record DCHQ01000088.1, read on the forward strand.
GTGTATCAAGATAAAGAATCAGTCAGTTGATTCTGTACAGCTTAATGAAGCGTGTTCCTCAGGTTGTGGTTCCTTCATCGAGACATTTGCCAAATCACTTAATTTTTCTGTTGTTGATTTTGCAAAAGAAGCTCTTTATGCTCCTCATCCTATCGATCTTGGTACAAGATGTACTGTATTTATGAATTCCAAGGTTAAACAGGCTCAGAAGGAAGGCGCAACTGTTGCAGATATCTCTGCGGGTCTGGCTTATTCGGTTATTAAGAATGCTTTATTTAAAGTTATTAAGGTTAGTAGTGCTGAAGAACTCGGTAAAAATATTGTAGTTCAGGGTGGTACCTTCTACAACGATGCTGTTCTTCGTTCTTTTGAGAAGATAGCTGGCTGTGAGGCTATCCGTCCTGATATTGCTGGTATTATGGGCGCTTTTGGCGCAGCGCTCTACGCTAGAGAGAATTATAATAAAGGCTATGAAACAACGATGATAAGCTATGAGGAACTTAAAAATTTCTCATTCACTACATCAATGGCTAAATGTAAAGGTTGTACTAATAACTGTCGTCTTACTATTAATAAATTCTGTGATGGCAGACAGTATATTTCGGGTAATAGATGCGAAAAAGGTATAGGTAAGCAAAAAAATGCCAACAATATACCTAACCTTTTTGAGTACAAACTTAAGAGATATTTTGATTACACTCCTCTTTCTTCTGATGAAGCTATAAGAGGTAAGGTTGGTATTCCTAGAGTTCTTAATATGTATGAGAACTATCCATTCTGGTTTACTTTCTTTAATGAACTAAAATATGAAGTTGTAATATCTCCTATTTCCAATAGAAAGATATATGAGCTTGGTATTGAATCTATTCCAAGTGAGTCAGAATGCTATCCTGCAAAACTTGCTCATGGTCACGTACAGTGGCTTATTAATAATGGAATTGATTACATCTTCTACCC
>DCHQ01000088.1:6171-11063 GCA_002314855.1 Lachnospiraceae bacterium UBA1748
CCATCAGATCAGGTTTCTAATGCTATTAAAAAAGCATGGGACGAGCTTGCTAGAGCCCGCGAAGATATGAAAAAGAAGGGCGAAGAAGTTCTTAAATACATGGAAGAAAATGGTAAACGAGGTATAGTTCTTGCTGGTCGTCCTTATCATATTGATCCTGAAATCAATCATGGTATACCTGAGCTTATAAATTCTTACGATGTTGCAGTATTAACTGAGGATTCTGTATCACATCTTGCTAAGCCAGAACGTCCACTTATCGTTTCAGATCAATGGATGTATCATTCAAGACTTTATGCTGCAGCTAGCTTTGTTAAGACTCGTGAAGACCTTGATTTAATTCAGCTCAATTCTTTTGGTTGTGGTCTTGACGCGGTTACTACTGATCAGGTTAATGATATTCTTTCTGGTTCAGATAAAATATATACATGCCTTAAGATTGATGAGGTTAATAACCTTGGTGCAGCAAGAATTAGAGTTCGTTCACTTTTTGCGGCTCTTGAAGTTAAGGAAAGAAAAGGCAAAACAAGAACTATTCGTCCAGCCAATTATAATAGACGTGAATTCACAAGTGAGATGCGCGAGAAATACACTATTCTTTGCCCTCAGATGTCTCCTATCCATTTTGACATGTTAGAGACTGCTTTCCGTTCAGCTGGTTATAATTTTAAAGTTCTTACCAACGATAATAAGCATTCTGTTGATGTGGGCCTTAAGTATGTTAACAATGATGCCTGCTATCCATCTCTTTGTGTTGTTGGTCAGCTTATAGAGGCTGTTCAGTCAGGTGAGTATGATACCGATCATCTTGCTCTTATGATGACTCAAACTGGTGGTGGTTGTCGTGCAACAAATTATGTGGGATTTATTCGTAGAGCACTTGAGAAAGCAGGATATGGACATATTCCTGTTATCTCACTTAATCTTAGTGGACTTGAGAAAAATGAAGGCTTTAAACTTGATGCTAACCTTCTTATAAGAGTATTATATGCTGCTTTATTTGGTGATATATTTATGCGCTGTGTTTACAGAATGCGCCCATATGAGCTTAATAAAGGCGAAGTTGAAGAAGTTCATAAGAAATGGCTTGATAAATGTAATAAATTTATTATGGGAAAGCATCTTAGCTTCTTTAAATATCAAAAGATGTGTAAGGAAATCATCAAAGAATTTGATGCTATTCCAATAGACGAAAACAGAAAACCGAGAGTTGGTATTGTTGGAGAAATTCTCGTTAAGTTCGCTCCTGCAGCCAATAATTATCTGGTTAATCTTCTTGAAAGTGAAGGTGCTGAAGCAGTTGTTCCTGATCTTCTTGATTTCATGTATTACTGTTTCTATAACCAGATTTATAAAGCTGAGCATCTTGGTACAAGCAAAAAGGCAGCTAGAATTAGCAAGCTTGGTATAACTGGTATGAATTTTATGAGAAAATGTTCGAGCAAAGCGTTCAAGAATTCTAAACACTTTGAAGAACAGTCCAATATATACGAGCTTGTTGAATATGCTAAAGAGATTGTTTCAATTGGTAATCAGACCGGTGAAGGATGGTTCCTTACAGGCGAAATGCTTGAGCTAATACATCAGGGAACTGAAAATATTGTATGTACACAGCCATTTGGATGTTTACCTAATCATGTAGTTGGTAAGGGCGTAATTAAGGCAATACGTAAGAAATATCCTAAGGCCAATATTGTGGCTATTGATTATGACCCAGGTGCAAGTGAGGTTAATCAGCTTAATCGTATTAAGTTAATGCTTTCAACAGCCAATAAAAATATGGAAAAAGCCAATTAATAATAAAGGGTCCGATTATAAATCGGACCCTTTATTATTTACATTATACCAGTAAGTTCTTTTTTTATTATCATTTTCTGACAATACATTTCGGCATCGGCACGTTTAAATATTTCATCAACATTAATATCATTTTCACCGTAACTTCCGCCCCATACAATTCTACAATCAAAATTATCGGTTGCACGGTTAAGTCTGCCTACTCGGTCATTCCATTGGTTTATTAGCTTGACTGCTTCGTCCTCTTTGAAATCAAACATGACAATAAGGAAATTATCTTCTTCCAATCGATAGCAATGAATATTATCCGACGAAATACGTCGGAGCTCTCTACCAACCTTTGAAATAATGCTATCTCCAGCTTCAACTGATAATTTAGTATTTACAATACTTAAATTAATAATATCAAGACAAGCAATATATATCTTATCAACATATGGATAAACGCTTTTCTTACGTTTATCAAATTTCTTTTTATTATATAAAAGTGTCATGCTGTCGTGCTCAGCTTCCCAGTCGAGCTCATGCATACCATCAATAAAATCATTGGCTGATGCATGCATTTTCTTAATGTTATTACAAAGAAGCTCAAGTTCATCATTAGAATTAATTACTAAACTCTTTAATCCATCATCAACGTTATCTTTGTTATTTTCAGCTTCTACATAATCAACACTAACTACTGCATCATTAATTGATTTTAATGGTTTGAAAATCATCAAATCAAGCAATACAGCAATAATAAGAAACAGAAGTAATGCAACTAATATCTCGCCGCCAGTATATATGACAAAAAATTGAGTTCTTGCATCCTGGATATTGATAGATGCATTACTGCCGATTGCCTGCGAATAAAATATATAGCTTAAAAACACAGATAATATAATAAATATCGCAAATATTACTATTATTAATCCAGTGATTTTGCCTTTTAAGGATTTCATAAGCGCTCCCTCTCTCGAAGAACTATTTTGAAACTTCCAGTTCTATGTATTCCATGGCGTCATTAAGGCCGTCCTGGTCAAATGGAAACTCCTTGTATATCTTATCATCTTCGCTAGTTTTGTCAAAGCAAAAAATATCTGGATATAAGCAAACTTTAATATTATCCTCTTCTTTCCATACTCTATACCTGTGTTTATTATAACTTCCGGTGTATGGTTCTTTTTTTATATAATTAATATTTATTTTATATAATATATTATCAAATATCATTAATATCAGCCTCTTTCATTTGCTTTAATAAATTATAACATAAAAAGAGCCTTACCTATAAAGGTAAGGCTCATAAATATTAGTTAAAATTAATCGATTTTAACAAATTCAGCTGGAAGATCAATACCAAAAGAAGATGCATCTTCAAAGAAACCACCTGTTATAACAATATTGTCACCAGACATTTCGTAAATAATATCTCTGCTATTGCTTTGACCATCGTTTACTATTGTGATACAATCACCTTCATCATTAACTTCATATGTGAATGTTGCTGACAAAGCACTTACATCATAATCAGAGAAATCAAACTCGTCCTTTACCATATCTTCAAGCGAGTTATAACCAGCATTGTAAAGCATAGCATCAATTTCAATCTTGCTTAATCCAGTTTCTTGCTCAAGAAGATCATAATATATTCCAACCAAATCATCCATCGCCTGCTCTAAGCCGGCATTCATAGCATCTTCGTCAATATACATAGAACCTGTTCCATCTTCGTTGAATTCAAGAATCATGGCAGAAGGCATTGAAATTGTATACTGCGAAGTATCACCTGTAGATATACCCTCAAGGAAAGCATCACCCATATCGAAATCTAATCGATATTTTCCAGTAACAGGAGGAATCATAAGTGCTAAACATTCTTCCATCTGTTTCTGAGCTTTTTTGTAATTGGAATCATCCTTAATAACGAGTGCATAATTATCATATGCTTTCTCATAATCACCTTTTTTAAATGCTTTTTCAGCAGTATCATAAGCTGTTCTAGAACCATTTAAAGCATCCATATCTTCGATAAGTGCTTTTAATTCCTTATCATTTTTTAGAACAGATTTGTTGATAGCTTTTATATCAGCCATAGCTGTATCATAATCAATCTTTTCATCCTGGTACTGGCTTTCAAGATCAACTACATAATTCCACATTGAATTGCCAACATATTCTTTCTGCTCATCGTTATTAAGCTCTGAATATAATTCGCAAACAGTTGTAATATCATTTTCAGCAATAGCCTTCTTAATCTTATTATATGGACTATTAAGGAATAGATATGCGCCTACTCCAGCACCAGCTAATATTAAAACAAGTATTATAATAGCAATTACAACACCTGCACCGCCGCTCTTCTCGGACTTTTCTTTCTTTTTCTTTTCCTTTTTAGCTTTTTTAGCTTTCTTAGGAGGTTCTACTGCCATATTAACAGGAATATTTTGAGGGATAGGCTGTGGGACTACTTCACTAGCTACATCTTTAGCTACTTCTTTAGCCTCTTCTGTAATAACTTCTTTAACGGCTTCTGATTCATTAGCAACTTCTGTAGCTACTTCTATTGCAGCTTCTTCTATTGCAGCTTCTGTAACAGTTTCAGCAACTTCTACTTCTTTTGAAACTTCAGTAGCCTCTTCTTTAATAGTTTCTTTAGCTTCTTCGGCTACTTCAGTAACTGTTTCTACAACTGTTTCTTTAGTAGCTTCACTTAGTGCATCCTGAGGTTCTACAACCTTCATAGCTGTACCACAGTACATACAGTTTCTGCTACCGTCTGGAATTTCTTTTCCACAATTGGTACAAAACATAATTTTAACTCCTTCTTCAAACATTTAATTATAAAATATTTATTAAAACAATTGGACTCGGAAAAATTAATAACCGAGTCCAACTAATTAATCACATTTAAATTATTAAATGAACTTGGAGAGCAATTATTTGCTCTTCTTAACACCGTTAACAGTGTCCTTTAAAGCCTTACCAGCCTTGAACTTAGGTGTCTTAGCTGCCTTAATCTTGATAGTCTCACCTGTCTGTGGGTTTCTACCTGTTCTAGCTGCTCTCTTACCTACTTCAAATGTACCGAAACCAATAAGAGTAACCTTCTC
>DCHQ01000088.1:11150-13911 GCA_002314855.1 Lachnospiraceae bacterium UBA1748
GCGTCCTTCTTTGAAAGACTAGCTTCTTTAGCCATAGCTTCGATTAATTCTGTCTTGTTCATCGTTTTTCTCCCTCCAATTATATTTTGTTGTATGAACTATTTAATTATACCTTATTTAGTGGTCATGTCAAATTTTATTAATCTTCATAGATTGTCATTAGTTCTTCAGCAATCATTAATAAACTTTCCTTATCGAATATAGGATAAAGAACATATTCATAATCAGCATAATAATTGTTAGATTTTTGAACAATCTTTGTTTCGTTGCCCTGATTAACAAGTCCCATCATTGTTTCGACTACAAACTCGATTTTTCCATCTTTATTTACACAGACTGCATATCCATACTGATGACCATAATATTCATTTCCGTTATGATCCTCGCCAAAATAATCCGATAAATCCAATACATTTTCAATAGAATCAATGACTTCTAATGTTTTTTTGTTTATAACTTCAGATGTATAATCATCATATGAAACAACTATATAATTGTTCTTTGGAGAATAATTTAAGCATTTAACAATAGCAGCATTTTCTAATCCAAGTTTTTCTGCCTCATCTCTAGCTGAATCACCATAATAAAAGCAACCATCATAACCATCATCCCACTTCGCGTAATTCATTACATTAAAGTAACTTCGAGTATCGTCAACTTCATCCTTTAATGGTTGAACATAGGTACAATACTTATATGCAATATAAAGTAAATCTTGGGACTTATAACATACTCCTAGTGTGCCATTAACAAAATCCACTGCACTGTCAAGGTTGTAATCAAGTGTATAATTCATTTCATATGGCGGAGTTAAATCAGTCAAATTTATATAATACATATTACCATTTGACAAATATGTATTTAATACAAGAATTCCATTAGTATTTACATAAAAATCATCGCAAAGATTATCTGTTGTAAATACAAACTGATATTTCGAAGTGCCACTTTCTTTATCAAATACTTCTATGTTAGAAGATGTATCTAAAACAACGTTATCATCATATGAATTTAAAGAAATAAATTTACTACTTGGAACGTCATTACTCCATTTTAATGCTAATGTTTCTTTATCGAAGCAGAAAATATGATCATATGATAAAGCTGCATATAAACTTGATGCCATTAAATATATATTCTCATCATCAATTAATGTGCCTTTGCAAATATCTGTACCAAATGAATCAGATTCAATCGATTCGCCAGTGGTTATATCTGTTTTTACGAGCTTGCAATTTCCTGAAAAATTATAATCAGATTCATAAGTATATAATGTATCCCCATCATTTATCGCATATGAAACAGAATCCGTTCCTTTATAGTTATAAATAACTTCAAGTTTATTTTTATCAAATACAGTCATCTCGGAAGAACCTTTTATCAGAATATAATCACTTTCAGGATCGTCAAATATCGACATATAAAAGTTATCAAGAGTACATACAACTTTATTGGAATTGATTTTTTCAACCACAAATTTGTAATCATGATCTTTTTCAGTAATATAATAAAAATACTGGTTTCCAATAAACCCTGAAACAGAGCCATAGCCAACTCTATCTGCAACATCATTTACTTTGTGTATAGTTTTATAATTAGTCAAATCAATGACCTGTAAAGTGTTAGAAGAATCAACCATTAGTATAAAATCACCATCAACAGTTGCATGATATTCTTCGATTATGCCGTAACCCTTAAATGAAATAATAGACTTAGCATAATTTCTTGAATCATAAGCATAGCAAGCTTCCGCAAGAGCTCTTTGAGCTTCAGTAGTATAAGGCATTTCTATATCATCATATGTTGTTAATGCATTATAAGCAGCCTCAACTGCACCTCTTCTATCACCTTTATCTATAAGGTCTCTAGATTCTTTAGCAAGACTAAGAGCCTGTTTATATAAAAGGGTATCATTCATCTCTTCTAGAGATAATGCTTGAGCTTCTATTTCGGCTTTTTTACTATTTATTTCAATATTTTGATCCATAATAAGCTCATTTTGGCTAGCAATTCGAACAGCTACATAGCCGCAAAAAGCAGCAAATGCAATCGCAAGAATGGAAACTGTCATAGATGCTCTAAAAATAGCTCTGTTCTTTCTTTCTTTATGTCGCTGTCTTAAATCATCAAAATTAAGGCCGAAAATAGGAGCAACAAGACGAAGAATTTCAATCTTCATCTTCTTGTTGATTGCAGCTTTATTTTTGCCTCTAAAATCTGCAGCTAAAGGTTCTACTAACTCTCCCTTTTCGTTTGTAAGTAAATATTTAGGGAATGATTCGCCTGGTTCACCTTCAACGAGTACAGCATATATATTTTTACGTCCATGAAGCTTAATGAATGTTTCTACTTCTTTAAGGCACCATATTGATTCGGAAAATCTTGGCGTACAAATAACTATAAGATTATCAGAATTCTCAAGAGCTTTAACAATCTCATCTTCAAGATTGTCAGAAAGAGGAAGTTCTTCCTGGTCTCTAAAAACCCTTTCAATCTTATATTTTTCACCTTTTTTCTTTTTTTCTCTAACTATTGAAGCTGGAAGTTTAAAGGTTTCAAGCTTTTTATGAAGCTGCTCAGCTACATACTGATCAACCCCTCCATGTCTGTAACTTATAAACGCATCATAATGTAATTCTGACATATTTTAATCCTTATTAAACACTAATATATCTTAGCGACTATTCGCTTAAGACTTACCCCTCTATTCTCTATACGTATTATACCTTATAAATTTATGGAAGAAAACATCATACATAAT
>DCHQ01000088.1:13977-18000 GCA_002314855.1 Lachnospiraceae bacterium UBA1748
TATTACTTACATATTTCGGATTTAATCAAATCTCTTTCAAGAATTCCAAAATCCATTACTTTATAGCTCCAAGCAGCATGCCCGATTTTATATTTTTCAAATATTGAATGAAGTGCCTGATACCACATGATAGCCTCATTTTCGTCGCATCGATCGATAACTCCATACTCGCCACAATAAAGAGGTACGTCACGTGCAATAGCTGTATCAAGAGCATCTTTAAAGAAATCCTCAAAGAACTGTGGAGTAACATTGGAATCAACAAATTTCATACGGAAGTTAACATCCATATCATCTACCCATGGAGCTCCCTGATGAGTGAATATTAACGGATCATAACAGTGGAAATTATATATGATTTTATCATCATATGGCATTGGAAGATCTTTAACTGACTCCGCACTGTTGTTATAATATCCGCCAATTAAAATATTAACATCTGGAGCAATTTTTCTTATTCTTTTAATACAGTCAGTTGCTACTTCAATCCATGTTGGCATATATTCTTTATCAGTTACTTCATTTAATAATTCAAAAGAAACACGGTCAGAATATTGACCATATAAAGAAGCGAACTTTTCCCAAAGCTTAATAAATCTCTCCTGATAATCTTTGTTATCAAAAAATCCTGATTCATTTTCACCTTTATCAAAAGAATATCCAAATGTTTTATGGAGATCCAAAACTAAATTTAAGCCATATTTTCCACACCAGTTAATGGTATTTTGAATATAATCGAAACCTGATTCAATATATTCGCCGTTTTCTGTTTCAACAAGATTGTAATCAATAGGTAAACGGAGGTGGTCAATTCCCCATGTAGAAAGTGTTCTAATATCATTCTCGTTAATAAAACTATCATAGTGCTCCTTGGTATGAACACACTGAGATAACCATCCGCCTAAATTTACACCCTTGTAATAACCCTCAAATAATCTCATAATTTATTCCTTCCTGTATATTTAATATATTTTATTATATCACTACTCTTCTGTAATATCTTCTACTCTAACATTGGTTATATATACGGTATCCGTAAAAATTTTGCCTCCAAGATTAAACTCCATACGACCATTGTTATCATCCTTGTCTTCCATTGTGAATTCGTATTCAAAATGTGTAGGCTCAGTTGTTAAAGCAACTCTTGTATCAGCAAGATATCGTATCCATCCAGCTGTTGGTGCTGTTACGGCAATAACTATAGATCTGTCAGCGTCGGCATAAGCATCAAATGAAGCTTTATATGTATGACCTTTATACATTGGCATATTAGGCTGGAAAACCTGTACGGAGTAATCAACATCACCTGAAGTTTCTGTTGTTATAACCATCCAACCATCCTGAATACTGCAAGTTCCGTTACCGCCTTGTGCAAGATAAAATGTCCAGTCTTCATCATCGTCGAAATTTTCTTCTTTTGAAAAATCTCCGTTATTCAAGAAATTACCTGTTTCATCAGCTTCTTTAAATACCTTTTCTGGTCTCTTAACGTCTGTATTATAACTATCCTTTTGATATACTCTAACATAATCAATTACAAATTCTGCATTATCAAAATCAGTACTATCATCAGGATTACCTGGCCAGTTACCACCGACCGCAAGGTTCATTTGAACAAAAAATGGCTGATCAAATGGTGCAGGATAAGGCTTTTCATCCTCTCCTTCTACGGCTGTATACCAATCATTAACTGTGAGAACAAGTGTATCGTCAATATAATATCTTATTTCACCAGGTTCCCATTCAACTGAATACTCGTGAAAATCAGAAGCAAACGAACCATTATCAAGAACTAAAGTGCCTTGCTGCTCTGCGTGTGGTTCGCCATAGTGAATTGTCTGATAAGCTTTATTAGTCTCGTTTCCAAGAACTTCCATGATATCAATTTCACCACATTTTGGCCATTGACCATAATATGATTCATCTTGTGGCATCATCCATATAGCAGGCCACAATCCCTGACCTTCAGGAGTTTTAGCACTGGCAACAACTTTACCATAAGTAAAATCAGTTTTATTTTGAGAATTAACTTTACCTGATGAATAATGTTCGTTTCCTTTTTCGTCCACAGTTTTTAATGCTTTTAATACAAGATTACCATCTTTGACAAAAGCGTTTTCTTCGCTATCTCTATACTCCTGTAACTCATTATTGGTCCAACCTACTTCTCTGACTTCTCGTGTCCATATGTTTAGGTCAAGTTCATCTCCGTCAAATTCATCACTCCATAATAAGTTATAACCTTCTAATTCAGGGGTAATTGTTGTTTCAGGGATAACCTCTGTGCTACTAGTATCATTAACGGATTCACTGCCTAACTGATTGTTATCGCCTGTACATCCAGCTAAAAGCGAACAAGCAATTAGGGAAGAACCAAGAATTAAAAATATCCTTCTTTTCATTTAATACCTCCAATACATATTTAATATATATATATCTTGTTTTTCTAATCTCAATATATAACAGATATATGATTAAATATATTAAATTAATAGAAAAAATATCAAATTCATGTCATAATATATATTATGAGTAGTTCTAATATAAATGACATTAAAAATATTATAAATAGTGAAATTTACAACGATATAACGCATCGTCCTATTGAGGAAGAATATCATTTTTATGATGCTGTTAAAAATGGAGATATGAATTATATTCGCAAGAATCTGGAATCCAAAGCGTTTACCGATCCAGAAGGAATGGGTATATTATCTTCTAATCAGGTTAGAAATATTAGGTATCATTTCGTTATATCAACTGCAATGATTACTCGATACTGCGTCGACGGTGGAATGGAGCTTGAGCGAGCTTATAGACTTAGTGATTATTATATCTTTCACATGGATGAACTTAAAACAGTAGATGATATAGCTTCTCTTCACGACAGAATGGTTCTTGATTTCACTGCCAATATGGCTCTACTTCGTAATCGTAAGGTTATATCAAAATCAATTTTAAAGTGTATTGATTATATATATAAAAACATTGATACAAGAATACTTACTTATGAACTTGCTGAATATGTAGGATTATCAGAAAACTATCTTTCGAGACTTTTTAGTAAGGAACTGGGAATATCGCTTAGCGATTATATTAGAGAAAAGAAAATAGATAAGGCTACCTTGCTCTTAAAATATACTGATATGTCAGCTGCTGAAATAGCCAATCATTTATCATTTTCATCTCAGAGTCATTTCATTCAAATTTTCAAAAAAAGTACTGGAGTATCTCCTAAAAAATATAAGGACAGATTATCTTAACGATAACCTGTCCTTTTAAAATTCATTTATATAATTACTTGATTTTACTTAATGCATCATCAAAAGAAAGTGGTTTGCTCCAAACAAAGCCCTGAACGAAATCACAACTATAATCTTTGATTATATTTACTTGATTTTCGTCTTCAACACCTTCTGATATAACTTCACAGCCCATCATATGTCCTAATGAAATAACAGCTTTAACGAAGTCTTTACTCTTTTCATTATTATTAATATCATCAATAAGTGTTTTATCAATCTTGAGTAGGTCAATAGGAAGCTTTGCTAAATAGTGAAGTGAGGTATATCCAGTACCAAAATCATCAAGAGCAATCTTGATTCCACTTGACTTTAATTTTTCAATATTTTCAATAGCAATATCTACAGATTTTGCCATACAATATTCTGTAATCTCAATTTCCAGACAATCAGCTGGGAAATCATGTTCAGAAACAATCTTTAATACTTTATCAGCAAAGCCTATATTACATATATTCTTCGCTGAAATATTAACTGACATTACAAACTTATTATTGGCATTACGACAAGTATCTCCAAACTCTGTCATAACTTTACGAAGGACGTAATAGTCAAGCTTCATAATAAGGTCACTACGTTCTGCTACTGGAATAAATCTTCCTGGGCTAACGAGCTGTCCTTCTGGAGTTCTCATTCGAATAAGACTTTCAAAACCTCGAACAGTTTTTCCATCCATCATATACTGAGGCTGATACATCATAAAGAAGTAATCGTATTCAAG
>DCHQ01000011.1:0-141 GCA_002314855.1 Lachnospiraceae bacterium UBA1748
ATGTACGACATGCTCTCATTTCTGCGTTGTAAGCATCGAAACATCCTGCGTTATGTGTTTTTCTGTGTGTTGAGAAGAACTCGCTGATCTCAGGATCAACTTCATAACCATTGTCTGAGCAAGCTTTCTCAGCCATTCTGA
>DCHQ01000011.1:149-1896 GCA_002314855.1 Lachnospiraceae bacterium UBA1748
TCTGCCATACGGATACCACCGTAAGGCTGCATAGAACGCTTGAAAGGCTTATCTGTCTGGAAACCAACGATTGTCTCCTTTGTCTTATCAAGATATCCAGGACCATGTGATGTGATTGTAGATACAACCTTTGTATCCATATCAAGAACACCACCTGCTTCTCTCTCCTGCTTAGCAAGATCAAGAACCTGTGCCCATAAATCCTTAGTGTTCTGTGTAGGACCAGCTAAGAATGTGTCATCTCCATCATATGGAGTGTAGTTCTTCTGGATGAAATCACGTACGTTGATCTCTTTACACCACTTACCGTCGTTGAAACCTTCCCATTCGGGTCTCATTTCATAACTCATTTGAAATGCCTCCTATTAAAATATATTTATTATTTTGTAGCCATATACATAATAACAGCTACTATGTTTTAAGTGTAAGTTCATTATATTAAAAAAGAAATTTCAATTCAATACGGCTCTTGCACTTTTTTGTATACAATCTGTGAACAACCTCTAATTTTCAGTCTATTCAATTAACATAAAAAATTGTATTATCATAGTTATGAAAACTAAAAAAGCCACATCAAAAAGCAAAAATTATAACGTGTTTTTCCTTATATTATCTGTACTATTGGCACTAATGCTAATAATTCTAGTAGTAAAATCTCGTTCTCTCGGGATGTTTTATGTAAAGACAACTGGTTCTCCTTCGAACAGTATTGCTGAATTCTATAACGCCATTGTATCCGGAGACTATAATCGTGCCTGTACCTACCTGGCTGATTACGATGAACTTGGTCTTGATAATATACCAGACACCGATGAAGGCCAGCTTATTTTAGAGGCCTTAAAGACCAGCTATAGTTATTCACTAATAGGTCAGCCTGTCGTAGATCAATTATCAGCCAACCAACTGGTATCCTTCACTTATCTTGATATAAGCCAGGTAGAATCGGAAACTGCTTCTAAAATCGATGATATTTTAAATGATAAAGTTCAAACCCTTCCCAGAAATGAACTTTTTGACGATGAAAACAATTACCTTCCAGAATTAATTGATTTGGTTTATAAAGAAGCTTTAAACGATACACTAAAGAACGCTAATTCTTATTATGTTACTACTGAATATGAAGTATATCTGGAATATAGAAATAATAAATGGATGATAAAGACTAATAACGATATGCTTACCAGTCTCCTTGGAGGCATTAGATAATGAAAAAAAGCAAGAAAAATACTACTAAAAAATCAAATATCGTTTTGCATATCATATCTGGATTATCAGCTGTCATATTTATCATGATATCTCTTGGCATCATTTACTGGATGATATTCAATATTCATCCAGCATACACTCCAGAAGTATATGAAAAATCCGGTCTTCGAGCCAATATGTCAGAACAGCTTAATACATTTACAAGCAATAATAAGATAAATGTGGTCAATCAGTATCTTTCAGAGGACAGTGTAATACGAAAAATTTACAAGATACCTGAAGGTACATTAGTACCAGCCAAGCCTAATCCAGAATGCTATGGCGAGCTTGCACCTAGCGATGCATCCATGATGCAGGACGTAATAGATCAAGCCAAAAAATACGGATTACTTGAAGGTCAAAACCTAGTATTCGACCCTAATCAGGAATTATATCAAAGGGGAAAGATTAAATACTACCTCGATGAAACTATCCTTGTTATATGCTGGAAAGAACTAATCGACAATAGACTAATAAGCTTTGTTGAAGTCAAGGTCAGTGA
>DCHQ01000011.1:1962-4152 GCA_002314855.1 Lachnospiraceae bacterium UBA1748
TACTGCACAGAGCTTACCAGTCAGTCCAATGCGGTAGTGGGATTAAATGCCGATTTCTATGCATTTAGAAATTTGGGAATAACCTGTTTTGATGGAACCATATATAGATTTGGCGAATCTCCATACGAAAAGTATCAGCTATATAATTGCCTCGATACATTATGGGTTGATAAGAATGGTGATTTTTCATTTTTTGAAAGAGGTACGGCCACTACAAAAGAAGATTTGCAGCAGTATGTTACCGATAATGACATCAAATTCTGTATTTCATTTGGACCTATCCTTGTAAAAGACGGAGTAGCCCAGACAACCAATACTTATCCTATAGGTCAAACTAACGAAAACTATTCCCGCGCAGGTATCGGCCAAGTAGATGCAAGACACTATCTATATATGATGGTCGGAAATGAAGGCCCTATGACATGCACAACCAATGAATTTGCCGTTTATATGCAACAAAAGGGTGTAATACAAGGTTATAACATGGATGGTGGACAAACAGGTGAAATCGTAATGAATGGTGCAGCATATAATTATATTGATTTTGGAAACGAACGAGCTGTAAGCGATATTATCTATTTTGCCACTGCTCTGGAGGAAAGCGAATGATGAGTGAAATAGCAATATACTATGACAATATAATCATCTGCTGGAGCTCCATAGTCATATGCGCAGGAATCATTATAGGCTCCTTACTCGGTATGACATTTTTCACCGCCAGAAACAAGTACAGTTTTGCAGGGTGGCTTTATATTCCACTGTCTACCTGCGCATCATTATACCTATCCAGAATAATTCACTGGTATTGCCATATGGAACAGTATGATGATTTCAAAACAGCTATTACTAGGTTTGATACTGGTGACTATTGTATGCTAGGAGTATTAATCTCCACATGGATAGTAGCAGCTCTTATGAGTCTGACACATATGGTTTCTAATAAATATAAAATCCTAGATGCTTTTGCTCCAGGATTCGCATTTACAATAAGTATCATCAGGTTAAGCTCCATGTATAATAGCAGCTGCAGAGGAAAAATCTTAGTCAATAATCCAGCATTGCTGCATCTGCCTATAGCCGATGGCATTCCTGATGCATCAGGTAATATACAATTTAGACTGGCCACATATTTTCTTAGTTTTATTGCTATGCTAGTTATTACCATAGTGGTTACGATTTTCAGTATTATTACTTATAAAAGAAAGTATAAAAAATATAGAGTTATAAATTCTAGCTCCAAAAGTGATCACATAAGCAGTAAAGGCCATATATACCGAATGTTCCTTTTGCTGTATAGTGGCGCCGAGATTGTAATTGACTCAACAAGATATGATGCCTCACACCTTTATTTTTCTGGTGAAAAACTAGCCTCACTTAATAAGGGAGCAAGCTTTATGGGATTATCACAATTTGCGGGTGCGCTTTGTCTTATATATTTGTTTGTATACTATATTGTCTGTTCAATCAAAGCTAATGGCAAAAACTTAAAGCATTTCGCACTGATTGGAGTTTATATTATTGGTTTTGTAATAGCTGGTTTATCGGAATATTTAGTACAAAGATATGGAAGTATGTACGTTACATACTACTCTACGCAGATTTTCGGTGTAATAATAGTCGTTGCAACAACCTTCATAGCATATAGAACGTGTATCTTGTTGCCAAACAAAGAATAAATATATATAATGTGCTTACTATGAAGAAAGAACTTCTAAGTAAACAGACAATCTGATGATTGATTATAATACGGAGGAAACAATAATGGCAGAAATTACAAAAGATATGACAATTGGTCAGGCACTTATGGCTAACCCAGAAATCGCACCAGTACTTATGGAGGCAGGTATGCACTGTCTTGGATGTCCAGCATCACAGGGTGAGACAATCGAGCAGGCAGCTATGGTTCATGGCTTTGAAGTTGAAGACCTTCTTGCAAAGGTTAATGGTAAATAATTAAAAACTATTATCATAAACTAATAAAAAAACGTTTCGAGCTAACTCTCGAAACGTTTTTTATTTACTTAACTAATTATTCCACTCAAGTCGATGTAACTCGCCTGCGTCCTGCATTCCCTGGAAGCCACTTTGTCTAAGAGCTTCATAAAGAACTATTGCTACCGAATTAGATAAGTTCAAGCTTCTAATATCTGAGAGCATTGGAATACGAATACATGTGTCTTCATAATCGAC
>DCHQ01000011.1:4213-9150 GCA_002314855.1 Lachnospiraceae bacterium UBA1748
CCAAACTCTACATCTGTGTATTTATGATGCGCCTTGGTAGTCGCCATAAAAATACGGGCATCTGGATGCTGCTCTTTGAACTCATCAAAGTTAGCATATCTATGAACTTCTAACTTTTCCCAATAATCCATGCCGGCACGCTTGATACTTTTCTCATCCAGTCTAAAGCCAAGTGGCTCTATAAGATGAAGACTACTGCCTGTCGCCACACATGTTCTACCAATATTACCTGTATTCGCAGGTATTTCTGGCTGATGTAAAATAATATTCATTAATATTCCCTATTATCTCTTTACTTATTTTCTTCCCTAAGTCTTGCTACAAACTTACCAATTCGCTCTAATGCAATCTTAAGATTATCAATAGAATAAGCATATGAAATACGAAGGAAACCTTCTCCACAGTCACCAAAAGCTGTACCTGGAACGACTGCAACTTTCTCTTCCTTAAGAAGTCTTGTCGCAAACTCTTCGCTAGTCATATTAAATTCCTTGATGCAAGGGAACACATAAAATGCACCAAATGGCTCAAAGCACTCAAGACCCATTTCCTTAAATGCATTCATAAGGAATCTTCTTCTCTGGTTATATGCATCCTTCATCATCTCTACGTCAGCATCACCATTCTTTAATGCCTCTACTGCAGCATACTGGCTTGTTGTAGGAGCACACATGATAGCAAACTGATGAATCTTGGTCATCTGAGCAATTATTTCTTCTGGTCCACATGCATAACCAAGTCTCCAGCCTGTCATGGCATATGCCTTAGAAAAACCATTGATATATATTGTTCTTTCTTTCATTCCTGGAATTGATGTAATAGATACATGTGGATCCTTGTATGAAAGCTCAGCATATATTTCATCTGATAATACAAATAAATCCTTCTCGATGATTACTTTGGCAATAGCTTCAAGATCATCCTTTTCCATAATTGCACCAGTTGGGTTGTTAGGGAAAGGTAATACAAGAATCTTAGTCTTATCTGTACATGCTTCCTCAATTTCCTTGGCTGTAAGTCTGAATTCATTTTCAGCTTTAAGGCTAATAATAACTGGCTTACCACCTGCAAGTATTGTACATGGCTCATATGATACATAGCTTGGCTGAGGTATAAGTACCTCATCACCTGGATCAAGCATGGCACGAAGTGCTATATCAATGGCCTCAGAACCACCTACTGTAATAATAACCTGCTTCTTTGGATCATACTCTACGCCATTTTTACGCTTACAGTAATTACAAATCTCCTGACGGAGCTCTATAAGACCTGAGTTGGAAGTATAGAAGGTCTTACCCTTCTCAAGCGAGAAAATACCCTCATCTCTGATATGCCATGGTGTATCAAAATCGGGCTCACCAACACCAAGAGATATTGCATCCTTCATCTCGCTTACTATATCGAAAAATTTTCTTATGCCTGATGGCTTAATATTAACTATTGTTTCTGATAATGGATTTCTCATGGTGTGATCATCATCCTTTCATCTTCAGATTTATTGGTCATAATAGTACCGTGGTCCTTATACTTCTTGAGTATAAAGTGTGTTGCTGTACTAAGTACTGTCTCAAGTGTAGATAACTTATCCGATACAAATGAAGACACTTCCTTAAGTGTCTTACCTTCAAGTGTTACAAGTAAATCATATCCACCACTAATTAAGTATACTGACTTAACCTCTGGATACTTATATATTCTCTCAGCAATATTATCAAAGCCCTGTCCACGCTGTGGAGTAACTCTTACTTCAATAAGCGCTGTAACCTTCTCTTCGCTTGTCTTCTCCCAGTTAATCATTGTATGATAACCACAGATGACACCTTCCTTTTCCATCGCGGCCATTTCTTCCACAATCGCCGCTTCAGTTGTTCCTAACCTAATCGCAAGCTCATTAGTATCAATACGACTGTTCTTTTCAATTACACTTAAAATCTGTTCTCTCATTGTTCTTTCCTCCTTAAAGTGTTGGTTAGGTTATTTCATAGATACCATCTGTCTCTGGTATCGTTAGAAATCTTTTTTCATCCTCATTGATTATGAGTTTATCATTGGAGCCAGTTATTTTTCCAATAACTGCAGCATCTATTCCTCTGGAAATGCAAGCCTCAACCAGTTCATCGCCTGACGATGTTGTTACTATTATAGCTCCACTTGATAATAACTCATATGGATTAATATCAAAATAATTACATACTTCAACAGTTTCCTGCATAATAGGAATATCTCTCAAATTAACTGTTAATCCTTTTTTTCCTGTATCAGCCATTTCCCAAAGAGCACCATTTACTCCACCTTCAGAAAGGGCTTTTAAGTAAGATATATTATAGCCATCAATTATTTCTAAAGCGTTTAATACAGATAAATCATCTATTACGGCTTTGGCTTTATTAATATAGCTCTCCGAAAATCTTGTTAACAGCTCATCGCACTTATCTTCAGCAATAATGGCTGTTCCCGCTTTAGCGATACTACCTATGATTACAATATCTTCATCTTCCATAGGTTTTTGTGGCCTAGCATCTGATTTTGTAATGGCATATCCAGTTATAAAAGGCTTCTTAAGTCCCTGGATTACATGGACATCAAATCCTGTGATACCAACAGCTATCTTCCTTGCAGTTTCATCGGCGTCTTTAACTATATGCTGTACATAATCTTCACTGCACCTGCCATCGATAAAAAGGCTTAATACAACTCCTTCGATTTCACTTGCCAAAAGACATGTACTGTTAACAATATCATAAACAGCCACAGCACCCATTCGACTGGAAAAAGGAATTGTAGACATCCTTATCCCAACGGTCTGTATGCTTGCTGATTTAATATTCTTACGTACGCTTCTCTTCCAAATATTTTCTGCAAGTCTTCCAATTTTCACTGGTCTTACTTCCCAAATATATTATAATAAATATGCAAGAGTAGGTACTACCATTGCAATAATAAGTAAAATAATTATGATAGTAGAGATCATTTTTGTAGTCTTTTTATTAAACATAATTATTACCTCCAAAAAAACTAAAACTCCGAGGATTGATTATACCATGAATCTCATTATTTTGGCAATTGTGCTTATATCTACAGTGGCCATAGCCATAGCTATCAGACGCTCTGCTAAAATGCAGAAAAAGAACGATGAATCATTTTGGGATAGAGAGCATGAAGCCAACTTTACAAGAAAAAAATCTATAAGCGACCTAAACTATATAAATATTCCTGAAGAAATACTCTCTCTTGGTGATTCTGTCATTGCTGAAATTGCCTGCAAAAAAATACTCAACCTTAATGGAATACAAAACACTGATCTTAAGCTCACCTATGGAGCAGCAAATATAACTGAGCTTTCTGAATATGATCAGAACTATACTGATTTAATTACAAGACTAGATACTATAGCAACCAAAATGCTAGAAAGCAAAGATATAGCTAATGCCAAAACTGTATTAGTGTTTGCAACAGATATTAGTACGGATATTTTACGAAGCTGGGAACAGCTAGCTAATATCTATGTCGAAGAAAATAATAAAGCTAATATTCATATACTGATAAAAAAAGCAGAGAACATCAAAACCTTCCGAGGTCCCGCTATTCTCCGCCGTCTAAATCAAATATTAGATATTTCTTGATGGGCATATATCCTGTAAAAAGCAATGCTCACAATCAGGATTAATTGCCTTACATATGCTTCTACCAAAAGTAATAATTTGAATGTTATACATAATCCAATGATCTTTTGGTAGTAGTTTCATGAGTTCATATTCTATCTTCTCTGGGTCTTCCTCTTTGGTAAGGCCCAATTTTTTTGATATACGCTTCACATGAGTATCCACAACTATGCTTGGTATATCATATATGTTACCACGAATAACATTGGCTGTTTTTCGGCCAACACCGGGAAGACTAGTAAGATCATCAATATCACTTGGAATTTCATTTCCAAAATCATCGCGAATTCTACGCATACAGGCAATTATATTCTTAGCTTTATTTCTATAAAAACCCGTTGATTTTATATCTTCTTCAAGTTCCTTTATATCAGCATTAGCAAAAGCCTCTATGGATGGATATTTTATAAATAAATCCTTTGTTACTATATTCACTCTCGCATCTGTGCACTGAGCGCTAAGCATTGTCGCAATAAGAAGCTGCCACGCACTGTCATGATTTAGATAACATATCTTATTCGTACCATATTCTTTGTCTAATCTATTCAATATTTCTGCTAGTTTCTTCTTAGTCATCCTTATAATTCCTTAAAAATATAATATAAAATTGCCCATTTTTTGAGCATATTTACAATAACTCAATGTGTTAAGTCTAGATTTATTATTCAATATACAAGTAGATTTTGCAATGATTTCGTTTTATACTTTTTTTAAACTAAAACTATTATGCTTATATTTATTAAACGAATTGACACATTTTTTCGAAAGGAAGAGGGAGAAGATTATGACTTATGAAAAAATCGTTGCTGCTGTAAAGAAGGCAGTTGCTAAGAAGGATGTTAGCAAGGTTGCTGACATGGCACTTTCTGTTTACATCTACGGTGAAGGCGAAGGCGAGTTCTACATAGCTGTTAAGGGCGGAAAGCTTGAAATCGAGAACTACAAGTATGATGATTATACAGCACACCTTTCAATCTCAGCTGATGATCTTATGAAGGCCGTTGATGGCGAAGCTAAGAACATCGCTTCTAAGATTGATGATGGTGATGCAAAGAAGATTGCTGCATTAACAAATGTTATCTTCGCTAAGAAGGCTGCTGCTAAGGCTCCAGCAAAGAAGGCTGCTCCTAAGGCTGCTGAGAAGAAAGCACCTGCTAAGAAAGCTGCTCCTGCTAAGGCTGCTGAGAAGAAAGCACCTGCTAAGAAAGCTACTCCTGCTAAGGCTGCTGCTCCTAAGGCTGCCGAGAAAAAGGTAGAGGCTCCTAAGGCTGCTGC
>DCHQ01000011.1:9322-18332 GCA_002314855.1 Lachnospiraceae bacterium UBA1748
CTAAGGCTGCTGAGAAGAAAGTAGAAGCTCCTAAGGCAACAAAGTAATTTGTATTATTATGAATTAGGCTAAACACATGGATGCTATCCTGTACCAAACAGGAGGCATCCATTTTATTTGCCCGGTTTCTTTTGTATTCATATCTATAACGCATAAAAATAACCCTCCTTACTGGACATTTACTTTGTCTAGTAAAGAGGGTATATATCATATAACCATATGGCATGATTTATTTTTAATTATTGGTATTATTCACATTATACCAGATATCCTCTGTTAGAACCTGTGAAAGCATTCTCATTTACATCTTCACGACCATATGTGATGCCAGCAAATACTGCCTCAGTATTCTTCATAATAGGTGAATCTGTATCTGTTTTGGCAACCTCTCTAAAGCTGTCACCAAGCTTACCCATAAGTCTTCTTGCCTCATCTATTGGCTCAGATATACGTTTAATATCTGCCTTGATAAGAAGACGCTCAATGTATCTATATACACTGTATAGATTACCTGATACCTCATACTTCATATCCAGAGAAATAATAAGCTCTGAAAGCACATTTCTTGCACGGCGAATTTCAGTGTGTAAATCCGGAAAATTATTTACATTAATGCTCTCCTTGGCATCATTAAGATACTGATCAAACATATCGTAAAGTATTACAACAAGCTGAGACTTGTTGGCACTAGTTATTCTTCTTGTATAGTCCTGTTTAAGATCATCTCTCATATCCATCACCCCTTGAAAGATTTATTATTACTGAAGAAGCTGAAGTACCTTTTCTGGTAACTGATTAGCCTGACTAAGCATTGATATACCTGCCTGGCTAAGAATCTGTTGAGTAGAATATATTGTCATTTCCTCGGCCATATCCACATCCATGATTCTTGAATAAGAAGCTGTCATGTTCTCGGAACTAACGTCAAGGTTAGTTGTATTGTGCTCCATACGATTCTGGTAAGCACCCAGCTTAGCTCTTGCCTCTGAAAGATAACTCATTGCATCTTTTATCGCAGCTATACCCTTCTGTGCATTGGCTGCAGATGAACCTTCAATAGGATTACCATCGTCATCAAGATCAGGTGTGAATTTAAGATCATCAAGACCAAACTTCTTAAGTGATATCTCCTGAATACGAATAGATATCTCCTGTCCTTCATTGGCTCCTGCCTGAATCTTCATGGCACCTATACCTGTAATATCAATGTTAACCTTCTCAGAGAAGTTCTCGCCGTCCTTAATATCTAATCGTAAATCAAAATTACCATCACCTGTAATCTTGAGAATAGAACCATTGTACTCGGACTTTAATCCTTCAACACCTGGGAAAGCTGTCTTTAATATACTATTATCAACTGAATATGATCCATCACCATTGTTAGTTATAAGACCTGCAAAATCCAGGTCATACTTGGCAACATTAACTTCCTCTGAATAATAAGAAACCTTAACATTCTCATTGTCTGTATAGCCCTTAAGATCAAAGTTGCCGTTAAGAAGAGGCTGACCATTGAACTCGGTATCATTGGCGATTCGTGTAATTTCTTTTTTAAGCTGCTGAATTTCAGAATCAATAACTGCTCTATCATCATCTGATACTGTATCAGTACCAGCCTGAACAGCAAGCTCACTCATACGCTGAAGCATACTAGATATTTCACTCATAGCACCATCAGCTGTTTCAACAACTGAAATACCATCATTAGTATTAGCCTTGGCTACTCCAAGACCACCTATCTGAGCACTCATTCTGTTCGAAATAGCATATCCAGCAGGATTATCCTTAGCGTGATTAATCTTAAAACCTGATGAAAGTCTTTCCATTGAATTACTCAGGTTCTTATCTGTTCTATTAAGACAACTGTTAGCTAAAATAGCTGACTGATTATAATTAATTCTCATACACTTCTCTCCTTTTGACCTAGTTATCACCTAGCGTTTCAATAAATACCTTGGCTAACTGATACAGGTCCGCTGTAGATATGTTATCTTCGTCTGTATTAATTGTATCGGCCACATCGCCGAAAACATTTAGATTAACATGGCTACTATTCGTAAATGTTATTGATGATACATTAAGTGAAGCTTCCTGATAGCTACTCATAAGTTCTTCAACTTTGCTGTTTACATCTATCTTACCAGCGCCGTCCACCTGGAACAAACCTTCATAGCCATCACTTCCTAGTCGGAAGCGTCCACTAAGCTGTCCATATGCTTCGCTCGATAAAGATATGCGTACACCCTTATCATTTCCATGGGTAATTCGAACACTTACCTGGCAGGATTCCTCACCAACCTCCATAGGAACTTCATAGTACTCATCACGAGCAAAACGTGATGCCACAAACATCTGCTTTAGTGAAAAAGACATACTCTTTAAATCAATGGTATCATTCACATATGTTGTTTCAGAATTAACGAGATCTCTAAGCTTATCAGCCATATCATCCCATGCACTTACAGCACTTTCTTTATCAGTAAATGAGCTTACGATGCTTCGTGCAATGCTTTTAAATTCTGGAAGCTTAGCCTCACGTATATTCTTCTTAATGTCTTTATACATTGAAGATTTTTTATTAATAAGAGCATCCGCAGCAATCAGGTTGTCAGGAGTTTTTCCAAGCTCCATGTCTTCAAGAGCTTTTGCAACTTCTTCACTAACACTTCCTGCCTGTCTGGCAGTTTCTACTGCATCGGCATTATGATATGCCTTACCTATCTGCTCGGATATGCTTATTCCCTTAAGGATAGTTTCTTCAATAACACCAGTATCATCACCTATCTGAATATCCATACCGTGATGCTTGCCTGATCTTACTGCTGATAACAGGTTGGAGAAATTAATCTCTGCTCTTGAGTTAATAAGTGAGCCAACTGCCTGACTATCATTTTTCTCTATACTGTTAATAAGTCTGTATATACCAATAAATGACTGTCTTTCATCTTCTGTAATCATTTTGGATTCATCCAGTCTATTAAGAAATACACTAAATCTTTCAGGCTCGTTATCTGTTTTGTCCATACTATCAAGATGCTTTTCAAGCTCCTCAAGGCTAATCTCAAGTGGGTTAA
This sequence comes from Lachnospiraceae bacterium UBA1748, assembly GCA_002314855.1. Taxonomy (GTDB): domain Bacteria; phylum Bacillota; class Clostridia; order Lachnospirales; family Lachnospiraceae; genus NK4A136. The sequence goes on from DCHQ01000011.1 coordinate 12,397, forward strand.
TACCCTCTCTGATTAATCGAAGCGTATTAGCTGGCTGCATCTTATTAATAACGTTTTCAAGCTTACCTACGGCCGACTTAACATTCTCAATACTAGCTTCAGTTATGCTCATCTGGTTATAACCAAGAATTCTGACAGCCTTCTCATTGGCCGAACTAACCTCAAGTCCCATCTCGCTTAGTATATCGCCTGCATTTCTAAATGCCTTTTTAATACTATCACCAAGATCAGCCCTAACCTCAGTAAACATTTTCTCATATTCCTGACCGGCAGCCTGGAATCTAGCACGTAGCTCCAAGCCTTCACTATATACAACATTAAGGGTAACACTACGAGCTACGAATCTTCCAGCCATAGCTATTGGCATATCCTTAATATCATTAACCTTGCTATTAGTTTCTTCAAGTAAGGCAGTTAACTTTTCCTTATCAGCCACATACTGCTTACCAAATACTGACTCAAACTGTCGGTTCTCAGCCTCCCTTAGTTCATCAACCAGCTTGCTAAGCTCTGTTGTATCCACTGATATATTGTTCTTTAAAAGTACATACGTAGAAGATACTGTCATCGAAAGACGTATCTCATTCATTAGTCTGTTTGCACTAACAAGACTCTTTTCTTCTACCTGGCGAAGTGCTTCTTCATTAACTACCCCTGCATTTTCAAGACTCATTAATGTAAGAGGTTTATCGCTTGCAAGAGTGCTGGCTATATCATCATCTGTAATATCACTTACCCTGCTTACTAAATCCCTAGCCTCATCTAGAAGATTCTTCTCATTGATGGCTGCATCCATAGGACGCTTACCATTCTTAATGGCATTAGCAATACTGTCTGTAAGTTTATTGATTTCCTCTGGAAGCTTTAAGCTCTTAAGCTCTTTATATAAGCCAAAGCTGTCTTGAGATAGTGGTGAACCACTGGCAAGTATGATTCTTGCAATATCTATATTTTCTTCGGACAGCTCCTGTCCCATACTTTCTATTAATTTTTTAACATCAGTATCAAGGCTCACATAATCATTGGCATCGGCCACTTTATTAACATAGCCACTTTTATCCATGTAGTAGTCAGCCTTCTTACTAATACCAGCTCCTGCACCGCTGTGCTCAGCCATATATAAATTCTTGATTGTAGGCTGCATATTATTAGCCACCATATATTCAATGGTTTTATCATCAAGAGGTCCAATCTTACTGGCCATATCAAGGGCTTCTTTGCCCTCCACAATATTATCTTCGGTAAATGGAACATCCATGCTATTAAAACTATTACTAATAGCCTCGGCATATACTGTGCTTCCTGTAATCTCCTCTAAAAGCTCGGAATCCATATCGTCGTTGTAACCACGTATTACCTGACCTGACTCTGCCATTCTTGTTTTGATACGGTCGGTGATAGTAACCATTTCACCTGGTTCCATTTCACCTACCTTGAAGCCTTCCTTCTCAAGATTAGCAAAATCACTTTCTGACATGGTGTTAGACATAACAACCATATAATTTTTCTGAAGAGTACTATCTGGTATATTCACCATGGATCTTTCCATGTTATCAATTTCGCTGCCCACCCCTACCTGACCAGCAGACATAGCTACAGCGTCACCAAACACCGCTCCTGCAGTTTTGCTGACGTTTTTGGAATATGTATATTTCTCATAATCGTTATTGATAAAACCTGTCTGATTATAAGTATTCTCGCCTATCTGTATATTCATGCACAGTATCTCCAGAAATAATAAATATCTAATATATATTTCGGCTATAAATATAAAAACTCAAGATAGAAAACAATTTTTTTGATTTTCTATCTTGAGTTAATAGCTTAATAATATCTTTTGATACATCTTTTATTTAAAGAATTTACCTAAAAGATCGCCTGCGTTATCAAGACTAATCTTAGCCTTAACGCCATCAACAATTTTCTTCACCTGATCATCTGGAAGGTCCACACCAAGTACTCCCTCTACAGCCTTAACTGGATTTTTAGAAAGTTCTGCCTTAAACTTCTCATCCTTCTTGGCCTTATCAACAAGCTCTGTAACCTTTGCCTTAATATCTAAATCCATCTTGAAATCCTCCTTGGAATAAATTATTCTGCAATATTTATCGACCAACTATAATATATTGTTAACTGCTATGGAAAAAATCATATATAGCCTGAGCCGCATTGGATGGGAGAGCTGCCTTATCCATAAGCTCTTCTACCCCTGCCTCTCGTATTTCCTCAATGGATGTAAATGCTTTCATAAGCGCTCTACGTCTGCTAGGTCCTACACCTGGTATATCATCAAGAACAGAATGGACCTGATCCTTGGTTCTAAGTGATCGGTGATACTCTATGGCAAATCGGTGAGCCTCATCCTGAACACGAGTAACTAGCTTGAAACCTTCACTGTGAGTATCAACTGGTATCTCAATATTATTGTAATACACACCCCTTGTTCTATGATTATCGTCCTTGACCATACCAGCTACTGGTAAATCTATGCCAAGCTCACTTAATACTTCAAGAGCTATATTAACCTGACCACGTCCACCATCCATAAGCAGTAAATCAGGAAACTTCACAAAAGAGCTTTTCTTGGCAGAATTATCTTTCATTTCTTCAAGCCCGTGAGTAAACCTTCTTGTAAGAGCTTCCTTCATGCATGCATAATCATCAGGACCTGTGACTGATTTAATCTTGAACTTGCGATAGTCGCTTTTCCTTGGCTTGCCATCCTCGAATACAACCATGGATGCTACATTCTCGAATCCGCTTGTATTGGATATATCAAAGGCTTCCATACGCCTTATTCCGACGAGTCCAAGCCACTCCTCTATTTCTTTAACAGCTCCTATGGTTCGAAGCTCTTCTCTCTTAATCTTCTCCTTATCCTGGTCAAGAAGAATGCGGGCATTCTTGGAAGCAAGCTCGACTAGCTTCTCCTTCTGCCCTATCTTAGGAGTGCGTATATAAACGCGACTTCCCTTTTTATCTGTAAGCCACTGCTCAATAATCTCACGATCTTCAGGTTCCTGAGGTACCATAATCTCATGTGGAATCCATGGAGTACCAGAATAAAACTGTTTAATGAATTCTGAAATAGTATGGTTACCTTCTTCGCCAGAACCCGCTTCACCTTCAGACATATGGAAATGTTCACGACCCACCATACGCCCTGCTCTTACAAAGAATACCTGTACAACAGTATCTGATTCATCCTCGGCTATTCCTATAATATCCTTATCATCTAACGACGCATCCTCTATCTTCTGCTTCTCAGCGATAGCCTGGACACTTTTAAGAAGATCCCTATACTTGGCTGCCTCTTCGAATTCCAGAGCGTCTGACAGCTCACTCATTTTAGACTTAAGGTCCCTTATTATCTCGCCAAAATTGCCATTAAGAAAATCAAGAGCTTTACTTACTCTCTCGGTATACTCCTCAGCTGATACCTTACCCTGACATGGTCCGCAGCACTGGCCAATATGATAATTTAGGCAATACCTGTCCTTAGGATTTTCTGGACTAACCTCTTCAAGAGCCTTATTGCATGTTCGTAACAAACACACCTTGTTTATAAGCTCTATAACATCACGTACAGCCTGACCACTTGTATATGGGCCAAAGTATCTGGATTTATCCTTTTTCATTTGTCTAACCATAAGAAGCCTTGGATATCTCTCGCCCATAGTGACCTTGATATATGGATATGTTTTATCATCCATAAGCATTGTATTGTACTTAGGCCTATGCTCTTTAATCAGGTTGTTTTCAAGGACAAGTGCTTCCAGCTCCGAATCAGTTACAATATATTCAAACCTGACAATCAGGCTAACCATCTTGTCAATCTTAGGTCCACGCCCTATATTTTCACGAAAATAAGACCGCACTCTGTTAAACAGATTGACGGCCTTACCAACATAAATAATGGTGTCATGCTTGTCGTGCATGATATATACACCTGGTTTTTTAGGAAGCTTTTTAAGTTCTTCCTGAATATCAAATTCTATCATATAAACTATCTAACCGTTGCCAGTTTCTTTTCAAGAAGCTCTGGATTGGATGCAAAAGAAAGCGCTGTCTTCTCAGTAATCTTTCCTTCTTTGTAAAGGTTTAGAATACTTGTATCCATTAATATCATACCATCCGCAGCCGATGCAGCTATAATACCATCAAGCTGGTGAATCTTGGATTCTCGAATCATATTTCTGATGGCTGGAGTGAGAGTCATAATCTCAAATGCTGGAACAATACCACCATCCACTGTTGGCAGAAGCTGCTGTGATACTACTGCTCTAAGAACCATAGAAAGCTGAATAGCTATCTGATGCTGCTGACTGGATGGAAACGCATCGATAATACGGTCAATTGTATTACTAGCACCTATTGTATGAAGCGTTGAAAAAATAAGATGACCTGTCTCAGCTGCTGTCATAGCTGTACTAATAGTCTCATAATCACGCATCTCACCAAGAAGAATTACATCAGGGCTCTGACGAAGTGAAGCTCGTATTGCTGTTAAGTAACTGTCAGTATCAGTGATAACCTCTCGCTGGCTTACGATACTCTTTTTATGACTATGAAGATACTCAAGTGGATCCTCAAGAGTAATAATATGAGACTCTCTTGTAGAATTAATTCTATCAATAAGACAAGCTAAAGTAGTTGACTTACCACTTCCGGCAGGTCCTGTTATTAATACAAAACCTTTTTTGTGATCTGCGAATCGAAGGATTCCCTCTGGAATACCAAGGTCTACAGGATTAGGTATACTAAAATTGATAATACGAATAACTGCTGCCAATGAACCACGCTGACGATACGCATTAATACGAAAACGAGCTACGCCAGGAAGAGCAAATGAAAAATCATCATCGCCATCACTAGTAAGAAGTTTCATGTCTCTGTCGTCTGCCAGCTGATAAATATTGGACACTATCTCTGTGGTATCTTGAGGCATAAGCTTTTCACCTTCATTAACAAGCTTGCCATGATACTTATATGAAAGTGGTAAACCTGCCACTATAAATACATCCGAAGCACCTTTATTAGCCACTTCAGTAAGTGTTGCTACTATATCCATAACCCTCTATATCCTCCATAATTAAAATTAGAATAATAAATTCATGCCACCCTGACTACCTTCATCAATGCTAATACCTGCATCACTACTGGCTGCTGAACTCCACTTACTGATTTTAAATGGATTCTTTTCATCACCAGTATAAACCAAAGTAACATATAAAGAACGATTATCATCTATAGGTTCCACGTAATCAAAAGTAGCACCTGGACCATACAGGCTCGAAGTGTCTATCTCAACTATACGCTTTTCCATACGTGAGCACGCATCATAATAATCCTTGACAGACTGGCTGGCAGCCACCGACTTATTGTAATCGGCTCTTGATGTAACATAGGATAATGCTGCAAATGTAATAAGACAAAACAGTACAAATACAACAAGCACCATAGAGGTTCCTATTCCCATTCCACCATTCTTCTTTTTCTTATTTTTTTTGGTAAATGATCCTCTAGTTGTCATATACTGCCACCTCAAGTTTCATTTCATAGATATTGTTATTCTCGTGATCATACATAACCATATTAACATCACGAAGCTTGCTATCCATATTATCAACAGTTATCTCTAATTCATACGCATAGCTACTACTAAAATTACAGATATTAAAATTGCCATCAAAATACACGCATAATATGTCATGGCCAAGTACATAATCTTTATAATACTGGCTGACTTTTTCAAGATCTCCCTGATTCAAAATGAGCTGGTCAGCCACGCTCGATACAAGCATACTAGATCTCTCAAGTATCACGCTTTCTTTGTTCATTCGATAGCTCTGTACAAATAGCTGTATGCACACAGAACCTACTATCATAAATAAGAACAAAGATATAATAATCTCCATAAGAACTACTGATGATCT
>DCHQ01000004.1:0-18061 GCA_002314855.1 Lachnospiraceae bacterium UBA1748
CACATTTTTGCGACAGCTTGTTTAAGATACCACTTTATCTTTTCATTGTCAACTAAATTTTTATTGTTTTTTCAGAGCCTATTTTTACTATTTTTCAAAGCCTATTATATGATTATATATTTGAAGTCTAATCCAGATTAGTATTCACATATGCTTCATACTCTTGAAATAATTCATAGTAATTCATGGATAATAATAAACAAGCTGCCGCATACTGCGACAGCCTGTCAACTTAACTCTTTAGTTTTAAAGTATGACTATTAAAGTATACCTATCTAAATTTAGCATTAAGGAGTCCATTGAACACCTTCTCATGTGTAGCAGTATCCTGCTTGCCAATTTCATTTTCAAGACCAAGAAGCACAAATACTGCTGTAGCCTTAATTCTGTTGGCCATAATAGGATTCTGATCGCTGGCACTGAATACGATTGAATGAACCATTCTCATTGCCACGAAGCTAGATTGCTCTGTAAAGCTCTCAAATCCGTGTGCCTTTCTTGCAAGATTCATATTGTCCATATTCTGAAGAACATCATATCTCTTGTCCTTTTTGTCGAGAGTATTATTTCTTAAATCATTGATTTCCTTTGCAAATGGACTCGATTCGTTATCATTCTTTGTTCCATAATATGTCTTAAGCATTTCCTCTTCCTTGAGAGCCTGTCTTGCAAAGAGGATAATATCTCTTGCACCTTCTACTGCAAGCTTGAAGTAATTTGCTGCATTAGCATGAGCATCATCATCTGCAAATAATCTTCCCACGAGATTTGTTCCAAATAAATCATTTGAAAGATCAGTCATCTTAGATACCATATCATCAAGGAATTTTTCATTTCCAAGGTCGTATGCCATCTTGCCTGTCAAGAAGGTGTTATTCATATCAGCTATTCTTGATGCTTCCTTCTCTCGCTCTGTCTGCTTCTTCTCAGCTTCGACAGCATTCTCTCTATCCTGCTTATACGCATCCTTGGCCTTAACATACATATCATTAAATACCTTGTTTGCCTCTAAATCTTCATAGATACCATGAAGTCCTTCAAACTCAGTAAAGAATGCATCTATTCCATCTGTGATAAGAGCTCCAAGTTCGAAGTTTGCCTTATCAATGTTGACGCCAAACATTTTAGCACCCTTCTTAACATTTTCCTCATTAGCCATCACCTGATTTGCGTAACCATTTGCCATATGCGCATAGCCTTCAATCTTCATGAAGAGTGAATCCTCTTCCTCTTCCTCCTCAACCTCAGCTGGTTTATTGAAGTTATATCTTGCAAGCTTTTCCTTCTCAACGTCCGTAAGAAGAAGTGCATTCAAGGCCTGACCTAAGTAACTAATACTTGGAATTAACTCCTGTGTGAGCTCAACCGCCTTTCTTCCAAGAGAACGGCTTACTCTGTTTCCACTATTATGAAGATTCTTTCTTAGGAACTCTGAATCAAACTGGAACTGGCCATTCTTTGCGACTTCACCACGAGATCTGTAGAGCTCTCTGTCACCAAGAATAATCTCTCGCTCAGCCATAGTTCTCTTAACAAGCTGAAGTGCTCTTCCAAATAACTTCCAGTCGATAGCAGTTTCTCTCTTTGTCTCGAATACCTCATACCACTTCTCGCCTGACTGAAGCTTGATGAAGTTATCCTCCTTCTTTACTTCTCTCGTATCATCAATCTGTGATGAAAGAAGTGACTTCATTGCATTTGAATATTCCTCATTTGTAAGCTTAAGAGTTGTATCATTTCCAAGTGAGCTTAAAATGAATCCATTTATGAGTTCATCTCTATCCTTCTTATTAACAAAGTCTCTGTCACACTCGCCAAAGAAGCTTGCGTAAAGATTCTCTCTTGATACATCTAAAATGTCTCTATTCTGGAGTGCCTTTACAAAAAGTACCTTCTCCATATGTGAAAGTGCCTTAAAGCTTGCAATAAGCGGAGCTGTCTCCTTGATATCATTCTTGCCTTTAGCATCCTTTGACTGTGAATCAAGTACGTTGTCGAAATTCTTCTCCTCAAGTGCTATATCCTTATCTAATCCTAATTTTTGATAAACCTCCTTGGCTCTCTCATTATTAGAGTCCATAACCTTTTCTCTTGCAAGACGAACCATCTTTATTCTATTATTCTCATGTCTAACCTCTTCGATGAAGTCTAATGCATGCTGTAAGAGATTCCAGTCAATATTCTGATTTCTAGTAATTCCAAATTCCTCAAAGCTGTCCTTAGTAATAGCATTAATCTTTACATCATCTCTAAGCTGATAGCTGAAGAGAGTTTCCATAGCCTTTTTGTACTCTGCTTCGCCAACTGCCTCGGATAACATATTAATGATACCCATCTCGTCACCACCGATAAATGTATCCTTGAGTGTTGCTCTCTTCTTCTCATTTACGAAGCTCGATGTGCCTATTGTGACGATATCTGCAAGGTTCTTATTGGTTGATCTGTCAAGAACTGTTCTATCCTGAAGAATTGCGATAAGCATAAGGAACTCTTTTCCGTTACCCTCAGCTATCTTGGCAACTCTTTCAGCAAGTGCCATCTCTCTAGGATTATTAGAAAGAATATCCTTCTTTCCTTCCTTGAAGTTTTCAAGCTTATTCATCCAGCCATTTCCAATTTTCTCATCAGTTTTCGCCATATCTCTAAGGTAGCTTACAAAATCCTTCTTATTATAGTTCTTGTAATTCTCAAGATTTATAAGGTTGTTCTGTCTTGACATACCAAGCTCTTTTGCAATTACCTTTAAGTTACTATGTGAATCATTTAGCTTTGCATAATCCTTTTCTCTTTGCTGCTCCTGCTTAACTGTAATTGCGAGTGCAAAGTTATAGGCAATATTGAACATCTTATCATTGAATTTGCCATCTGCATTCTCGAGACGTCCTGCAACTCTGCTGTAATTAATGTCAGCATGGATTTCTCCTGTTGCAATGAATTCCTTTACCGCTCCAAGAAGCTTATCTGCCTCTTCCTTATCAACTAAGTCGTCTCTTGTGAGTTTTACCGAGAATAATTTCTCCTCATCAGTAAGTTCAACTGGAAGCGAAAGACAAAGCTCGAATAATTTTCTCTGCTCCATAGTGAGCTTTGAGTACTTTGTTACTATTTCCGGATTACTCTTAAATGTAATCTTCTCCCAAATACTCTTCTGCTTACTATTAACGATTTCCTTAACCTCAAGACTTGCAGCAACCTTCTCATACGCCTCTCCATCTTGAGCAATCTCATCAAACGCAACACTTCCGTAGAAGGATTTTGAATCTGCAAGTGCATCTCTTGAATCCTTAACATCAAGGATTTGGAGGATTATTCCTTCCAGATAACTAAGCTTGTCTGCCTCAAGTATACTTCCATCCTTCTGATAATCAACAAGACGTCCGAGAGCGGCGTCAATTGCACCCTTCTTTATTCTTTCTCTCTGTAAAGGCGTAAATGGACGTTCTGGGTGTTCATCATTATAAACTGTAAACCATACCTCCATAGAATTATACATTCTTGTAACAGCCTCATAATAGAAGATTCTCTTGGCAACCATGCCATCAAATGCTTCATCATCCTTAATAGTTAATGCAGCAATTTCGAAGATTTTAATATGTTCCTTTGCTTCGCCTGCGATTTCCTTGGCAAATCTGGACGATCTTGCCTTATACTGGTTAAGTCTCTCAACTCTCTTGTCGTAGCTAATCATAGACTTTTCTATCATCGACTTAACCTGATCCTTCTGAAGTGGCTTTGAAAAATCTACATTAAGGAAGGTATACAGGAATAATCTGTCATATTCAGACTTACTCTTATCTCCTAAAACCTCCTTAACTTCATCATAACCCTTCTGTAAGCTAAGAATAGCTGCTGCCAAATTATCCTTCTTCACCTTTTTACCAGTTGTCTGAAGCTCAGCAAGAAGCTCGATAACAGTATCATCAATTCTCATCTCCTTCAGGGATGCATTTTTCTTAATAACCTTCTCGATATCTTCCTTCTTATCATTAACCTTATCTGCATCTGAATCACCAAATCTTGCACTTATTGGAGACTTCTGCTTATATGTATATTTTCTAGCCTCGGCCTCATCGTTATATAAGTCAGTGGCCATGTCTTTTCCTCTCTCCTTGAGATTTTCTACAATATAAATCGCGCCTCTTCTTTTAGCTTCTGCACCATAATCTCTCTCAGCATTTACATTCGAACTATAATTTTTATATAACTCGCTGAATTCAGCTTCATAAACATGATTTTCAAGCTTTGATTTAAATTCTTGCGGAGTCTCTGTACAGACCTTTTCGAAGAAGAAATTGGCTCTCATGTTATTATATATGTCCTGTGTTCTAAGAGCCTTGAAAGCTTCCTCATTTTGTACATTTTCAGCGCTAGATTTAAGATTATCTCTATTCATACGAGCTTCATACATTTCCTGTCTAAGCTTTAATATCTCGTTCTCTTCCTTTGAATTAAGTTCTGATATTTCTCCCGTAACAACCCTGTCGAAGTAACGTGGATTACCATCTTTTCTCCAGCCTCTCTTGTAAAGCTCGTTAGACAGTTTAGCAACCTGTACTCTATACATCTCATAATTTTTCTCATACTCCTCATGCTTTTTCTTTACAATTGGAAGCTTCTTATCAACCTCGGCCTTATTTGCAATAATGAATTTATAGATACCATCTTTTTCGAGGATTGCCTGATTAGTTGAAATAACCTCATCAAGCTCATTAACAGCCTTGTTCATCGATTCACTATCGAAAAGTATACTGATTTTTGCAGGATCACGAGCAATTATTGTTCTAAGCTTAGCCTGAAGAATTGAAATATTCTCGTCCTGAATCACATCAACCTTTTTAGAAAATGTAAGGAAGAACTCCTTTGTACTGGTACTGTTTGATTTAATTCTTTCAAGGATAGACTTTCTATTTGCAACGTGAGCTTCAAAAAAGTTTTCATAGAATCTGTCTATTTCATCTGCCCATGATCTCTCGCCAAGCTGCTTTCCGTTAAACATACCTGTCATTATTTCCTTCTGATATGTTGCCACAAACTGACTATTTATCGCCTTAGCTAATGCATCCTTCTCATTCTTCTTTAAGGCCATAAGAGCATTTCCAGACTTCTTTCTAATACTTTCAAGATAGTCTAGGAAGGCAATGTCATCATAGCTCTGCATATTAGCAAAGAATACACCATTTCTGACAAGAATATCTGCAATCGGAGTAAATATTCCATCCTCGTACTCATTGATGATAGCAATTCTTTCCTTTAACTTATCTGTAGCATCAGTATTCTCTTTAGTAGGATTAATTGCAATATTATAAATATTATCTTTATAATAATCTAAAAATTCATCGAAGGTTCCAAATCCAAACCTCTTAATATTGTTGATATACTTGCAATAAGCTTCGTCCTTCTCAGAAATCTTCATTTTATTTACATTGACCTCTTCCATTCCAGCGACATACTCGCCTAATCTGTCTAGATGATCAGATATATCCTTCTGAATGAATTTGCCCTGCCACTTGTCTTTATAGATATTAGTAAGTGCCTCTTCGACTTTCTTGCTTCTGCTGTTAATAAGGCCAACCCTGTCAAGCATTACCTTTGTATAGCTCGTATCTTCACCTTCAAGGAATGCCTTCTCAGCCTCGCTAATTTTACCATAGTTTTCTGAATCAAAGTTCTCTTCACTATGACCATCATGTCCAAATACGTTCTTTTCATAACCCATCATCATGAATTCACCAAAATAATGATCACGTCCTATTTTTTTAGTGTTATGAATTCCCTCAAAATAAGTATGAAGAACGTACATGTTCTCATAAGAAATTCCATACATTGCTATAAAACCTGTACGAGCCTGTTCCACTTTAGCTTTCACATTTGCTGCTTTATCACTTTGTTTTTTATTTTTATATTCTTTATAGAGATTTTTGGCTTCTTCTTCTTCTTTCATTAGGTTAACAGCCTTATCTCTTACGTTCTTGTAAATATCATTAATTAATCTAAGCTTTGCCTTCTCAGACTTTGTTGTAGTCTTATCAGCTGCTTGAATCAGATAATTAATAAGGTTATGCACCTCAATCTCTGCACCTGGCAGGTTTCTAAGATTAGACCAGATTTCATTTGCCAGATCAAACTTCTTAATTCTTTCAGCTGGCTTGAATTTTTTCTTGCTTGCCCCCTTCTCAACCTGTAAATAATTGAAGTCGATAGGCATACGCTTTAATTCATTATCAATATATAGTGCATGGATTCTATATTTTAAGGCTGCATTCATCGCCATCTGCTGATTTACATACTTAGAAGCTTCCTTCTCCAGTGAATTCTCGTTATTAGGGTCAGTATCAAACTTATAAGTAAGCATCTTTCCAACAAGTATTCTCTGTACATCAAGCTTGTTAGGGCCTGAATAATGATGCCATGAATAGAGATTATTTAAAATATTCTCTCTCACGAAATCAAGAACCGCTCTATACTCTGACTCCTCTAACTTATCAATCTGATCTGAGCCACTTATTTTCTTCTCCTTGAGGAATGGGAATTTTTTATATATTATTCCAGAATTTATATTCTTACCTGTAAATACTCTTTGAACCTCCTCGTAGATTGCCTCTCTTTCCTTCTCATCTGTATTAGATTCAATGAAATCCCAGCCCAGCAAATCCTCACCAAGAAGCTTATTGAGATAAAGTCCACTCTCCTTCTTAACGAATCTGTTATCCTCATGGCTTACCTTATCCTCTAAATACTCATCGTATGAGACAGCATCCAGCGAAACCTCTTTTTCCTTAACAAGACTAATAAGCGCATCCTCAAATTCCTTATTGTTAGTCAAAAGCATAGTTTCAAGAAAATTATAAACCTTCTTCCAGTCAGTCTTAGTAAGCTTTTCATTTTTGAGTTTTGATTCAAAAAAGGCTTTCTTTTCTTCAATCTGCTTACTAATCTCTTCAATCTTAGGAGCGTAAACAGTCATCTTGTCTACCTTACTGCCTTTACTATTCCTCTCGATATCACCAAGAATCTTGTCTGCAATCTGGTTCCAGTATTTCGCGTCAATATTCTTAGCCTTAAGTGCCTGCTTAAATGCATTCTCCTTCTTAAGAATATCGAAATCCTTGCCATGTAACTTAATGTTATCAAGAATATGCTCTGTGAAAAGTCTGACATTTAATGCATTAGAGACAAGAATATTTTCACCGATATACTTATTGATTGTATCCTCCATCTCCTTAGATACAAACCTTGTAAACTTAGTCTCAGTAACATCCTTAATTACTCTTCTATTGAAGTTTACACGGATTATATCCTGATCTACTAACTCATCTCTCTTCTCATCAGTAATATTATCATCTGTAACAAGTTCAAATCTCTTAAGACTGATGTATTTAGAGAGTGCTTCCTTATCAAGTCCAAGCAGAGAAAGCTTAGACACAATCTTATCTCTTCTATCTGAATATACCTTAAATTCCTCTTTTGAATCAGAAACCTGCTTAAAAAACTCAGCGATATCCACAGAGCCTTTCTTCATATCCATCTCATCGAAGAGCTTGTTCTTAAAATATTCAGAATTTAAAAGCTTATCCTCAAGCTTTGTTTGAAGTGCCTTAATCTTTAGTGTAAGCTCATCTGATTCTTTGCTCTTTACTACTGAAGCTACAAGGTCAAGATTTGCAGTGAGATTATTGTTCATTCTCATAAGCTCTTTAGATATATTATCATTTGATAATACTAAATTTTCACTTCCAAAAAGCTTATTTATTCTTTCAATTGCAAGTGGCTTAAAACGATTATCTATCTTCCAGCCGCCAAATACCTTAGCTTCGTTTAAGGTAACCTTGCCTCCTACAGCCTTTAGATAATCCTGTGAAATAAGGAAGTCAATTTTATCCTTTTCCTTCTTCCTTCTTGCAAGCTCTGCTTCGTCCACAATCTCTTCAAGCTTATTTGCAAGTCTTGCCTCATCTTCCTTCTTTAACAGCTCCTCGCCTTCTTTTGCATCCTTAGCTCTTGTTTTATCAAGTTCATGAACCTCATATTTTTTGACGTATTCTGCAATTGCATTTGCTCTATCATCAACATAATCACTGTACGCACGGTCTGAAACATTCTTTTTAGCGAAAAGCATTTTCATCGCATTTTTATCAATTGTAGCCCCGGTTACTACACTGCTATTAACAAAATTGAAAAGAACATTAAAAAGAATGTGCTCAAGCTCAAGTCTAGTAAAGTCTGCATTCATCGCAACAACTACGTTTAATGACTTTGTTTTTTCTCCATACCAGCTTTCGTCAATTAACGTATTGCCTTTAAGCTTATCCATTACTTCATCGATAAGAAGTGATCTAGAATCAACTGCCTCTGGGGTATCACTTCTATCCATATTGTTAAGAGCTTCAAGTAACCCTTTGACCATATCATAGGTATCCTTAAGTCTCTCTCTATTCTCTCTCTGAAACTCCGCTTTATTCTCTGCGTCTACATCTTCATAGGCCTTGCTAAAATCCACAAGCTCATTATTGTATATTATAGAAGCATTTTCTTCCTGAGCTATTCTTTCCCTGGTTTTATTATATGCATCCAGAACATTAGAAAGCTTATCCGGCTTTGTGACATATGAATAAAAATTGGCATATTCGTTTACATGTGTGTATGAAATCCCGCCAAAGTCTCTCTCAAATTTTCTTCTTTCTTCTCTGATATTTTTAAGTTCTTCTCTCTTATCCCTTCTCCAGCCCTTGACAGACTGATAAAATTTTAATTCACCATCACTTGGTCCTTCATCAAGCTTTGCAAGAAGTTCATATTCCTTAAGGGCTGCCTGACCAGTATATGTATTCTCAGCTCTTGCATAATCCGACATAAACTTGTCACGAATTGTCACCTCATCCTGATTATTATCCTCTTCCAAAATGCTTCTGCTACCCCTGATATCATAATGATTTATATTCTCAACTCTGGCAGCAGCATCATGTGTTTCCTTAAACACCGCTTCTCTTATTTTCTTTTCTTCCTCTGAACTATATACATTATCTGACATATTAACCTCTTTACTAATATCTTATTGCTGCAATGTACTTAACTTGACTTTCGCCGCTTATTTTAAGCACATTTTTCATTAGTTTATAAACACTTCGTGTCGCACATGTAAATTCAACATATTCAACACCTGGATTATGCTTCTCCAAATTATCCTTAAATGCTACCAGCAGCGACATAATATCTGTAAAGCTGTTATGTTTTCCCCACAGATATTTGACTTCGACTGTGTGTTCATCAGTTTTAGAAGCAAGTACAAATGCCTTAGTTTTTCCATTCTCTACATCAATCATACTAAGCGACTGATCTGCATCTAATATATCCCTTGAACTGCATCTTAATTCGGTATATTCATCGTTTATGCATTCTAAATATATATTATTTAGGATGCTTGCTTTTGCATCATAAAAAACATATTTTTTGGACAATTCATCCGAATCTATATAACTCGCAAATGGTTCAGTGAACTCTGATAATTTCGTTCTATAAGTTGAACCAGTTCTCACCTCAAATTCAAAATTATATTTTGTAAGAAGATGGGCTATAACATCATTATTTTTAAATGATGCACATAGCATTTTATTGCCCATATCCGCAATCTCCATCATTTCCCTAAGCATTAGGTTCGCTATGCCTCTTCCTCTATAAGCCTCATCAACATATATCCAGCTTATGTCATACAAATCACGAGCAAGCTTATCAATAACTATTACGCCGAGAAATTCATCTTCCTTCCTGCAACCGAATATCAAATAATTCTTTGGAATTATTCTTTTAGAAAGGTACTTGCGGACGCTATTTATACTTTCCGCGGTAATCAATTCTAGTTTCATTTCTTTCTCCTTTATTACCGTTAATTCCATACAGAAATACACAATTCTACATTGTTTACTGTATTCTATCTTAATTAATGTTTCAAAATCGTCACAAGTGATGCTAAGCTTCACAGGTTCAATATATATCTAGTCAATCCTTGACTCAACAAGCGTCTCTCCCTCATATCTTAATTTCAATGTAAAGAAGTCGTCCCTCTCCTCAAGAAGTCTGAAAAATATCTTATCTCCCTCCCAGATAGGAAGCTCGTAAACTCTGTTCTTATCAACCCACTCAAGTTTTCCCTCCGTACACTCGTGAAGCTCTCCCTCATATTCAGAGGCTGTATAAAGAAACATATACTCAGTCTGCCATTTGTCAGAGATAAATGTTATCACGCCTCTCAATTCATATTTAAGAAGTGTTAATCCAGTTTCTTCTGTAACCTCTCGAAGGAGGCACTCATTGGGAGTTTCATCCTTTTCAAAATGTCCTCCAACGCCTATCCATTTGTCCTTGTTAATATCATTTTCCTTCTTAACTCTGTGCATCATAAGGTATTTATTATCCTTCTCGATGTAACAAAGTGTGGTTAAATTAGTCATATATCCTTCTTCCTAATTATTTATTATTATTTTATTCTTATTGTTTTCTTATTGTTTTATCTTTTTTTCCATCTTTATATGAAGAAGCCTGAACATTATAAACCCTAGATAATCATACATAAGCTTTTCATAGATTTCCGGTTTCATAGTTCCATCAACTGACATTGCATCAAAAACGACTCTGGCTTCTCTTATTGTATAATCGGTGTCCTTGAAACCGTTCTTAAGATAAAACTCATGCCTCTTTATTCTTTCGTCATTATTTTCAGCAGCTTCATCGATTCTTTCCCTGGCAAGAAAGAGCTTGTATCTCGAATACTTCTTTAGTACCGCTTTTATTATCCTGCCTCCATAGCCTCTTTGCCTAAGTTCCCTGGCAATTGCAAAGTAGAAAAAGTATGCATATTCCTTAGCCCTTACTATATAAAGCATTCCGACGAATTTCTCTCCATCCTTGATTGCCCACAAATCAACATTTCTTCGTTTGCTCTTTCTAAACAAAGAAGAAAACGGAGCTCTCTCTTCAACTGGAAATGCTTCATTGTAAACTTCCTTTGCGCTTTTGTATAATTCATTTTTACTAGTTATTCTTATAAATCTCATAACCAAACCTCTTGATATAATAAACTCTATCCTCTATTATCCTCTATCAAAATTACGTTTTGGATTCACTGTTTGACACTTGTCGATTATGATAGATTATTTTTCGGCATAATTATAAACATTGTATCATATATAGTGTATTATATCCACTTTAAGCGACCTTATTCTCGCAATATTTAAGTGTTTTAAAAAATTTTTTTAAATTATGAAAATTTTTGTGTACTAATTCATATTTTTTATATATAATATTCTAGACCAATTAGGGCGTTGGGAAGTTTTTTATTAAATTTCCTATTAATAAAATACACTTTTTAAGGGAGGCTACTATGCCAAAGAGAGAAGACATTAATAAGGTTCTGATAATTGGTTCTGGTCCAATTATCATCGGACAGGCTTGTGAGTTTGACTACTCAGGAACACAGGCTTGTAAGGCACTTCGTAAGCTTGGCTACGAAATCGTGCTTGTAAACTCTAACCCTGCAACAATCATGACTGATCCTGAAATTGCAGACGTTACATACATTGAGCCACTCAATGTAGAAAGACTTGAGCAGATTATTGCTAAGGAAAGACCTGATGCTGTTCTTCCAAACCTTGGTGGACAGTCTGGACTTAACCTCTGTTCTGAGCTTGCTAAGGAAGGAATCCTTGACAAGTACAATGTTCAGGTTATCGGTGTTCAGATTGATGCTATCGAGCGTGGTGAGGACCGTATCGAATTTAAGAAGGCTATGAATGCAATCGGAATCGAGATGGCACGTTCAGAGGTTTCCTACTCAGTTGAGGAAGCTCTTGCTATCGCTGATAAGCTTGGATATCCTGTTGTTCTTCGTCCTGCTTACACCATGGGTGGAGCCGGCGGCGGTCTTGTTTACAATAAAGAAGAGTTAAAGGTAGTATGTGCTCGTGGTCTTCAGGCTTCACTTGTTGGCCAGGTTCTTGTTGAAGAGTCAATCCTTGGATGGGAAGAGCTTGAGCTCGAGGTAGTACGTGACTCTGAAGGAAACATGATTACAGTATGTTTCATTGAAAATATCGATCCACTTGGTGTTCACACAGGAGATTCTTTCTGTTCAGCTCCTATGCTTACTATTTCTGAGGATGTTCAGGCAGAGCTTCAGAGACAGGCATATAGAATCGTTGATTCTGTAGAGGTTATCGGTGGTACTAATGTACAGTTCGCTCATGACCCTGTAACTGGAAGAATCGTTGTTATCGAGATCAACCCAAGAACCTCACGTTCTTCTGCTCTCGCATCAAAGGCAACTGGATTCCCTATCGCTCTCGTTTCTTCAATGCTTGCTGCCGGACTTACACTTAAGGATATCGAGTGTGGTAAGTATGGAACTCTTGATAAGTACGTTCCAGATGGAGATTACGTTGTAATCAAGTTTGCTCGTTGGGCTTTCGAGAAGTTCAAGGGTGTTGAGGATAAGCTTGGTACTCAGATGCGCGCCGTTGGTGAGGTTATGAGTATCGGTAAGACATATAAGGAAGCATTCCAGAAGGCAATCAGATCTCTCGAGACTGGTCGTTACGGTCTTGGATATGCTAAGAACTACAATGAGCTTTCAAAGGAAGAATTACTTCAAATGCTCATCACTCCTTCTTCAGACCGTCACTTCATCATGTATGAAGCACTTAGAAAGGGCGCTACTGTCGAGGAAATCTATGACCTCACAAAGGTTAAGACATATTTTATCGAGCAGATGCTTGAGCTCGTAAACGAAGAAGAAGAAATTGCTAAGTCTAAGGGTTCACTCCCTAGCGACGAAGCACTCATTTCAGCTAAGAAAAATGGTTTCTCAGATAAGTACTTAAGCAAGATTCTTGAGATTCCAGAGGCTGATATCAGAAATAAGAGAATTGCTCTTGGTGTTGAAGAAGCATGGGAGGGCGTTCATGTATCAGGTACTCCTGACAGCGCTTACTACTACTCTACTTACAACGCAGAGGATAAGAATCCAGTAAATACAGACAAGCCAAAGATTATGATTCTTGGTGGTGGTCCTAACAGAATCGGTCAGGGTATCGAGTTCGACTACTGCTGCGTTCATGCTTCACTTGCTCTTAAGAAGCTTGGCTTTGAGACAATCATTGTAAACTGTAACCCAGAGACAGTTTCAACTGATTATGATACATCAGATAAGTTATACTTCGAGCCACTTACACTCGAGGATGTACTTAGCATTTACAATAAAGAGAAGCCTCTCGGAGTTATCGCTCAGTTTGGTGGACAGACACCTCTTAACCTTGCTGCAGAGCTTGAGAAGAACGGTGTCAAGATTCTTGGTACTTCTCCTGCTGTTATCGATCTTGCAGAGGATAGAGATTTATTCCGTGCTATGATGGATAAGCTTGAGATTCCAATGCCAGAGTCAGGTATGGCTACAAATGTAGACGAGGCTCTTGAGATTGCACATAAGATTGGTTACCCAACTATGGTTCGTCCTTCATACGTTCTTGGCGGACGTGGAATGGAAGTTGTATATGATGATGATGCAATGAAGAACTACATGGCTGCTGCTGTTGGTGTTACACCAGACAGACCAATCCTTATCGACAGATTCTTAAATCACGCTCTTGAGTGTGAGGCAGATGCTATCTCTGATGGTACACATGCTTACGTTCCAGCAGTAATGGAGCACATCGAGCTTGCAGGTATCCACTCAGGTGATTCAGCTTGTATCATTCCTTCAGTTCACATTTCTGAGAAGAATGTTAAGACTATCGAGGAATACACTAAGAAGATTGCAGAGGAGATGCACGTTGTAGGACTTATGAACATGCAGTATGCTATCGAGAATGATAAGGTTTACGTTCTTGAGGCTAACCCACGTGCTTCACGTACTGTACCACTTGTTTCAAAGGTTTGTAACATCCGTATGGTACCTATCGCAACAGAGATTATCACTTCTGAGATTACAGGTCGTCCATCTCCTGTTCCTTCACTTAAGCCACAGGATATTCCATATTACGGAGTTAAGGAAGCTGTATTCCCATTCAATATGTTCCCAGAGGTTGACCCAATCCTCGGACCAGAGATGCGTTCTACAGGTGAGGTTCTCGGACTCTCGACATATTACGGAGCTGCCTTCTACAAGGCACAGGAAGCTACTCAGACTAAGCTTCCAACTTCTGGCAAGGTTCTCATCTCTGTTAACAGAAGAGATAAGGACGAGGTTGTTGAAATCGCTAAGTTATTCGACGAGGCAGGTTTCAAGATTCTTGCAACTGGCAATACTCACAAGATTATTACTGAGTCAGGAATCAAGGCTGAACTCGTTAAGAAGCTCTACGAGGGCAGACCAAACATCAATGACCTTATCACAAATGGCGAGATTGATCTCATCATCAACTCTCCTGTTGGCAAGGACAGCGTTCATGATGACAGCTACTTAAGAAAGGCTGCTATCAAGGCTAAGATTCCTTATATGACAACAATCGCTGCTGCAAGAGCAACTGTTAAGGGTATCCTTTACATCCAGAAGAATGGAAATGTTGACGTCAAGTCAATTCAGCAGCTTCATAGCGAAATCAAAGAAAAATAATTTCTTGTTTTACTAAAGCAAAAAACCAGGCACATATTTCACAAATTTGTGAATATGTGCCTGGTTTTTTTTCATACATAATTCATGCATAATTCATACATAATGCATTTATTATAATTCTTTATATTTCTACCCTTCATAGGGCTAACATTTTAAAGATTACCCCACTTTATCAGCTTCTTAAGGAAGCCGTACCAGATAGCTCTAAAAAGATGTCTAAGCGCAAATACGATAAGTACACCAAGTGCTGCACCGACAATAGTTTTATCTATAAAATAGTACACCACTGCTGCACCTAATGGAATAAGTATGAGTCCGATTATAAATCTTCTTCTTCCACCTAAAAGCTGCAATATGTATATCACTAATGAAGCTCCAGCCATCCATAGAACAAGCTTATCCAGCTTGAAGAAATAAGCCACCACTCCTACAAAAGCTAAAACAACGTATATATAATACATAATAGTAAACCATAGGGACATTGAGGTAACCACAAGCTTCTCTGCCCCACTGTTTGTAGCAGCTCTCATAGTCTCTGGATTCTTGCTATTCTTGTCCACATAAGCACCGCAGTTAGGACAGAAAAGATTATCCAAATCCTTTGTGCTCTTAATTACATATTCCGATTCAGTTTGGCAATTACTACAATATTTCTTCATTTTTTCTCCTTACATATCATACAGTTCTCACCTGCTTTCACTCTATGGTTCCAACTACAATAAATCATTCCCGATTTGAGAGATATTATTTACTAACACTAATATCAGAAACAGAAAATGCTGTTCCGCATCCATTTTCATCGCACATTCTAACTATAAATTCATTAATTCCTTTTCCAACCGGAGTAGAAATGTTAACTATTCCATTTTCATCAATTTCATATCGAGTGTCATTTATGTACAAATATGAATAGTCAGTATCTGGTGAAATAGTCCAGGTCATATCTACATTTTCAACATTCTCTTTTGAAAATATTCTAAATTTACAGCTTTTATCTTCAGAATAATGCTTTGGTGAATCAGCAACCTCATCATTTTCACTATAACAATATCCAACCATTATCTGCATCAATTCATCATCATTAATATACTCACGCATTGTTCGCGTACGAACTATTTCTACATCATCAGGCATATCATCTAATTGATAGTAGGATTTATCCTTCATAATACATCCTAATAAATCAGCACTTGGATCGCAAACCCAGAGATTATCATTTTTACAATACAATTTCAAAAACTGCACATTGATATTTGATGTCTGAACAATAAACAAGTTCAGATTCTCAGTATCCCTATACTTATCATACAATTCATCCCATTCCTCTGAAATCATATTTTTTCGATTATTTATATTTACAGTGGAAATTGTATTTCTTCCTGTCATAAATACTTGGGCACCAAAAACAACTACCAGAAAGCAAGTTATCGCTCTGCCCCAGATTACACTATACTTGTCACTAGTATTTACGCCAATTATATCTTTCCTTACACACTTTGCCATACAAAAAAGACCTATTGGTATTATTGGCATACAAAACAGAAGCATTTTATAGTACATATAGATTTCAGTGTTCTTTGCCATAAAGAAATATAATGGAAACGCTAAAATAATTAACAAATCTATATGTTCAACAGACCTATTGTTTATAATATATAGAATTACGCCCACAAAACCAGCAAAAAATAGCATAATAAAAACAAATGCGAGCAATCTATAAATAGTCTCATTAGTTATTATTTCCATATCCCAGCCAAACATTGCGAGTGAGATACCTTTACTGTTCAATGCAAATGCTGAATATAACTCATCAAGAGCATTTGCACTATTAACTCGTGACAATGTTAACTCTCTTCTCAACTGCCCCCATAGCTGAATATTAATTCCAAATCCCGCTAAAAATGTTAATATGCAATATAAACAATGCTTAATTCTGAGTTTCTTTTGGCATAATACTAAAACAACAATAACTGCGGTTATTCCTATCAACAAAAAGTCAACTTCAGTAAATACCGTAGATTCGTATCCAAACAGTAATGCTAATGCTGCTATTTTAGCAGTTGAGGCCCTATCAAATATGCAATGATAAAAAAAGCTTCCCCACATAAGTGCAATACCAACTGATAATGAAAAGCCCAAAAAACAATCCTGGTTAGCAAATCCTATTGCAGGACTACATCCAATTACAATTGCTAGTAACAATCTCTTTTTTTCATCACTGACAATATTCCTAAGCACCCATAATGAACAAGAAAACAAGAGAATATGACTAAGAATAATATCCCAGCCAAGCACATCAGCTGCATTATCCGACATAGAAACCACTGTTGCAAACGCATTCATTGTGGTAAGTGAAAACCTATGAAGTCTGGTTAATTCACCATTTATCAATTGATATGCCATACTCATATATGCAGTATTCGGTCTATACTCATCTATTTCGTAAGATATAGGTATATCAATTTTGTCTTGTGCCCCAGATGCATAGAATGTAAGATCCCACCATGCTCCGGCTTTGTAATGATCTGCCCCTTTAATAAAGTATCCCAATCCTGTCACCACTATAACAATTAGTAACGCAAACCAGAACATTTTACATGAACCTGAAAATTGTCTTCTATTCTTAACAATATATATTATGCCAATTACCAGTAATAATGCTGTTATCAGAAAAGCCGATTTCTTAACAATAACATTGGACATAGTTACTATTCTTAAAATTGCCGACAATACACCTAATCCAATTGGAATAGTCATTCCCCATACTGTAACTTCGCTTTCTCTTCCTTCCTCTAAATCTTTTCTAAATGCTATTCTTGTCAGTGGTATACCAGCAATGACAATTACTGACAACATAATAAACACAATTAATATAGATTTAATCATTCTTCTCAGTCTTTCCTTCCTGCATTATCTCAGACTTTTCTTCCCACGTTCTATCGCTAATGATATATCTCGGTCTGGCTTTTACTTCTAAGTATGTTTTTCCTATGTATTCTCCTAGTATTCCTAGACACAGAAGTTGAACCCCGCCCATAAAACATACAATACATATAGTACTAGCCCAGCCATCCACTGTACTACCTAAAAATCGTGCTACAATTGCCCATACTAATCCAATAAAACTTAATATTGATACTAAAAAACCAAAACCTGTAATAATTCTAATAGGTTTTATACTAAGACTTGTTACCCCATCAAAAGCTAACGCAAGCATTTTTGATAATGGATAATGTGATTTTCCTGCCATCCTTTCATGTCTATCATAGTATACACAAGTGCTCTTAAAGCCTACCAAAGGAATTAATCCACGCAAAAACAGATTGACCTCTTTAAAATTAGCGAACTCTTTTAACACTCTTGAAGAAACCAGTCTGTAATCAGCATGGTTAAATACAACCTCCGCTCCCATAATCGACAGTAGTTTATAATAACTCTCAGCAGTAAATCTTTTAAAAAATG
>DCHQ01000004.1:18230-24777 GCA_002314855.1 Lachnospiraceae bacterium UBA1748
ACAGCATTCTGATGACCTCTGTTTCTACTTTGCGATATTCCTATAAAATGGTCATCTTCTTTTGATAATTTATTAATCAATGACCAAGTACTATCTTTACTACCATCATTAACATACATTATTCTGCTATTTTCAGAAATCAGTCCCATTTCTATCATATGATTTAATTCATCCAAAAACATAGGTGACGTAATTGGAAGTACTTTTTCTTCATTGTAGCAGGGAATTATAATATATAGTATTGGTATCATTTCATTCTCCTTTGACTGATTATCAGGAATTCAATATATATTGCTTATCAGTAACTTTTCTTATATGCAAGAAAATATTATAACACATTATTAAGTTATTCAAACAATAAAATATCAGTTATTTACAAAAACCAATAGTTAGTTATAATAAAAAGCCCTCCTTACTGAATATCATCCAGCAAGAAGGGCATATATTACATCCTGAATTATTCTGTTATAAGCTCAAATGTAATTGTGATATCCTTAAGTCCAACAAGCTGAGTCTTGTCAAGGATTACTGGCTTACAAGCTGCCAGTGTAGCTGCATAGGTTCTTGCATCCTCAGGCATTTCATTTACCCACTCATTTACAAGGTTAACTCTTGTACACTTACCATCATCAGAGCTTGTGTATGGAACTGCTGTCATCTTAAGCTCTTCACCATTTGCAGTGATACTCTTAATCTTAATGATAGCATTTGGATAGAGAAGCTCGCAGTCTGCAATTGCAAGAGCTGCAAAGGTAAGACCATCGTTCTGTCCCTCAAACTCAAGGCTAACTGTGTACTCTCCAGCTCCATTTACAACTACGTCATGGGCAATAATACCCTGAGTATTATCAGCTGGATTATATACATCACCAACACTGTAGGTTCCTGCGCCACCATTCCACATGATCCATGCAACTGGTGTTCCTGCCTCATAGGTCTCAACGTCTGGCCACATCTCAATAGCAGCCTCCTCATCGGCCTTAATACTAGCCTTTACCTTGTCAAGATATCCATCTCCTGCTGCTGACTCCTCAGCGTAACAACGTGATGTATAAAGCTCAAGTAATTCATCACTTATCATAGTAAGTGTGCTCTTATTTACGAAATCGTTACGTCCCCAAAGAACTGGACAGTAGTTATTTACATCACAGAGATCAAGGAAATGTCTTGTGAACTCTGTTGTATTCTGCTTAAGTGTGCTGATTCCTGTGTCTGAATCATAAACTGGAAGTGCTGCGTACTCACCAATGATTACACCGTAGCCCTCATCTGTAAATCTCTTAAGCTTTTCAAGGTATGAGTCCATATCCTCATATTCCTTCTTAAGTCCCCATCTTGCATCCTTCTCAGAACCACAGTAGTTCCATGGTGTGTAATAATGAACTGATGTGAATAGCTTGCTCTTAGCTGTATCCTTTGGCATTACGAATCTGGCATCTACAGTCTTATCAATATCTGTGTTGTAACCAGCGATAAGAAGGAATCTGTCATCATTATTGCCGCCGCTGTTTCTGACAATGTCGATAAACTTCTGATTGATTTCATTTGTAAGCTTGTAGCACTCATCCTCAGATAATACTCCTGAATCTGGGCAAAGTGTATTCGAATTAAGCGAATTACCAAGCTCCTCATTTGCTGACTCGAAGATTACCATATCTGAGTAATCCTTAAATCTGTCTGCAACCTGTGTCCAGATTGCCTCATACATATCCCATGCCTTCTCTACTGTAGCAGGTGTTGCGGAACCAAACATTCCCCACCATCCACCATCCCAGTGGTCATTTACAATAACGAACATCTCGTTATTGAGGGCATAATTTACGATTTCCTCAACTCTGTCTAAGTAAGCCACATTGATTGTGTAATCACCATTCTCATAATCCATCATATTTGTCCATGAAACTGGAACTCTGAGTGTATCAAAGCCACAATTCTTCATCGCCTTAATCATAGGCTCAGTTGTAACTGGCTGGCTCCAAAAAGTCTCATATGAAGAAACTGATGCGTTTGGTCCAAGTGTTGCATGACCATAAGCTTCCATTGTATTACCTAAGTTGTTACCATTTCCGAGGTACTTTGTAAGCTCAAGAGCTGTCATGTTTGTAAAGTCCATATCACTGAACTTTGCTGTATTAACATAGCCATTTGCAGAAGCAGAAGGCTGCTCTGTATCCTTCTTTGGATCTCCGTCAAAATCCATATTAGAAAGTGTAAAGGTTACTGAAATCTTTGTTGGATTTTTAACTGTTGTGAAGTTTGCAACGTGGTCTGAAGTTGCAGAAACCTCGTCAACCTTTGAACCATCCCAGCCATTGATTGGATCATTTGTATCAAATACTCCTGAGGTCTTTATTGCTGACTTTGGTTCCTTCATATTGATAGTAAGCTCAGTATCATCAACAACAACCTTATCGTACATGATATCGCATCCATAAACCTTAGATGCCTCTCCGTTCTTTGAGCCCATATCAAGAATATAAATAGCTGTAAGGTTTGTTAAGCTTGATACCCCAAGCTTTGTTGCTTCCTCTGAAAGGTCCTTTGAACAGTCAAAGGAAAGTGTGTACTGACCATCCTTTGAAACCTTGATTGACTCACCAGCTTCATTTGCAAAGTAGCCATGGTCACCATCATTGTAGTATACATTGAGAGCAAGCTCTATGTAATTATCTCCTACAACCTCCTCTGTGGTAGCTTCAGTTGCTTCTGTACTCTCAGCTCCTTGTGTGCTTGCATCAGTACTTGACTCAGATGAGCCCTCATCCTTCTTGCCACAGCCAGTTGCAAGAAGAGTAAACATCATACAAAGCGCAAGAAAAAGCGACAGAATTTTTCTCTTTTTTGGCATAAAAATGTTCCCTCCATTATAATTTTTACAGCAATCCTTAATGAACTATATGCTCATACCTCGCCCACTGTAATTCTATAACTGAATTTTATACGAAACAAATATATTTCGATACCTTAATAATTTGCATACTTTACCCTAAAATAACTACCACTTGCGCTGCATTTCGGTCCAATTACCGCCCGGTTCAAAGGCACTGTTTGAACCAAGTGTATCACCAAGTCCATTTGAGTAGGCTCTATCGTAGGCAACCGAAACCTCAGTCTCCGTTCCGTCCTCCCTTATGTAGGTATTAACTCCTCTAATTGCCTCAGAAAACTTATCTGCAGAGCTTGAGCCATAAGAGGACTGATGTGAGCTTGCCATAACCTGTGCATGGTGTGAGTTACTTCTATCCCACCAGGCCTGATTAGCCCTGTCAAAGGCTGCCTGTCTGTCTCTGTTAATCTGCTGCCAGGTCTGAAACTGTCTGTTCATCTGATTAATCTGATTCTGAGTATGATTTGCGATATTCTGAAGAATCTGAGACTGCATATCAAAGCTTCTTTCCTTAATTCCTCTGTCAATTCTAAAGGTCGAACAGAAATCCGTAAATGCACCGGAAAATGCCTCCTCAAACTGGTCAGGAAGAGCCTGCAGTATAAACACTCCGTCACTCATCCAGTCAATAACAGAATTAGTTGGCATATCATTAAAGGCTCCACTCTGAGGTTTATTCTGTCCACCCTGCTGACCTGCTTTATTAAACAGACTTCCAAGTAAGCCAAAGCCCGGCATCATTCCACCGTACATTCCGCCCATATCAAGGGCCGAAAGATGATATCTGTTTCCCTTTACAAGGGTTGAGAGAGCCACTCTGTAGCTAATATTGTTACAGAGAATATCATAGACCATACAAACACCGTCCAGATATATTCCCTCATCTCTTACCTGACTGAAATCATTGTTGGTATTTCTCACCTTCTCAAGCTCTATGCTTTGTCTAAAATTGGCTGCAACCTCATTATAGTCAATCGGCTCATAGAGGGGCATATTTCTCTCGCCCACATATCTTATCCCTGTTGCCTTCTGCTGACTCGCATACATATTGGCATACTGATTCAAATACTCTCTAACCTCCAGAAAGTCCTTGTAATGAATATTTGACACCTGCTCCATACCTTTTGAGTACATACTGTTCATAATTGGACATTTTGATCTGTCCGTGTAAGACTCACCAATAAAATAGGACATGACATTTCCCTTGTCATTATAAGCCGATGCACTCACTCCAATTGGATAGGTGTAGCTTGAAATATTAGGCATAATATAACCAGCTGCTGTATAGCCAAATGGCACCTTAACACTTCCAACCGTAACCCCTGTAGACTTATCAATAAGAGTAACTGAGCCATCCTGGTTTACATTTCTCTTTCTGATATGAATTGTGCTGTTACAAAATCTGCAGGTACTAAACTCACCAAGTCCCTTGATATCAATGTCACCACCGCAGGCAGGACACTTTACTAATTCAATATCCATACATACCTCCATAAAAACCTAAATACTTCTAATCTCTACCCTTCCATTTCTCGAAACTCCATCATCCATATAGTATTCATATTCCATAGCTTTATCTGAATAGCTAATAACAGTGGGTTCATTAAAATCGATATCTCCTACCGTCTGATGCTTCTTCATACTCAGAGGAAGCTTCCTGTCCTTTCTAAGGAATATAAGCACCTCACTCTTATCAGCCCATATATAATGATGTCCCTTCTCAAGATACTCCTCATCATAGTCATCATAGGCTCTGAATCTGAGAAGCAGCATATTTTCCGGAAGATACACATACCTTCCTGTCTTATTTTGCTCGTATACTGGCGCAATCATGAGATTATCACCAACCATAAGCTGGTCCTCAACCTCTCTTGCAATTTCATCCATAGGATATACCATATGAAGAGTTTTAAAATACACTCCATCATTATTGACTGCCTTAAGATATTCACTGTAAATATACGGAAGCAGCATATACCTAAGACCTATTATATTCGAAAAGGTCCTTGTATCATCAAACTGATACGCTTCCTTAAGTCTTGTTCCAAGTGCAGAGTGATTACGCATTAGCGGTGTGAAAATTCCAAATTCAAGCCACCTGAGCATTAGCTCTTCATTTGTGTCTGTTCCAAAGCCACCCAAATCTGCTCCACTATAGATAAATCCGCACATATTTAAGGATGGCATCATTTTTATATTTAATAATAGATGTGACCACCAGGCTTTATTATCTCCCGTCCATATGCCACCATATCTATGCATTCCAATATATGATGATCTTGAGAATAAAAGCATTCTCTTATCCGGACTAATCCTCTCTAAGGCCTCTCCTGCAGCTCTTGTCATATTGAAGCCATACAGGTTATGAACCTTATCATGACATATTCTTCCCATGTAAGTATTATGATATATACTGCTATAATCCTCATTATTATTGCTGATGGAAGAAGAAGCACCAGTCATATCCCAGAATTCCTCAAGGCTTAGATTATAGTTGCCTTTATACCTTTCGACCTTATCATAAAGCTTGTCTAATCCACGCTTTGTATAGAAGAGAGCCGGCTCATTCATATCGTTCCAAAAGCCCTCAATTCCAAGACTTGTCAGCCTCTCATACTTTGCGCCAAACCACTCCCTTACCTCGGGTCTTAATACATCTGGAAAATGAGAAATTCCCGGCCATACTGCAGCCTCAAAAACCTCTCCCTCCTCATTTTCACAAAAATAGTCTTTATCTAATCCTTCCTCATCAATGTCGTAGCCTTCCTTTTTCTTCACCCCGGCATCAATAATTGGAACAAGGTATATGCCCTCCTCCTTTAGTTCCCTTGATAAACCGCTTAAATCAGGAAATGCCTCTTTATTTACAGTAAAATCCATATACGAATCCATATAATCAATATCAAGATAAATCATATCGAGAGGAATACTATTCTCCTTATGCTTCCTTGCTATCTCTCTGACTGAGGCCTCGTCCGGATAACTCCACCTTGACTGTCCGTAGCCAAAGGCCCATCTTGGTGGAATATAGCTTTTTCCGGTCATCCTTCTAAACTGACTGACTATACTAACCAGAGCATCGTCTACGTCCTCTGGCTCAATCAGATACAGTTCAAAATCCATATCCTCGAAGGTTATTCTAAGCTCATCCGTATGGGTAAAACCAATATCAAATCTTAGTTTTCCAGGATAGTCGATAAATATACCTATAGTATTTAATCCCTCTCCCAATACATAATCTTCAGCCACAATAAAATTGTGTGACCCATATAGTGAAACCTTATCCTCCTGATGATGAGGATCATCAGAATTATTGCTTACATAAACATTACCTCTCTTATTAATACCGTGCATATTCTCACCGAGTCCAAATACCATGGTACGTTCTGCCATTCGGATAGAAAGCCCATTTTCTAAAATATTAATTCCTGCTCCTATGACATCATCAGTTCCTTCTTCAGCTTTTAATTCACTGACTACTGCCTCAGTATCAAACGGTTTGCCAAATCTATACTTTTTTACCATATTATTACCCTTTTCATTAATAAATGTTGCTTACAGCTTCCGTGACTGGAAACGTTTCTTATATTATTTATATTAATTCCATACTGAAATATAGTCAATACAAATATATCAAAAATAGTCGAACGGCTATATTGT
>DCHQ01000004.1:24813-27969 GCA_002314855.1 Lachnospiraceae bacterium UBA1748
ACAATATAGCCGTTCGACTATTTTTTAGTATAAAGCTATCGCTGACCTAAGTATTCTGTCCTTTAAATTATTTGCGCCCACAAACCCAATATCTTCAAGTTCTAAGGCCGCCTCTGTAAGTGCATCCTCAAACTTAAGCGCAATATCATCATAATGCTTCATAGCAAGCTTCTCTCCCACACCAACCTCTTTTGATGCAAGTACAAATGAGTCCCTGTTTATCCTGGTAATATCAATCTCACCACCAATGTAAAATGACATCTCCTGTGTTGACTCATAAACCTGGGTGCAAAGAATATCATAGGCCGGAGCAAGTCTGACCTTCTTGAAATCGTCACTGTAAACCAGGGCGAAGTTTTTTATATGGCAGTCAGTATTGCCAATAAAATAATTAAAAACTATCCTGTCCCAAAGCTTAAGCTGATCCTTGATTGGATCTGAAGAATAATCACTCAGAAGCTTAAACATCCTTTTCATATAGGAATCGCTGTCTTTTTCATATTTCTTTGATGCAGGTATTCCAAGTGCCTGCGAAAAATCCTCCTGATGAAGCCTGAGCGGACATAAAACTCCTGATTTGGTGCGTCTTGTGCTTATCTTTCTGTCATACCTCTCGGTTGCAAACAGCACATCACTGTCACCGCCATCTCCAAGGTTTATGATAAAGCTATTAGGAACATCAATACCTATCTTCTTTGCTGTAAGCATACATAGCTGTTCATTTAAAACAATCTGATCAAGCCTTATGTGGCTCTGTTTAACAATGTGTGTACTGGCTGCATTACCCTTAGGCAGATACCATCTCATACTTTCCTTGTCATAATAAAGTCCAGCCTTGCCTGAAGCTCCTGTAAGCGAAAGATGTGTCTTCAGTAAAATCTCTGTGGATTTCGTCGCACCCTCTGCAGCTAAGGCCTGAACCTGTTTTTCAGACAGAAGCTCGTACTCACAGATATCCTCCTCATCTTCCTCACTGAGAATCTGAATAGCTCCAAGACACTCTCTTCCGAGCTTCTCAAGAATCGTTATATAATCGTCCTCATCCGCCTTAACCCAGCCGGCAATGGCTTTTCTCGAAAATCCCTCCGGCAATAATCCTTCAAAAAAGTTCTTTGTCTCAAGAGGAGTAAATTCCTCTCTTTTTAACGGAAGACTAAGTGATATTGGTCTAATATCAGGTATCTCAAGATAGCTTTCGCAATAACTAAACCTCGCATCGTGGTAATCCTCTCCCTGAATATATCCAACCAGGGTTTTATCGCCATTTAGCTCAATAAATATTCTAACCCTCTTCATAAATAATAAATCTACCTTTCACTGAGTTTTATATCCAGTCCCAAAAGATTTGCTAGATAAAGTGCCTTGCCAAGCTCAGCGGTTTCCTTTCCATTCTCCAGATTAGAGATAAAGCTTGCACTAAAGCCTGTAACCTCCGCAACATAGTTCTGTGTATAGTTAAGCTCCTTACGCCTGGTTTTTATTGCGCATCCAAATTCCTCTGCGTTGTTAATCTTCATAAATTCTCCTTAAATGTATAAACAAATATAGCCGTTCAACTAAATAATTATAACCACATTATAAATATAGTCGTACGGCTATGTCAAGTATTTTTGTAATTTAATGAAACTACTACTCACGAAATATTCACTTTTTTGTCTCAGTTTTACAACATTTTTGACTGTCTTATTATTATATAATTCAAAAAACATTATAGAACGAGAAGCCTTTTTGACATAGTCATGAAAAAAGGCTACGACTCACTTATCAAAAGAGGAGGCAAAGCATATGCCAAAGCCACGTTCAGATTCAGGTGAAAAGAATCTGATTGCAGAGAATTTAATAAGAATACGAAAAGAGCAAGGTATATCCCAGCGTCAGCTTGCCTATGATCTTCAGCTTCTTGGCTGCGATATGGATAGAAATGTCATAACCCGAATTGAGAATCAGAAAAGATACGTATCTGACTTTGAGATGGTTAAGCTATGTGAGATTTTAAAGATTAGCATCGATCAGTTACTGTTTCCTGTCAGTACTAATTACTCAGCGGATGAAAACAATAAAAAATGAGTGTCATTTGGCACTCATTTTTTTATTTAGCTTGCAATATTCTTCGCGCTTTGCAGGCCATTCTTATATATTCTTTTTACACACGTCTTTAACACAGCACTTCTCACAAAATGGCATAGTGGTTCTTGCCGAGCACACCTCTCTTCCATGAAGCACAAGTCTGTGACAAAAATCATTACCCTCCTCAGGAGGAATAAGCTTTCTAAGCTCCATCTCAACCTTTTTAGGGTCCGTCAGCTTATCCACAAGCCCCATACGGTTTACAAGTCTTATACAGTGAGTATCAGTAACAATTGCAGGCTTTCCGAAAACATCGCCAAGAACAAGGTTTGCACTCTTCCTGCCAACGCCTGGAAGCTTAAGTAACTCCTCCATAGTATCAGGAACCCTGCAGTCATAAACATCCCTGAGCATCTTCATGCAGGCGCTTATATCTCTTGCCTTGCTTCTTCCTAGCCCGCAGGGCTTAACTATCTCCTCGATATCACTCACCGGAGCATCTGCAAGGGAGCTTATATCCGGATATTTCTCATAGAGACCAGGAACAATCCTGTTCACCCTCTCGTCAGTGCACTGGGCAGCAAGCCTCACACTCACAAGCAGCTTCCACGCATCCTCATAGTCAAGGGTGCAGGCCGCATCGGGGTATTCATTTTTAAGTCCTTCAATTATTAGTAATGCTCTCTGCTTCTTTGTCATCAGTGTACCTTTTCATCATTGCTGTAATATATTACTCGTTATCCATACGCCAGTTAATACATCTGTTCAGATAATGTACATAATCAGGGTTTTTACACATTCCCTTGCCTGGTGTATCTGAAATCTTTGCAACGTCCATTCCGTTACAGTAGGTTGTTTTCATTACTATATTCAGTGCATGAATCTTTGTATCATTTGAAATGTATGTACCAATTCCAAATGCAACCTTAATTCTTCCATCAAAATAGCTGTGAAGCTTGTCAGCCTTCTCAAAATCAAGTCCATCGCTGAATAATAATGTCTTCTGCTTTGGATCAATTCCAAGACTCTCATAATGCTTAATCATCTTGTCGCCCCAGTCAAATGGGTCTCCACTGTCATGTCTCACAC
>DCHQ01000057.1 GCA_002314855.1 Lachnospiraceae bacterium UBA1748
AGTCTAACTTTAAGGGGTCACCTCATAAAATAGCAGAGTTTAAATTAACTAATTATCTCTCTGAGATTCCTGGAATAAATCCATAACCTCATCCATCATATCCTTGCAGTCCTGGCAGTAAACAACTTCCTCATCCATTACAACTGCTTTATACTGCTTTCCTGATTTCTCCTCACCACAGATATCACAAGTAAACTTTCCACATGCTGTTAATGATACAGCTGCAACCATAGCAAGCATCATTGCTGTAATTTTCTTTTTCATTAATATAATCTCTCCCTTCATTATATGTCACTTGGACCATTTGAAATAATAATATATTAATGATAAATGAACAATATATATATTACACAAATATATCTATGAATAAAAAGCCTCACATGCATCAATCATATATTTTATATCGCTAACACCTGCTGTTTCGTAAGGTGAATGCATAGCAAGCTGAGGTAAACCTATATCAACTGCTGGCACCGATACATGAGTCATCGCAATATTGCCAAGTGTGCTTCCACCAGGTTCATCAGATCTATTAGCATAAAACTGATATGGTACACCTGCTTTCTCACAAATCAATCTAAACTTAGCAATAGAAATAGCATCCGAAGTGTATTTCTGGTTGGCATTAGACTTAATAACAACGCCCTCATTCATATATACCGCATTGGTATTATCAGTCTTTTCAGGATGATTTGGATGAACAGCATGTGCATTATCGCAGCTTAGCATAAAACTATTAGTAATAGCACATATATATTCTTCTTCCGATTTTCCAAGAGCTATATTAATGCGTTTTAACACATCATACATAAAAGTCGAAGCTGCTCCCTGCCCTGAAGTCGAACCCACTTCTTCATTATCAAAACATGCATACACATTAATACCTGTTGAATTATTACCATCAATAAATCCCATTAAGCTTGTATAAGCACATTCAAGGTCATCAAGTCTAGGACTTGAAACAAACTCATCATTAGCCCCCCATACAGATGATGGAGTTCTGTCATATAAGAATAAATCAGAACCAAGTATATCCTCTACTTCAACTCCAGCCTCAGACGCTATAATTTTCTTAAAATCACCACTCTCTGTATCTTTGCCTCCAAAAAGTGGCATCATATCAACCTGTTTATTATATGCATAGCCTTCATTAACCTTACGATTCATATGAATTGCAAGATTAGGAATTATAAGCATATCTTTATCAAAACAAATATGCATCTCTTTTATGCCATCACCCTCTCTAACAACCACTCTACCTGCAATAGATAACGGTCTGTCTAACCAAGGGGCTAAAAGCATGCCACCATACCCTTCAGTATTTAGCATAGTATATTTGTCCCTAATTCGAACCTCAGCATTCTCCTTTATCTTAAAGCATGGTGAATCTGAATGAGATGCAGCTATTCTAAATGAATATTCAGCGCCATCTGCTATATTATCACCTACAGTAAAAGCAATAATACTAGAACTATTTTTTGTTATATAATATTTACCACCAGCATTAATGGAAAAAGGCTTCCCAGGATTAAGTTCCTGGAAGCCCTCTTTATTTAAAATATCTACAATACTATCCACTGCATGAAATGCTGTAGGTGACTTTCTTATAAAATCAAGCAATTCATTTGCTATCATATAAACCTCCGTAGATTATTATATATTTTATTTATAATTAATCGTAGTAAGACACCTTAATTAATTCTTCTACAGTTGTAACGCCTTCTTCTACAAGCTTAAGTCCGCTTTGTTTAAGAGTCATCATACCAAGATTATTAATTGCATATTCTTTAATCTGCTCTGTTGAAGCGCCCTGAGAAATAAGTGTACGAACATCCTTAGTAACCGGTAATATCTCATGAATAGAAATACGCCCCTTATAACCAGTATTATTACACTGCTTACATCCCTTAACATGTTTAATCTTAGGGAAGTATTTTCCAGCAATAGCAATTTCATCTTCTGTCATATCTTCCCACTCACTACAGAATGGACAAACCTTACGAACAAGACGCTGAGCAATAATACCAACAAGCGATGAAGCTATCATATAAGGCTCTACACCCATATCTGCAAGTCTTACTACAGAGCTTGCCGCATCATTAGTATGCAGTGTCGACAATACAAGGTGACCTGTAATAGCTGCTCGTACAGATATTGAAGCAGTTTCGGCATCACGTGTCTCACCAACCATGATAATATCAGGATCCTGACGAAGAAGTGCTCTAAGTCCAACTTCAAAGGTAAGGCCTGCAACATTATTAACCTGCATCTGATTGAGTTTAGGAAGATTCTTTTCCACTGGATCTTCGATAGTCGAAATATTAACACTTCTCTTAGATAATTCTTCAAGAATCATATATAGAGTAGTTGACTTACCTGAACCAGTAGGACCAGTCATGTAAATAATACCATTAGGTGAATTAAGCATATTTTTAACTAATGCATAATTCTGGTCAGTCATACCAAATGTACCAGAATGATCAACAGCTACAGCACTCGCAAGAAGTCGAAGCACGGCCTTTTCACCGAAAACAGTTGGAATAACAGAAACACGGACGTTAAGGTTAACACCTTCAACCGATATTCTAAAGTGACCATCCTGCGGTATACGTCTTTCTGCAATATCAAGATCACCAAGAATCTTAATACGAGCAATAAGTGGATTATGTACATTCTTCTGAAGAGTCATGAAGTCCGTAATAACACCATCAAGTCTCATTCTAACAAGCGTATGATTCTCATAAGGCTCTATATGAATATCTGAAGCATTCGAATTATATGCACGAATAAGTATTGAATTAAAAAGATTAATAATAGGAGTATCATCATCCGAATCATCTATAGATACTTCAATTGGTTCAGCTACAGCTGCTGTAGAAGTTGTTGCTGCCTTAGCTGCAGCCTTACGAGCAGACACTTCAGAATAATAATACTGGATAGCATTCTCAAGCGGTTTCTTCTCCGCAAGAGCTATAACCATATCCATACCTACTACCTGACGAATATCTTCGATTCCATAGAAATTAAGAGGATCATTTACAAGAAGATAATAGTAATTGTCCTGGGTCCTGTAGCCAAGCATACAATACTTTTCAGCCAGTGACTTAGGAATCATTTCAACTGCATTAACATCTACAGTAATATCTGAAATATTCACAACTGAATAATCAAGACGCTTACCAAGAGCCTCAAGCATCTGGAACTCAGTGATATAACCAAGCTCAATAAGAGCGCCCCCCATTCGCACGCCACTATGCTCCTTCTGATAAGCAATAGCCTCGCCTATCTGAGCATCATTGACGTAACCAAACTCAACTAATACATCACCTATTCTAATGTTCTGGTTGGATCTCATTTCCATAAACTAACCCCTTAAATGCACACTTTTTATCTTTATCTTATAGATATAAACTAATAATCATATTCTTCATCTTCATATGCATCAGCGTCTTCTTCCTGCTCTGCATACATATAAATTATAAGTTCAATATTAAGCTCAATTTCCTGCTCTGTATAAAACTCTTCAGTCTCATCATCATAATGAAGACTCTCTCCTCTATGCCAATCATAGCGAACTAAATGCATCGTCTCTTCTGTAGAAGATAAATCATTAATAAGTCGTTTCAAATCAGCTTCATTACCACCAAGACGCATATTGGTTCTCACAGCATAAATACCTGTTGTAGGCTCTTCTTCATACTCTAAAAATGCTGTAACTTCATCTTCCTCGTCATCCTCATTTTTAGAATTTGAAGATGATACAACTTCTTCTGGAACCATTTGGTCATTGGCATACTTCTTAGAATATTGGTAAGCTTCAAGACTCGCTTCTTCTTTAGGCATATCGATACTTAAATCATAAGACTGAAGATTATAGTCAAGCACCATAAATGTAAGCATTTTATCCACTTCATCACTAGTCATGATAGGATAAAAATGGCTTCTTGCTTCCACAATATCTTCTTCAAGCTCTTCATTTTCATCTATTAAGAAAGGAAGCTCTGCAACTTTAAAATCATCAAGAAACATTTTATCTTCTTCGGTAATAATATCATCACTTATCTCATTGATAGCACGAATTTGTGGAACCACTCCCCAATAACCGATACCAACAACAATTACGAATATCGCGAGAAAAATCAGAAGTTTTTTATCTCTTTCGGTCATTTGCATTTCTAATTTCATTAACGCTTACCCTCCTCTTCTGATTTTTTTGCAGGTCTTCCAGCGCTCTCGGCCAAAACGCAAGTAACATTAATATTCCAAAGCTCAGTCTCATCCGAATAACTATAACCAGTATAGTTCACGCTAGTAAACATTTCTTCATTAAGCAGAAGCTTTATAAAGCTATTAATATTTTCAACATCAGCTGCCTTAGCAACAATAGATATTTCACCATTCACAGCATCAAAAGAACTATACTCAAATGATGCTTTTCCCTCTTTAGCACATCTGTTAAATACCGAAAGTACATTATCATCACCAAGTGGATATGTAGCAATATTTGCTTCTATATCTGCAGTTGCATCATACTGCTTACGTAAATAGCTATTTTTAGAACTATACTCATCATACAACGCAAGATCCATCATACGAGCTGGCGACTCATTAACTTCCAATAAAGCATCTAGTTCCTTTTGCTTAATATTTTTAATCACAACAGAACCTACTGTAATTAAAAGCATTAATAAAAATACTATACCTATAATAGTCAAATTTTTAACTAAATTCTTGGAGCCTTCGCTTTCCTTCTTTACATTTTTTCCTGATATCTGAAGAAGGAAGTTCTGCGATTTATCATGAGGATACAAACCACTAATTGCAGGTAAATAACGCTGTACAGAAGCCTCTCTCCAGGTATTATTAGGGAAGGTAAATGCCTGTACAGGAATCTGAAATCCAGCAAGTTCAATGGAATTACGATACATATTAATATCATCAGCATTAATGCCAGCAATAATAATGGTATCAAGAGTTTTATCACTCTGATTTGCTCTAAGGAACTGAACCATAGAGCTTACTGCTTTAGCTATATCATCAGCATACTCTCTTGACCCCATCTCCTGGAAGCATCGAACTGTATTATAATATGTATACACTCCATCAATGAAAAGAATGGTTGTAAGTGTGTTGGCATCTGCAATAATAAGATCAAAAGTTCTGTGATTAAGGGCTGATGTTCTTTTTGTAAAACCAATGAGTGAGCTTTCTGAAGAATATATAGCCTTTAGTTTAATGCCAGCCTCAGTAAAAATAGATACATAATCCTTAATAAAATTAGGATCAATACATTCTGAATAGACTTTACGTGTATTCTTATTTTCATTAATACCTATATATCCAAAAATTGATTCATTATCTCGTCCAAGATCAGAATATTCTCTTCGAATATACTCTATACTCTTCTTATCATTAAGTTTTGGAAGCTCAATATTTCTACCAATAAACTTGGATGTATTAAGTACTAATATTACATCCTTATTAGATAAATGGCGTTCTGTCCATGTAGTTTTAAGGAAATCAACAAAAAGCTGAGTATCCATAACCATTCCATTGATTATAGAACCCTCTGGTGCATCTATCATAAAATAGCCTTTAAGATTAGGCTTCGTACCTGCACTACCAGTAACTATCTGAACTTGTCCATTATATAAATATATAACTGTATCCATAACTATAATTCCTCTTTGTAACTTGACATTCTCTAGTACTCTTACTGAGCAGCAATCTGTTCATAAGAACCGTAGATTGGCTGAATAACCGCTATCATAATAAATCCAACTATTACGGCCATTACTACTATCATAACTGGTTCAAGGTAAGCAACCAGTCGATTAAGTGCCATCTCAGAATCATACTCCATTTGATCAGCAATAGAAGTAAGCATATTATCCATGGCACCTGTCTCCTCACCTACCATGATGGATGAGGAAAGTTTCTTTGTAAATCCGTCCACCCTATCAATGGCTTCACTAAGCGAGTCACCATTACGAATAGCATGAACTAAATCATCAAACTGACTTTCTATATATTTATTGCCAATAGTGTTCTTTGCTATCTGAAGACAATTGGTAATAGGAATACCTGCTGAATAAAGACTTGATAATGTTCTAGCAAATCTCGCAGTATAGATTACCTTACGTAATCGACCAATCTTTGGTAACTTAACTTCCATTTTGTCAATAAAGTACTTAACTTGAGGAATGGATATTAGTACTCTATATAGCATATATAAACAAAATGCCAAAAATATTAATATGTACCATCTATCCTTTACGAAATTACTGATTGCAAGAAGTATTGTTGTGGTAATTGGTAAACTATCCATAGCATCAAACAATGACTTAAACTGAGGAATTACATATCCCATGATAATAGCTACTACAGCTACAATCATTACACATAATATCTTCGGATACGTCATTGAACTTTTAACTTTCTGAGAAAGCCTGTATTCTTTGTCGTAATAACTTGCCATCTGAACAGAAATTTTATCAAGATTACCACTGCTCTCTGCTGAACGAATCATATTAATTAAAAGTGCTGGAAATGCATCTCCTTGATTCTGCATGGAATCTGAAAAAGCTATACCAGCTCGAACATCTTTGAGTACTGCGGCGTAAAGTTCTCTCTGCTTAATATTAATAGCCTCATCTTCAGAAATAATACGAAGTGCTCGAACCAGAGTAACACCAGCTCCTAAAAGTTCGCCAACATTACGACAAAATTCCGAAACTTGATTCGAGGTTAATTTTTTATATGTAACCTTATTTGATTCAATTTTATATGAAATGAGCATCTTACCATCTGCTTTGAGTTTACTTTGTAAATCAAACTCATCAACAGCTGATAAAACACCATTTATACTTTTACCCTTTTCATCCTGAGCTTTATATCTATAATGTTCCAACTAGGTGCACCCCTCCACAAGTTATTATAACATTTTTATGTTAACCTTCATACATTTTCTCATATTTAAATACATTAATTAATAAATCAACATCCCAGTGTTGGGTACCTTCCTTATCCTTACGATAAGTCACCCTATACATGCCCCTCTCGTATGAAAAACCTGTTACTTCTCGTTTTTTTGCATTATAGCCTGTAACAAATATTTCTCCTTTTTCACCAGACAAGTTTTCTATGCGCTCGGCAACACCATCTGCTAAACCATTTCGCTTATCTGCATCGAATATCGACATTTCTTTACCATAATATTCAATAGAAAGCATATCCATGGCGAGTTGAACATTCTTGGCTTCTCTAAACATATTTCTAGCCTGTGAATCAATGGCAAACTTAGCAAATGCCAAGCCGCCCACTATCAATATGATTGAAGATATAATAATTACTTTTTTTAATAAACCTGTATTAATTGTTGATTGTTCCATTAGTTAAATGTCACCTCATCTACTCCATAACATTTTATATAATAAGTAGTGTCAAACTCACCATACTTAGGACTAGTTACTCCAAGATCAAGTTTAATAACATTGTCGGGATATGCATCCCCAGGATCGGTAAAATCAAACTTGTAAATTGTATATCCCATATAAGCTGCAGGATCAAAATACCAGTTAGTTTCAGCATATCCTTCACCAGTTTCAGCGTTATAATTTTGAGTCTCGGCGTAATTAATATTAAGTACTTGGGTAGTACTAGGAACAGAGAATGTCACAACACTACCTGTACTATCTACAAA
The DNA here is from genome assembly GCA_002314855.1 of Lachnospiraceae bacterium UBA1748. Classification (GTDB taxonomy): domain Bacteria; phylum Bacillota; class Clostridia; order Lachnospirales; family Lachnospiraceae; genus NK4A136. Next base: position 7,703 of record DCHQ01000057.1, read on the forward strand.
TTTAATGACATCAAGACCATCAGAACTATCTGTAATCAAAGGCGTTTTCCAAGGAGTCTTTGTTCCATTTAAATCTCTTTCAAAAGAATTTATAGTCGACGCACCTTCAAGTTGCCCCACTATTTTATTGGAAATCATATTAGTAACTTCAAGACCATAAGTATTGCCTT
>DCHQ01000092.1:0-8599 GCA_002314855.1 Lachnospiraceae bacterium UBA1748
CCCTCTATTGGATAATGACGGTACACCTTCATACCAAGGCTCTCAAGCTTCTTCTGATAAGCTATTGCACTTGACTGACCAGTAAATCTTGTAAGAACAACACTACCTACGTATAATCCATAGCTTCTAAAAGCATCGATAAGACGAAGAACATCAACATCATAAGTAATACCAAGGTCTGAACGTACCTTGTTCTTCTCAATATCAGCTGCACTAATAGCGATTACTATTTCAGCTTCATCCTTAAGTGTTGAAAGCATTGTAATCTTACTATCTGGCTTGAAACCTGGAAGTACTCTTGATGCGTGGAAGTCATCGAAAAGCTTGCCACCGAACTCAAGATAAAGCTTACCTCCGAACTTGTCGATTCTCTCTCTAATCTTTTCAGACTGGAGACTTAAGTATTTGTCGTTATCAAATCCTGTTTTCATCATGTTATTGTACCTTCATATAATTAAAATTAACTTAAAGTTTCTTATTTAAAGCTTCTTATTTGAAGTTTTCCATATATTAAAGATTTATATTGTTGTTACCACCTGTACTGTATATACCATTGCCTGATGGTAAAGTTACAGGCGATGAACTAGGAGCAAGAGCCTGAGGTGCCACGCTACCACCTGTTGGAAGCTGTACTGGCTGAGTAGGCTGCGCTGCCTGATATGACTGCTGCGTAGAAGCTCCTAAAAATGGATTTTGGTTGTATTGATACTGCGATGGTGCCTGCTGGTACGAGAACTGAGTAGGAGCCTCATAAGCTGGCTGTGGTGCCTCGTATGTTGGCTGTGGAGCCTCGTATGTTGGCTGTGGCATCTCGTATGTTGGCTGTGGAGCCTCATATGTTGGCTGAGGTACTTCATAAGCAGGAGCTACTGGAGGAACAGGCTGCGTAGGCTGTGCAGGTGTTGTTCCATATAAAATACTTGGGTCAACTGCAAGACCACTATTATTAGTAGGATTCTGATTGAATGTTGACTTATCAACCACGCTGTCATAAGCTGAGAAGCTCTGGCTAGCTGTCATAGGCTTAGCTGCTGGCTCATTGCCAAAAAGAGGATTAGCTGCGTAAGCTGCTGCATTGGCCTCTATAGCTCTCTGATTAGCTTCCTCGCGTTCTCTATCTTCCTTCTCTCTAGCCATTCTCTCAAGGAACTCGGAGCTAAGTCCTGACTCTTCATCGATTTGAGTTCCACTTCCCTGATAAGAACTACTGTATACATTATTGGTTCCATATGTATTAGTACCACCATACTGGTAAGTACGCTCTGCTTTTACCTCGGAGCTAAGTCCTTCTGGACCGTAGTACTGTGGAGCGTTGTCGCCGCTAACTGTATTAACACTAGTTGGCATATTACTAGATGCAAATTTTGCATAATCCGCATCCTCTTTCTTCTTGGAAATAATAGTAGCTGCAAGTACGATTGCACCGAGAACTGTCATTATAATACCAACAACAAGAGCTGTGCTGCTGTAAGTAAGACGAACTATTATTACAGGAAGAACCATTTCCTTAGCCTCAGCTTCGGACATACCGCCACTTACAAAGTAGTCAACCATTAACTGATATTCCTGCTTATTAGCCTTACGGATTCTACCATCGAACTTGTATGTTGTTTTACAGTAATCCTGAGGGAAAGCTGTGCCAACCTCTTTAGCACGATACCAGTCATCAAGTTCATATACCATATTGTCGAGAACCTTGAAATCGTGGGACTCAAGACCAATAAAAGAATCAATATAATAAGCATTATCTGTTGTAGAGTAATAGAAGCTTGGAAGAAGATATACTCGGCTAGTCTCATTTTCATCTACCGTTACACCTACAACTTTATGAGAAGATACATTACTATATGCATAATCCCATACATAATTGGTCTCAAACTCAACGTGAGAACCAACTTCAAGATCACGCCAATCATAAACTTCATTAATATCAACTGGCGCTTTTTTGTAATAGTTCAGGCTATGAAGTTCAATACCTGTAACGATAATTCCTATTAACATTAGGAAAGCACCTGCAGTATTAATCATGGATAATAACTTGTTTTCTCGGTAAAACATAATATTCCCCTTTGTAATTGATTTATATTAACGGATATCCGCTATATACTAGTTAATTGAAATATTTTTCACTATTGTGGTATAGTTTGTAGCCTGCTCAGAAGTATCACGCTCTGCTTCAGAATCGGTGTAGGTTATCCACAGTGCGATTGGATTTTCAACACCGCCCTTGTACTGAATGAATATCTGGGACGATGATGTATGAGCTGACTTGATTTTCTGCCTATAAGTTGCAGCAGATAAGTCTTCCCATCCAAGCTTGTCTAAAATGGCTTCGTACAGCACACAATCAGTAGGTACGCTCTCAAGCGCTGTTGGAGATGAGATACAGCTCTTTAAATAATTAACTGATGCTGCATCGTCCTGAACTCTACGCTCCACTGAAGAATAGGTTATTGCAGCACATACTGCATCTAACATTCCTCTGTCAGCAGCTACTCTGGATTTTTCCAGGATTTTAATAAGCATAGGCGCAATTACACCTACCAGTATGGCTGTTATAGCAATAACTATAATAAGCTCAACCAGCGAAAATCCCTGGTTACCCAGTTTCTTTTTCCTAAACTCTTTTTCCTCGTTTTTCTTGTTTGTCATAAATCTCCCTCTTAAATAAGGAAAGGTAAGTTTATCTTGAAATGATATACTTACATATTGGATTGCCCATGGATGAGAATTTTTCTTCGTATTCTGTCATTACGTTGCCACGCACCATCTCTTCATTATTATGAAGGTCATAGGTAACAGCGTCTTCCTTCCACTTGGTTCCCTGAAGCTCTTCCTCAGCAAAATCAAAAAGGTCACGGTTATCTGTTTTAAATTCAACAACACCATCCTTTTTAAGAATCACATCATATCTCGCAAGGAATGCCTGACTAGGAAGTCTACGCTTGGCATGTCTGTCCTTTGGCCATGGGTCGGAGAAATTAAGATATATTCTATCAACCTCACCCTCAGCAAAAACATCACATATCTCTTCAGCATCCATTCTTATGAAACGAACGTTAGGAAGTGGATTAACTTCCATTTTCTGAAGAGCACGAAGTAATACAGTCGAATACTTCTCTATACCTATATAATTGACATCTGGATTCTGCTCCGCAAGAGTCATAATAAATCTGCCCTTGCCCATACCGATTTCAACACGAAGCGGATTATCATTGCCAAAAAACTCGCTCCACTTGCCCTTCATTTCGGCAGGTTCGTGAATAACGAAGTCATTGTCCGCTATCATTTCTCTTGATCCAGTAACATTTCTAAGCCTCATTAATCCATATCTCTTTCATATTGATAGTATTAATAATAGATTTCCACACAATACTGGCATATTATCATAAAACCTATTATTCCATAATCATCTTACTATAATTGTGTATATTTGAAAAGAAATAAATGAATATGTATAATTAAACTATGCGTTTAACTAGAACAAGAAACACAATAAAATATCGCATTCTAACTGTCTTTTTGTGTCTATCCTTATTATTCTATGGCTCTTCGATTAGTGCACTGGCTGATGAACCTAAGACTGATGAAGAGTATCAGGCTGAGGCTGAAGAGCGTAAGGAACTTACCGTTGAGACCAATGAAGTTCCCGGTTGGCCAAGCGGACCTGCTATAGGTGCCGAGGCTGCTATCTTAATGGATGCTGACACAGGACAGATTCTCTATGCCAAAAATATTGACGAGAGACTGATGCCAGCCAGTACTACCAAGATAATGACATGTCTCACAGCAATTAAACGTGGCGCCAACATGAGCGATGTTATAACAGTTAGTCAGGCTGCTATCGATGCCAACGATCCTGAAGGCTCCAACATGGGACTATATGCAGGAGAACAGCTTACTCTTGAAGAGATAATGACAGGTATCCTGGTATGTTCTGCTAATGAAGGGTGCAACGCCCTGGCTGAGCATATGGCCGGAAGTATGGACGGATATGTTGATTATATGAATGAAGAAGCGGCTAAAATGGGGCTTACCAATACTCATTTTGTTACTACCAACGGGCTTCCTGATCCTGACCATTACACTACTGCAAGAGACCTGGCTACTATAGCAAGAGAATTCTTTAGCTACGACGTACTGTGCCGACTTTCATCAACGCCTTATGTGGAGCTAGAAGAAACTGATACTCATAAAGCTCATTCACTATATTCCAAAAATAAACTTTACAAAAACAGGGATTATGAATATCCATATTTACTGGGTTCCAAGACAGGTTATACAGACGATGCCAGACAGACGCTGGTGTCCGCTGCTGAAAAAGATGGTACAAGACTTATATGCGTAATACTTATGGAAGAAGCTCCTTATCAGTTCGAAGATACTGTTAATCTATTCGACTACGGCTTCGCTAACTTCTCGTATAGTAGGATAAGTGATTTCGAGAATACATTTGATACAGGCTCGAATTATCTGTCTGACTCTACCTATGGATCACTTATTAGTCTTAATACTGACGTAAAGGTACTACTTCCTAATAGTGCCGATTTATCAAACATAACGAGTGATATTACTTATAGAGAAAGCAGTGCTCCATACTTTGCTGATGTTAATTACTACTACAACGGATACTATATTGGAAAAGCTGGGCTTTCTTACAACCCAATCACTACTTCGATTGATGAGATTAAGCTTTCTGGTATTAACACTAATAAAGATGTGAAGATTACTATAATAAATGTGAAAAAGGTATTTTTGATAGTACTTCTCGCATTTGCTGGAGTCCTTATCATTATTAGACTAATCATACTCATTAAAAAGCTGATTCTTAAGCAGAAAGAAAAAGCTAAGCGTAATCAGAAATTCAATCAAAGCGTTAACTCTAATAAGAAGAAACGAAAAATAGCCAAAAGATATAAGAAAAACAGGCATTAGGATTATTATTCAAAAATCCCTTTGCCTGTTTTTTCATTTATAAATTCTTTGAACTGCGCAAGCGAGTCGCCTTTGAAATTAGCTTTAAACAAAACCTGGCCATGCTCAATCATACCCTTGGCACCAAGTATCAGGATAATGATATCCTCAGTCTCATACGCCTTGATAATGCTGGAGTACTTGAAGTTCAGTGATGTCTTACCAACCTTGACCTGAACAATGTTAGGCATAAAGTCGACTATCATTACTATAACCTGGCCATACTTACGCTTCATACTTCGAAAGCCTATCCACTCGGAGAACACATATCCCCAAAAGCCCATCATTATAAAATAAAGACAAAGTACAAGCGATACCAAAACTCCTATTTTGATGCGGTAGAATGCCAGGGCTACTGCTGCTATGAGCGATGCTGCTGCCAGAACAAATGCTAGAATCCTTGAACTCTTACGCATCCTTGTATAGGACACCTTGCAGTACTGTTTATGAAGTTTTCTAGTGAGAATAAACTTATTCTCAAAACATATCTTAGCCATTTACTATTACGATTCTTTGTATTCCGCCATCTTCTTTTCTGCAGCTATCTTAGCTGTCTTTTCCTTAAGACGCTTTTTCCTACTCTTAATCTCTTCGATATCATCGTAGGTTCCATAGGTCATAGTTTTTTCTATATATACTAAGCCCTGATCACTATGCTTAAGCTTCAGTCTACATTTGATTGGTCCATGAACCATACATACAGCTGCGCCGTAATATAACTTGGAATTAGATGAGAACCAGCGTACCTTTGGACGAAGACTTCTCTTCTTACACTTGGCGCAGGTCATAGCCATCAGCTTTCTATTGCCAGTAATCTCACTTCTGTCAGTGTATCCCTTGCTGACAAAAAGACTTTCGCTGTCTATCACATCATATATCTCTTCCTTCTCGCTAAGTGGCAAGTGATATAAATCGAAGCTACGTCCCTTGTAAAAACAGTCCTTGTTCATCATAGCCATAATCTTGGCTGTATAATAAGCATCTGCATAGGCTCTGTGGAAAGGAATGTCTTTGGTTATTCCAAGGTTATCAACAGCTGACTCAAGATTATAGGCCTGAGCCTCTCCTCCTATATGATCAGCATATATCTTCTGAAGGTTATAGAACATAATTGGTCCATCCGACATTGGCTTCATATCGTAGTAGCTAATATTACGCTGAAGCTCAGTAAGATCCTGAGAACCCCAAGTGCAAAATATCACATCATCGCCGCACCACTTAAGAAACCTCTTGGCAACAATAGGGAATGTTGGGCTGTGCTTCAAATCACTCATACGTATGCCAAGCATCTTCTGGATATGAAAATTAAGCTTGTTGTAAACCTGAGGTTTAATAGTTTCACTGAATTCAGCTATCTTATTGCCCTCACTATCAAGCTTAACTGCACCTATTTCAATTATTTCAAATAAAAGATCTCTTTCACGACTGGTTTTGCCATCAGATGGCTGATTCCACTCAAGATCAAATACAACGTAATTCATAAATCCTCGCTATATAAAACAAGGACCGTTTTGTTTTAGTCAAAACGGTCTAATAAATGTTCCCAGCGGGAATCGAACCCACAACTACAGCTTAGGAGGCTATTGTTATATCCATTTAACTATGAGAACTAGCCAAAATCCTCTATCATTCTAGCATACTCTACTATATATGTGAAACATTAATCACATATATTTTAGTCCTTCTGAAAATAATATGATAAAATTTCAAATGCATTGTCACATTGTGGATTTTATATTCGAATCTATTAATGTAACCAAATGAAAGGATTGACTAAATGCGCATGAAGAATCCAACTGATCAAGAATTACTTGATCTACTACAAAAAGATGCATCAGCTGGAATGAAACTGCTAATAGATATTTATTCTGGACTGATATATTACATTGTTGAAAAAAGACTGATTGATCGCCAGCAGGACATCGAGGAATGTGTATCTGATATATTCATGGAATTCTACGAAAAGCTTGGCGCACTTGATCTTAATAAAGGAAGTATAAAATCATACCTTGCAATCATCGCCTCAAGAAGAGCTCTGGATCGTTTCCGTAGCATTAGTACCAGAAAAGAAGACGAGCTAGATAATTTTGACCAATTGGTAGATAATGCCAACGGTCCAGAGCAAGATCTTCTCCTGAGTGAGAGAAGAAAAACTCTTCTCAGTGAAGTAAAAAAGCTTGGCGAGCCTGATAGCACCATTTTATATAGAAGATTTTTTCTGACACAGTCAGTTTCAGAGATAGCTGGATCAATAAACATGAAAAGCAACAGTGTAAGCAAACGTATCTCAAGAGCTCTTGATACATTAAGAGCCCAGTTGGAGGAATATGGCTATGAGTAAATACAATATAGATGAAGAACTCATGAAGGCTTTTGAAGATGCATCCTTAGAAGACATTAATAAAATAATGGAGGATGTTGATCCTAGCGAATTCGAGATTACTAATACTCTTGCAAAGCGCAGGATCCAAAAGAATGTTATGACAAGACTAAAAAGTAAGACTAGAAATAATTTTAAAGGACTGGGATATGTCGCAGCAGCAGTAATAATAGTATTATCTGGCATTGTCTTCTCACGCACAGAAGTTGCTGCCACGATGTTTGATAACATATTCTCATTTGTACCTGGCAAAGGTATCGTTGAGACTGAGGAAGAAGAGGGCTCAGATGTATCCGTTCCAACAACTATCTATGAATTAGTTGAAAGAGGCAAAAGAGATTCCAACGATTTCTGCAGCGTAACCTATAACTACGGTACAGCTAGTGGAGACACACTGGAACTATCGTATAATTTTAGAATTTTGAACTTTGACCTTGATGCTTATAGCTCCATCTACATGAACGCCAATGACACAAACGAAGACCCTACTATAACTCTTCAAAAATTCGTAGATTTCTATAATGGTCTTGGTTATGAAGATTACGTGACTTATACAGATAACTTAAAAATGAATTATTGGGAATCTATAAATGGAGTTCAATCCAGTCTCTACTCTGGTGATACTATCTGCCCTAGATTATCCTCATCACTATCCTTTGGTGAAGTTGGTGGAGGCATAGAAGGTGTAGTTATTGAAACCTATGATATCAGCGGTGCTCCTGCTTCTGAAGGAAGTGCTTATACACTTAAAATCAATGATTTTGAATCAACATTTACAGTTTCTTCGGTCAGCAAATATGCATCAGAAGATGATTTATTAAGCGAAAATAACGCTGTAACATGCGACAATATCCAAATGATATGTGATACTCACTGGGAGGATGAATGGCTTATTGCTGATTTCTATATAACTGATATGGGTGATTATGCTTCTGTCAACTCATTATGGCCATGGGATACAGATGGCACTTATCCTTATGCCGAAATAGGTGGAAAAGAATATGATGCCTATAACACTGATATATATACGTACGATGGTAAAGACGGTCGTCCATTCCAGTTTGCATTTGAAATACCTGAAAAAGAGCGAAGCGGCGATATTACAATTCATATAGATGCACTTGAAGTCGCAGCCACTATTGATCCAATTCAAATCGATTTTTCAGGCAAGGGTGATGGTGAGTTTGATATCAATAATACTATCGCCACACCATACGGTGATATTATTCTTACAAAAGGCTTTAA
>DCHQ01000092.1:8664-14734 GCA_002314855.1 Lachnospiraceae bacterium UBA1748
TGATATAATTGGTGCCTTCTATGAACTAATTAGTGCTAGCTCTGATCCTTCTCTTGTATCAATAGACAAATGTACATACAATGACGAGAATATTGATGAACACTTCGCTATATGCGCTGATATGTACAGAGACTTTGTGGCGCTCGAGACATCTAATCTTCCTAATGATGGTGTTCTTACTATCACAAATGTAACATTGATCAAGAAAGTTTCTTATGAATTTACTGTCACTGCCGATTAATCATTACTAGAAATATTGACAGTAGATATATAAAGCCCACGACTTAGACTAAAACACTTCTAAGTTGTGGGCTTATTATTTTATATTTCTGTCCTTCAAAGGCAATATTGGTTATAATATATATCGTGAAAGTTTCAAGAATACAGGAATTTTCGAACTCGAAAATTCAGACAGATACAATTGATGAAGAAGCCTTCGAAGTAGCTATAAAAACTATTACATCCAAGGCAGACAGAAGAAATGGCGTGGGCACTTTATCCGAAAAGACCGTTCATGCTGTTCTTAAGTATTACTATGTTCCAAATGAAGCTTATCACGAAATCAAAGTCGGTAACTACGTGGCTGATGCACTCTTTGATGGTGAGATATACGAAATACAGTCTAAGAGTTTTTTTACCATGAAAAACAAACTCGATTTATTTCTTAAGGACCACGATGTTACTATTATCTATCCTATTCCCATAAGTAAAACCATTACATATATTGATCCTGATACAGGCGAGATTTCTAAGCCCGTTAAATCATCCAAGAAAGGGAAGCTCTATGATATTGTTCCTGAAATATATGGAATAAAGGATTATCTTAAAAACAAAAAGCTTCATTTTATACTCTGCTTTATTGAAATGGATGAATATAAAATCCTTGATGGATGGTCCAAGGATAAAAAGAAGGGTGCTACCAAAATGGATAGAACCCCAAGGAAAATCATTGGCGAATTTCGTATTGATAAGAAGCGCGACTTTATCAATCTGCTTCCAGGCTATACTAACGGACGACGCGACAAAGACTGTCCTATTCCAGCGGAATTTACCACCAAGGATATAGCTGAACTTACAGGAGTACACGTGAGCTACGCACAGACACTATTAAATGTACTATGCTCGCTTGGGCTTACATATAAGATTGGAACCAAGGGAAGGTGCAATTTGTATAGCATGAGTAAGCCGAAGTCGTAGAACACGAGGGGATACTCAAAAATACGCCCGTGAGTAATATATAACATTTTCTCCCGACTACCGTTATGTCGAAAATGTTATATATCATTCACGGGCTTTGTTTAGTCCTCGAAGATAACAAGTAGCGCGCCGTCACTAACGCTGACACTTGCTTCCTTACCGCAAAACTCGTTACTGACACCAAGTGCCACATCATTAGTCAGGTCACCTTCATATTCATAAAATAGATTCTTGATACTAACACCCTTGGCCTTATCAGTAAGTGCAAAGATTGATATGAAGCCATTGTCCTTTTTTGGTAATAGAAGACTTCCATTTACTATGACCTGCACTGTGTTTGTTTCAGAATACATACGAATGCTGATGCCTTTCCTCGCAAATCGATGTACAAGCTGGACATTAGCAAAGGTATGAGACATCCTAGTTCCGCCTAGGCCACCAAATATTACTATCTCTTCGCAGCCATTTGCCACTGCATCCTCTACTGCAAGAGCCATATCAGTATCATCCTTGATAGGAGACAGCTCCTTCTTCTTAATCTTGGCAAGGAAATCATCCAGGACAAATGAACTATCTTTATTAATATTTTCAATGGCTTTCTCTCTGGTTGAATCCATATCGCCAAGCCAAAAATCTGGAACTATATTATTGTTTATGAAGAATGAGATGCCACCATCCACAGCAATCTTATAAACATCCTGCTGCCCCAGAAAATCCAAAAGCTTGCTTTCTTCATTTCCGATAGTAGAAGCACCTACTAATACGCCTAATCTGCCTTCCATATAAAATCATCTCTCTACTGATATATAAAATGATTCCAGCTAATGTCATACAAAAACTGGAATCATCACTAACAAACAATCAAATTATAAGATATCAATGTACTCGCCGTTAAGAGCCTTATTCATACTTCTAACAGCGCAGAACTTACCACACATACTACATGTATCGCTGTGATCTTCTTCTGGTGAACGACTATCACGGATAGCCTTGGCTGTCTCTGGATCAAGTGCACATGCATACTGAGCATCCCAGTCAAGGTTTCTTCTGGCATCTGCCATCTTGTCATCGATATCTCTAGCCCCTGGAATACCCTTGGCAATATCAGCTGCGTGAGCTGCTATCTTAGAAGCGATGATACCCTGCTTTACATCATCTACATTAGGAAGAGCAAGGTGCTCTGCTGGTGTTACGTAGCAAAGGAATGCTGCACCGTTCATAGCTGCTACTGCACCACCGATTGCTGATGTGATGTGGTCATAACCAGGTGCGATATCTGTTACTAATGGTCCAAGTACATAGAATGGAGCTCCCATACAGATTGTCTTCTGTACTTCCATGTTGGCAGCTACCTGATTGAGTGGCACATGTCCTGGTCCCTCAACCATAACCTGTACATTGTGAGCCCATGCACGCTTAGTAAGCTCTCCAAGTCTTACAAGCTCCTCTATCTGACATACATCTGTTGCATCGGCAAGACATCCTGGTCTACAAGCATCACCAAGTGATACTGTTACATCGTACTCCTCACAGATATCAAGAATCTCATCGAAGTGCTCATAGAATGGATTCTCTTCACCTGTCATACTCATCCAAGCGAATACAAGGCTACCGCCACGGCTTACGATGTTCATCTTACGCTTATGCTTCTTGATCTGCTCTATAGTCTTACGAGTGATACCACAGTGAAGTGTTACAAAGTCAACACCATCCTGAGCGTGAAGTCTTACTACATCAATAAAGTCCTTGGCTGTAAGAGTAGCAAGATCTCTCTGATAGTGAATAACGCTATCATATACTGGAACAGTACCAATCATGGCTGGACACTCGCTAGTAAGCTTCTGTCTAAATGGCTGTGTATTACCATGGCTTGATAAATCCATGATAGCTTCTGCGCCAAGATTTACAGCGCTCATAACCTTCTGCATCTCGATATCATAATCCTTGCAGTCTCTTGATACACCAAGATTAACATTGATCTTGGTACGAAGCATACTACCTACGCCTTCTGGATCAAGACACTTATGATTCTTATTCGCACATATAGCAACCTTACCCTCAGCAACAAGCTTCATAAGCTGATCAACTGGCATGTTCTCTTTACGTGCTACAGTTTCGATTTCTTTTGTAACGATGCCTTTTCTGGCAGCATCCATCTGTGTTGTATAATTTCTCATTTCTTTTTCCTCCGTGCATTTGCATTTAGAAATAATCATTTTCTTAATCTATACAAAAATTAAAGCGTGTATACCAAAATAAGGCACACACGCTACGTTTCAAGTAACTATCCCTACGTTGGCATTATCCAAATCAGGTTATGGGTCTAAGCTAAATAGCTTACTCTCAGCCCGCTTCAGCGAGCTCCCCTTCCATATAGAATTAGAAACCATCCTAAAACTATATTCATTATATCTATTTTTTCTTCATTTGCAATTATCCTTTTGAATAATTACAATACTCCATCCAATCCTTGGTCAAGTGCATCGTATCCTTCCTGCATGTTACTATTAACATCCTGAAGAAAGTCCTGAACATTCTCAGCTGCATTCTCACCAACCTGATTCTGCTGGGTAACCTGCTTAACGGTCTCCGAATTTTTCTTGGCAATAAATACAACACCTGCGACCATAATCAATATTGAAAGTATTAATACTATTAAAAAAACTGGACTATTATTTCTATCGTTCATTTGCTCTTTCCTATAAATAAAGTACAAATACATTCTGTTACAACCTTATTATAATTATTCTGATGTTTACTTATCAAGATATTTTAGAAATGCATTTAAGCCTTCAACTACGTCTCTGTAGGTCTCATCAAAATTGTCAGTGTACCATGGATCTGCAATACTTCTGTCACTACCAGCGAATGATAATAAAGAATATATCTTGCCATCTGGATCTCCACCAGCGATGCGCTGCATATTACGAATATTATAGGTATCCATACCTATTAGATAATCGTAATATTCATAGTCTCCACGTGTCATTTGCCTAGCTCTATGTGGAACTAATGGTATGCCCACTTGGCGAAGCTTGTTAACCGTACCATAATGAGGGGTATTACCTATCTCCTCTGTACTGGTCGCAGCTGAGTCTATCTCAAACTCATTTTCTCTATGTAATTTCTTTACCATATCAGCAAACACACTCTGCGCCATTGTCGAGCGACAGATATTGCCGTGGCAGATAAAGAGCACACGTATACTCATGTTTTCTCCTCCTAAAAAGCCTTAATATGCCACGATTTGCCGTGTTATGCCACTTTCAAAAATGTACAAGGTATTGTTACAATGCCACGTGACATTGATTTTTAGTACATATCTTGGCAAATCTTGGCATAATGAGGCAAATCGAGACACTCATTCGTAGTAGAAACGTAGTCAAAATAAAGTGTGTTACTACTCCGATTTTGAGGGTTTCATTTGAAACCATTGAACCCTAAATGGGGTTCATTTTTGCACCCACGGGGTTCAAATTGATCAAATGATGGTTTCACTTTTTCCAAAGATTCCACTCATTTGTCTCAATAATAAAATAACATCTCTCTGTAGAATTCTCAATTAAAAAGACACCTACCATGGTAGATGTCCTGTAACTTCTGGTCTAATTCCTTTTTCAAATAATCACCCCTTCTTTTAATACTCGTCCGGCGTACTGAAAATTACACGGTCTGCTTCTTTTGTAATCCAAAACTTTTTTCTTTTATAAGTAAACACATGCATGTATGGAGCAAGAAAATCAGGGCCAGGATATTTTTCAAATATCTTTGTAAATGAAAAATATGCTATCCAGAGTCCAGATATCATATTATCTTTAAATATATCCGTATAACCTTTTGTAAAGTAGATATTATTTTTTACATCCCTCCAACTTTCAGGTATATCATCCTCTGTCGCCTCAGGCCTATATTTAAGTGGCGTTATCATATTCTGATATACCTGAAGGGATTCCTCTTCAATGCTTGGTACTATTGTTTTTAAGAAAAGGTCCGCAACCAAGGGTACCGGCTCTTCCTTCATTTCTTCATATAGGATTCTTACCATAAATGATTCCTCCTAAATATTGTTTACATCATAATTGCAACAAGTCCAATTAGACAATCAATAATAAACAATAAAATTATATAATCGCGTTTCTTCTTCAATCTAACTTCAGTGTAAAGAAACCAGTCTTGCTGCTGCAGCTCTTTATGTACAGCAGCTAACCGTTCCTCTTCAATTTCTTTCTTTGCATTTTTAAAGCTAATAATGTTGTTTGTCATCACCATTAGCTAGCTTTTTCAATCTCTGCTACTCTGTCTTCAAAAGCCTTTTTACGCTGTTCCTCCCATGGATAAATACAAAGGTCATTTCTCTTATATCCATATTTTGAGGGATAGAGCTTGTATTTTCCCTCCTGAGAGTCCTGAAGTAATGGATGCTTTTCAGCTATATACTTAGATTCCAATTCAAGTCTTTTAGTATGGCTTTTTTCCTCACAAAGAAGCTTTATCTGAATCTTCCAGTCTGAATTATCATCATCTTCAAGCCCTGTCCAATAAGTGTAGTAATTTCCGCCCATCCACCTTTTAAGATGCTGCAGGATACGCTCGTATACATCCGATGCCACGTAATCCGGTGCAGTAGGATTATCTCCGGCCTGCCCAATATATGAGCTCAACTCCATACCACTCTTCACATTATAATATGAAAATTCATATACTCCCTCAACGTATCCGTTACCTGTAAGAATTCCCTCAGGATCGATCACTCTGGCCCTGAGTATTCTCTGCGCACCATTAGTGTTTTTCCAATCTTCATAGTACTTCTGCATGATTAGTTCCTCCTTATAATACCTTATATAATGTAGCTCTATTAATGCTCTTCTTAATT
>DCHQ01000078.1:0-3742 GCA_002314855.1 Lachnospiraceae bacterium UBA1748
TAGCACAGGCAATGCCACAGATGCTCTCAAGTGTTGTGCTTATTGTTGGTGTTGTATTCAATATGGTACGTACAAGTCTTCCACTTACAGGCGTAACATTTTTCATGATAATTGTGATGTTTATTGTAACAGGTAATGTTATAAAGGCATCAGGTAAGAACTTTGCGGCTCAGCAACAGAATCTTGGTAAGCTTAATGGTCACATCGAGGAAATGATGGAAGGTCAGAAGGTAGTTAAGGTATTCTGCCATGAGGAAGAAAGTATTGAGAAGTTCGATGAACTTAATGAAGATCTTTATAATGTGGCATATAAAGCCAATGCGCTAGCTGGATCAATGGGACCAGTTAATGCTCAGATTGGTAATATCAGCTTCGTATTATGCGTAATCTTTGGTGGCGCATTCGTAATTGGTGGCGTAGGCGGACTTACAACAGGTGGACTTGCTAGTTTCCTTCAGTTAAATAGAAGTATTAATATGCCTATCAGCCAGGTGAGCCAGCAGTTCAATAGTATTATTATGGCGCTTGCTGGTGCTGAGCGTATCTTTAAGCTTCTTGATGAGCAAGCTGAAATTGATGAAGGATATGTAACACTTGTTAATGCCAAGCGTGAAGGTGATGCTATTGTTGAAACCACTGAGCGTACAGGTCTTTGGGCATGGAAGCATTATCACAAGGCAGATGATACTACTACATATGTGGAGATGAAGGGCGATGTTGTATTTGACGATGTCGACTTTGGCTATACTGATGAAAAGATAGTTCTTCACAACATTGATTTGTATGCTACTCCAGGTCAGAAGATAGCATTTGTAGGATCAACTGGTGCAGGTAAGACTACTATTACTAATCTTATCAATAGATTTTATACAATCCAGGATGGTAAGATTCGATATGATGGAATCAATATTAATAAGATTAAAAAGGATGATTTAAGACGAAGTCTTGGTATGGTTCTTCAGGATGTACATTTATTTGCAGGTACTATTATGGAGAATATTCGATATGGACGTCTTGATGCAACGGATGAAGAAGTATACGCAGCTGCAAAGCTTGCGAATGCGGACAGCTTTATTAGAAAACTTCCAAATGGATACAACACAGAGATTAAGGGTGATGGAGGTTCATTATCACAGGGTCAGCGTCAGCTACTTTCTATTGCAAGAGCTGCAATAGCCGATCCTCCGGCACTTATTCTTGATGAGGCAACATCATCTATCGATACACGTACTGAAAAATTAGTTCAGGCTGGTATGGATGAAATTATGAAGGGCAGAACCACATTTGTTATTGCTCATAGATTATCAACCATTCAAAACAGTGACTGTATCATAGTATTAGAGCAGGGACGTATAATCGAGAGAGGAAATCACGAGGAACTTCTTGCACTTAAAGGTAAATATTATTCTCTTTATACAGGTAATCAGGTTACAGCCTAATGTTATTGACAATACTGGCCGATAATCATATTATGTAAACATAATGGGGCGAGGTATGCCTTGCCTAATAAATGATAACAGAGTGATTTATGGCTAAGAAAATGACAGCAAAGAGGAGCGCAGCTAGAAATAGCAGGCGCAAACCTGCTTACAAAAAAGAAAAGAAATCTTACCTTTCAGCAATAGTAGTTGTAAGTGCTATTGTTATTTTCTGCGGCTTTATGGGTTATAAGGCCTATGAACTTTCGAATACGAAAGCTGCGCTTATGCAGGATATATCGGACCTTAACAATAAGATAGAAACGGAACAGGCGAGAACCCAGGAACTTAAGGAGTTTGAAGTATACACGCACACCAAGAAATACGCCGAGGAAGTGGCCAAGGATGTACTTGGATATGTATACGAAGATGAGATTATCTTCAAGCCTGACAATTAAAGATTTAAGATATGGCGAGCCATATTGGCTCGCTTTATTTATTTTTGCGGATGATTCAAAAAGTAAAAGATTATATACAAAAGAATAATCTGATTAACGAAGGCGACCATGTGGTACTAGGAGTATCGGGCGGCCCTGATTCCATGTGTTTACTAAGTGTGCTCCACACGATATATGGAGATAAAATCACTATTCACGTTGTCCATGTTAATCACAGCATACGTCCTTCGGCAGATGATGAAGCGGAATTTGTCAGTAACATATGTAAGGATATGGGCATAATTTGCCAGGTTGCTAAAGTTGATGCGGTGCAGTATGCCAAAGAATATGGTATGTCAACTGAAGAGGCTGGGCGCATCCTTAGGTATAAACTTTTTGAAAAAACATATAATGAAATAGATGGGGCTGAAGATAAGAAGAGGATAGCGGTTGCTCATAATATGAATGACAATGCGGAGACAATGCTACTAAATATGTTTAGAGGTTCTTCGCTTGGTGGTCTTATAGGAATAAGAGCCAGCAGGGACAAGGTGATTCGTCCACTACTTAATATATCCAGAGCTGAAATAGAGCAGTATCTTGATGACAATAATATATCTTATTGTATAGATGAGAGTAATATGACCGATGATTATGCAAGAAACAGAGTTCGTCATCATATTATTCCAGTGGCAGAGCAGGCCATTAATAGCGGCGCAGTTCGCAATATGATGGAACTATCAGACAAGGTTGCGGATGCCAAGGATTATATAGACAGTCAGGTTGAGGCGGCATATAAGCTTTGTTGTATTTCTGATAGAAACGAGGTGCGAATATTAAGTGGACCATATAGTCAGCTTCATGGATTTATAGCAAGATCTCTTCTATATAAAGTATTTGGTCAGGTAGCAGGAAGACTTAAGGATGTTGAGAGTAAGCATATAGATATAATAGACAGCCTCTTTGCAATGGATACTGGAAAACAAGTAGACCTTCCTTATGGAGTGCAGGCTATTAAAACATATGATGCCATAGATATAAGGAGAATAAATAATAATGATAGTAGTGGATGCCAACCTGTGCTGATAGATACTGTTAATAGTGTAGAAGGTGAAATAAACTACGGAAAATATAAAATCATATATCGACTGTTTGATATTAATGCTAACGATTCTATACCGACAGATAAATATACGAAATGGTTCGACTATGATAAAATTGAAAATGGTCTAATGCTTCGAACCCGTATGGAGGGAGATTATCTTAGCATAAGTGATGATGGTAAGACGAAGAAGCTTAAGGATTATTATATAAATGAAAAAGTGCCTAAGTATGAGAGAGATTATAATCCATTAATTGCAGATGGTAGTCATATTCTCTGGGTGCTTGGAAAGAGAATATCAAGTTTTTATAAAGTAACTAGTGAAACAAAAAGAGTGATAGAGGTTAGTTTTATTGAGACTAACGGAGAGGAAGGTTAAGCGTTATGGCAGATAATATTCGAGTAATGATATCTGAGGAAGAGATTGATAAAAAGGTAAGATATCTGGGAGAACAGATAAGTAAGGACTATGAAGGCAAGGAAGTACATTTAGTATGTATATTAAAAGGAAGTGTATTCTTTACTACTGAACTTGCTAAGCGTATAACCGTTCCAGTTACTCTTGATTTTATGTCAGTATCAAGCTATGGCAATTCAACTACTACAAGTGGTGTAGTAAAGATTGTTAAGGATCTTGATGAAAATATTGAAGGAAAAAATGTAATAGTTATCGAGGATATTGTTGATACAGGAAGAACACTCAGCTATTTACTGGAGGTGCTTAAGGGAAGAAAACCTGAGTCATTGGCTCTTTGTACACTTCTAGATAAACCAGAGCGAAGAAC
>DCHQ01000078.1:3840-7472 GCA_002314855.1 Lachnospiraceae bacterium UBA1748
GACTATGCTCAGAAATATAGAAACTTACCATACATTGGTGTGGTTCAGCCATAAATAGTGCTAGATATTAGAAGATGGAGGATTGATTATTGAAATTAAGAGGAATGAGAATCGCTATGTGGTGCATAGTGATTATGGTGATTTTTGCATTGTGGTATAGCTGGTCTACCAAGATAGGCGATACTAATCAGCAAGTCAATGAAATAATTAGCTGTATTGAAAAAGGACGTGTTGCTTATATGGATATTCAGCCTGGACCAATTTCGCCAGCTGGTACTGTAACGATTATTGTTGATGATCCTAGTGGACAGAATACTGTAGAGGCTAATGTAACAGATATTGATGCATTCCAGAAGTTAGCACTAGAGTATGGAATTGCTGTATATGTTGAAGAGGGTGATGGCAGCAGTTTATTTGACTACATTATTCCGATTCTTACAGGTGTTGCCATCATAATATTCCTGTTTGTACTTATGACAGGTGGCGTTGCAGGTGGCGGTGGCGGCGGTGCCAACGCTAAGATGATGAACTTTGGTAAGAGTAGGGCTCAGCTCATTGCGGAAACAGGTATAACATTTGAAGATGTTGCAGGCCTACAGGAGGAACGTGAGGAACTTGCTGAAATAGTAGACTTCCTTAAGGAGCCTACCAAGTATACATCTGTTGGAGCTCGTATTCCTAAGGGCGTATTGCTTGAGGGTCGTCCAGGTACAGGTAAAACATTACTTGCAAAAGCAATTGCAGGAGAGGCTAAGGTTCCTTTCTTTAGCATATCAGGTTCTGATTTTGTAGAGATGTTTGTTGGTGTTGGTGCGTCCAGAGTAAGAGATCTTTTTGCTGATGCCAAGAAAAATGCTCCTTGTATAGTATTTATAGATGAAATCGATGCTGTTGCTAGAAAAAGAGGTACTGGTCTTGGTGGTGGTCATGATGAACGTGAGCAGACTCTTAACCAGTTACTTGTAGAAATGGACGGTTTCTCAGCTAATCAGGGAATAATAGTACTTGCAGCTACTAACCGTGTGGATATACTTGATCCTGCTATTCTTAGACCAGGACGTTTTGACAGAAAGGTTGCGGTAAATCTTCCAGATGTACGTGGTAGACAGGATATACTTCTTGTGCATGCCAAGAATAAGCCATTAGCTGAAGATGTTGATCTTGAGCAGGTTGCCAGAATAACAGCTGGCTTTAGTGGTGCCGACCTTGAAAATCTTCTTAATGAGTCAGCTATCCAGGCTGCCAAGGTAGGAAGAAAGTATATTATGGATGAAGACATCAAGAAGTCACTTATTAAGGTAGGAATCGGTGCAGAAAAGCACAGCCGTATTATTTCTGATAAAGAGAAGGAGATTACAGCGTATCATGAAGCTGGACATGCAATTCTGTTCCATGTTCTTCCAGATGTTGGACCAGTGTATGCCGTATCAATTATTCCAACAGGTGCGAGTGCAGGTGGTTATACAATGCCTCTTCCTGAAAAGGATGAGATGTATCTTACAAAGAGTAAGATGCGTCAGGATATAATGGTATCGCTTGGTGGTCGAATTGCTGAGGAGATAGCATTTGGTGATATTACTACTGGAGCAAGCAGTGATATTAAGAAGGCTTCATCGGTAGCTCGTAAGATGGTAACAAGATACGGTATGTCAGAGAACATAGGTGTAATTAATTACGAGAGCGATGATGAGCAAGTATTTATCGGTAATGATCTGGCTCATGCTAAGAACTTCTCAGAACAGAAAACAAGTGAGATTGATAATGAAGTTAAGGCTATCATTGATTCTTGCTATGCAGAGGCAAAGGCACTTATTAGCAGTAATTGGAGTGAACTTGAGGCTTGTGCGAAGATGCTTCTTGAGAAAGAGCGTATCAATCAGGAAGAATTCGAGTCTATATTCAGCATAATCGCGTAAATTAGGTGTTATACATTACGCAATTGTACAAATTGACCAAAAACAAATTTTCTATATTGTTATATTTGTGAAATGTTTGAATGGACGATATACAATAGGGTGTTATAATGCATATTGTAACCCCCAATACATTTATAGTTTTTTGCTATAACCCCATAAGAAAGAAATACCTTCTCTGAAAATGACAGTTAATAACTGTCATTTTTACTTTGTAGGGATATTTTGAAACATAATGGAAGAGATAAGTAAAAACATAATGAAAAATGAATTGGTGTTATGTTAACTGAGCCTTGTAAATACTGTATTTTCTAAAGAAAAATGGTTGACACATATATCAGTTATAACTATAATATATTTCTGTGACAGTATGTCTGTACTTTCCAACAGACGTCACAGCATATAATATGAAGATTTGTTAAGCGCCCGGACATCGCGTAACAGATTGATATAATGTAAACGCATATTTATTTATGGAGGAAACTATAATGAAGACATTTATGGCTAGTCCTTCAACTATCGAGAAGAAATGGTACGTAGTTGATGCGACAGGATATACATTAGGTAGACTTGCATCTGAGGTTGCTAAGGTTTTAAGAGGTAAGAATAAGCCAATTTACACACCTCACATTGACACAGGTGATTATGTAATCGTTGTTAATGCAGACAAGATTAAGGTAACAGGTAAGAAGCTTGATCAGAAGATTTACTACAAGCACTCTGATTACGTTGGTGGTATGAAAGAGACAACTCTTCGTGAGATGTTAGCTAACAAGCCAGTTGAGGTTATTGAGCACGCTGTTAAGGGTATGCTTCCAAAGGGACCTCTTGGAAGAGAGATGTTTACAAAGCTTCACGTATATGCTGGACCTGAGCACAATCATGCAGCTCAGAAGCCTGAAGAATTAAAGTTCTAATCGGAAGGAGATTATAGATATGGCAAAGAAAGCAGCTGCAAAGAAGTTCTACGGAACAGGCAGAAGAAAGAGTTCAATCGCAAGAGTATACTTAACACCTGGTAAGGGTGAGATTACAATAAACAAGAGAAGCATCGACGAGTACTTTGGTCTTGAGACACTTAAGGTTATCGTTCGTCAGCCACTCGTAGCTGTAGAAGGTGCTGAGAAGTATGACGCTACTATCACTGTAAAGGGTGGCGGATATACAGGTCAGGCTGGTGCTATCAGACATGGTATCGCTAGAGCACTTCTTCAGGTTGATGGTGAGTTCAGACCAGTTCTCAAGAAGGCTGGATACCTCACAAGAGATCCAAGAATGAAAGAGAGAAAGAAGTACGGCTTAAAGGCAGCTCGTCGTGCACCACAGTTCTCAAAGAGATAATGCGCGAACTACAAGCGTTGCAAAACAAGCAAATACAAAACTCCCTGGATGCTTGCATCCAAGGGAGTTATTTTTTTGCGTTTATAGGGCGACAGCCCGCGATGAAATAGCCCGAAGGGCTATGAATGAGCACGACTTGTAGCTTGTTTATATATATCGCCAGCGCGACATGAGCGAAACGAAGTGTAGCGAATGGTGCAACGCGTAATCGAGGTGCTATTGTAGCTTCACAGCAATGTGGAGGATATAAGTGAAGTAAATTTTACTATGTATAAGTTGATGTGTTATGATATTTTTTGTGGGAAATTTGGCCAATGGCCAAATATTATTAGAACGAAATGATTTTGATAATACGGGCTGATATGTAATGACCTCTTG
>DCHQ01000061.1 GCA_002314855.1 Lachnospiraceae bacterium UBA1748
TTTCCGCAAGTAAATTTACGCAATCCTTGCAAGCATATTTAATTGAAGATAGTATTCAAGTGTGGTATAATATTTACGAAATTTGTATGATAAAAGCAAAGTGTGATGAGTTTACGAGTCTTATAATATGATTTCCAAACGTGTTTCGCATGGAATAAAGAAGATGCTATGGACAGAAGCAGGAATAGAAATAGGAATAGAAATAGGAATAGAAATAGGAATAGAAGTATGAATGGAAGTATGAGAATAATTAAGAAAAGAATAATTAAGATAAGAATAAATTTAATGCTTATAGCAGTACTTTTCATACTGTCTGTTTCTGGTTGTGGTAAGGTTGAAAATACTGAGGAAGCAGGCGAGATTACTCCGGTTGCATTTCAGCCAGCAGGAGCAATAATTGAAGGACGTAAGAATGTATATGTAATATTGAAGAACGCAGATAATAGCTATTGGAAGGTCGTAATAAAAGGTGTTGCGGCGGCATCAGAGGATTTCGATGTAAATGTATATTATGGCGCGAGCAAAACAGAGAGTGAATGGCAGGCACAGAGGATGCTTATAGAAGAGGCTATGGAAAAAGGTGATGCTATAGTTCTTGCACCAGACAGTTCATCTGAGCTTGCAAGCACTGTTACTGCAGCCTATAACAAGGGAAAGCCGGTTGTATTGGTTGATACTACAATCAACTGCGAAGATTATGACGTTTGTTATATGACAGATAATCTTTATGCTGGTCAGAAGGCTGCAAAGGAGATGCTGGATAACCTTAAGGATATGAAGGTTTCTGAGGATGAGGAGATAAGCATAGCAATTCAGGTTGGTTCTAAGAAATCTCAGACAATCAATGAGAGACTTGCTGGATTTTGTGAATACTGGGCAATTCATGCACCTAAAAACTGGAAGATAGTTGAAGAGGTTGCGTGCAACGAGGGAGATGTTGAAGAGGCTAAGAGAATTGCCGAGAAGTTCCTTGATGAGGATGCTTCAATAAAGGGCGTTTTTGGCTGTAATAATGGATCGACAGTGGGATTTGCTTCTGTTGTTAAGGAGAAGGGCAGGACTGACGTCTGTGTTGTTGGTTTTGACTTTTCAGATGAGATGGCCAGTCTAATTAATGATTCAAATTATCATGCTGCAACGATGCTTCAGTGTCAGTATGATATGGGATACCAGGGAGTAAAAACAGCCCTGGCTATCATCAATGGAGAAAAAATAGCAAATAAGTTTGTTGATACAGGAGTTGTCGTTGTAAACGGAAGTACAATCAATACTCCTGAAATACAGGAGATTGTAAATCGGTAATATGAGACTGGAAATCATCGAAGCTATTTAGAGCTTGATATAGTTTTCATTTTTAATAGAAGTGGTGATATTTATATGAGCATTGGAAGAAATAACGCAAAAATCAAACAGAATACTTTTAAGTTCTCATATACAAAGCTTATTATTAGCTATCTTATAATATGCCTTTTGTGTATTGGTGTGACTATGCCGATTTTTAACAAGGTCATAAAGAATCATGATAAGGAAATGGCAAATGACATCTCAAGCCTTATTGCAGAGAAAACAAACAGTCTGTTTTATGTTATGACTGAGGCTTCAGAGAATATTGCAAGACTTATCTCGGCTCAGAAAACTGAGGATGGAGATACACTTTATGAGAGCCTTAGAAATACCATTGATGATGCTGGCTACATTAGTATAGGTATCATTAACATGGATGGAAGTATATATGGAACTGAGCCAGAGAAAACTGAGCTAAAGAAGTGGGGACTGGTGGATCAGGCAATTGAGGCAACTGGTACATTTGCATCTGAACCATATCGTAGCGAGGAAAATGGTAAGATGGTTATCACTCTGTTTACCCCTATTTATGGTAATGGTACAAAGATAGGAAGCCTGTTTATTACCTATGCGCTTGATTATATTCAGGAGATGACAAGCTCTGAGGTGATTGGTGATGATACAGAGATATACCTTATGAATGCATACTCAGGGAATTACATTAGTTGTAAGAGCAAGGATGCTTCGGAGATAGGAAGCTGGAGAAATGTTAAGCTGATAAGGGTCCTCATTCAGACAGATAATGATGAGAACTATGCTGCCTGGGAACAGAAGATGAGGGATGGAGAGAAGACCGGAATTATTCATTTTACAATGAATGGAGTTGAATATACCCAGGTTTTTGAGAAGCTTGAGACAATGTACAATTGGGATGTCGTTGTCAGGATTCCTTCATCAACACTTACAAACCCTATTCATATTCTTCAAAAGGGAACCATTATCTTATTTATTGTGCTTGTTACTGCGACAATAATTATCTACCTCATATCTCAGAAATATGAGATGGCAGAGAAGAAGATGCTTGAAAAGCTTTCTGTTTATGATGGCCTTACCCAGCTTTTCAATAGAAGATCCTTTGAGGGCTTCGTAAATGAATACATTGAAAAGCATAGTAAGAAGGAAAAATCCTCGTTCATATTTGTGGACGTTGATCATTTTAAGGATGTAAATGATACCTATGGTCATGAGGCTGGTGATAATATCCTTAAGGAGTTCGCTAATTCAATGAGAAAGAGCTTTGCTAGTAATTGTATGCTTGGTAGATTTGGTGGAGATGAATTTGTCGTATTTATTCCAGGAAATACTGATAAAAAGGTGATTGAGGGATACCTTGAGAAGTTCAAGACTGAACTTTCAAAGATTACTCTTGAAGGTGCAAAGGAGGACTTTGCAGTTAGATATTCAGCAGGTATTGCCTTGCTAGAGCAGAGCACAGAAGATGTAGATTCTCTTGAAAATAAAGCAGATGCTGCACTTTACGAAGCAAAGAATGCAGGAAGAAATATGTTCAAGTGGTATAATGCGAGTATGAAGGGCAAGACCAAGAATTGATGTTATAGATGAATCGTTTTTCTGCCAAAAATTAATAAAAAAACAGTTGACTTCCTAGTGCTGCTGTGATAATATACTACTTGCGTCAGAAATGATGTGAACTGAATAGTTCGCGGGAGTGCTGGAATTGGCAGACAGGCTAGACTAAGGATCTAGTGATGGCAACGTCGTGTGGGTTCAAGTCCCATCTCCCGCATGGATAAAAAAAGAACACCTGAAGAGGTGTTCTTTTTTTATTCAAGAGGCTGCGCCTCTTGAACCCGGGGTTCAAGGTCTCAGAACCGCGGGGGCGGTTCCTCGGTCGGTTCGACGGGAAAACAGTCCACTGGACTGTTTTCTTAATCCGTCTCACCCCATCTCCCGCATGGCACCCGGGGTTCAAGGTCTTGGAACCGCATTAAAAAAGGTTCAACCGAAAGGTTGGACCTTTTTTTGCTATAATAATTATTTGATTTATGATATAATATTTTGGGATATTTTATAGTAAAGGCGTACAGCGAGGTTATTATGGCACAGGAAAAGTATAAAATTAAAATTACCAAATATATAGGAAATATAATTGGTCTTAGAAGTGATTACAGTATGTCTGAGTTTGCGGATGAGGATGGATTTCTTAAGGACAATATGCTTGCCTTTGTTCTTAAGGAAGAGGATGGATATAAGGCGTATATTATCTATTCTGAGTCAGAGGGTGAAGGAGAGATAATTGCAACTGTTGCTCCGTATAATTATAACGAGCACATAAGAGAGCTTCTGGATGCGGTTAGAATAAATGCAAGGTGCAATGGGACAAGTTCAATTAAAATTACAGTCAATGCCACAAGGGAGAAGAACTTGGTTGAGCTGCTTACTCTCGGTGGATATAAGAAGGAAGACAACGATTATATTGAGTATGTTCTCGATGCGTCAAAGCTACTGTATAAGGAAAAGACTTTGACAAAGAATTTGAAAAACATCGTACCATTTTACAAGGTGCCAGTTGATGTCATGGTAAGCTTTGATGAGGAAAACTTAGATAAGCTTACTGAGGCACAGAATTATAAAAATGTAGTTGATATCAATCCAGAGCTTAGCATCGCATATGTTGAGGAGGGAAAGATGCTGGGATATCTGATATGCAGGGTAAATGAAAAGGATATCCTGCTGGTTGCTGGATATACCAGGGATGATAAGAGTGAGACTCTTAAGTCAGTGTTAAGTGCATTTAGATTGCTCAGGCAAAAGCTCTATCCAGGGATTGATGTGATAAGAGTAAGGCGATATTCAGACAATGTTGAGAAGTTTGTGAGGACTTATCTTGAAAAGAAGAATATGTACGAGCTTCATGTAGAAGACTATAGACTAGTTTTATAAGTAGGCTGCGATTTATATAATATACGAGTAAGGAAGTATTATGATGTGGTTGTGACACAAAAATGAAGGGGTAGCCTACAGCATTAAGGAGGGTTAATTATGCAGGAGGAATTATTTAAAAAACAGGAAGAGATTAGACTTGAAAATGCTTCCTTAGAGAAGATGGCAGAGGAAGACAGGGAGTATATCAGTTTTTTTGAGACGAATCAGGTGCAGGAATTTAAGTATGATTCGTCTAAAACTGTTGCCAGAAACTATAGAGATTACGAGATTTATAAGGCGATGAAGGGAACGGAAAATGAGCCTTATGGGGAGCTTTCTGATGCGGCAAAGTATATTCAGAGGAAGGCTGCTGTAAGTAGTGGCGCAGAAAAAATCGAGAAACGACTTCTTAATCTGTGTAGTAATACATTTATGAAGAAGGTTGGAAATGAAGAGATACGTATATTAGCTGAGCATCTTATGTGCGGTCTTAATTTTAAGGACGAGGAAAATCCAAATGAGAAGCTGCAGGAGGAGATGCGCAGTATTGGAGAGAAGGCCCTTAAGGAGCTTTATACGAGACAAATCATTCAAATAGATAAGAAATACGGAAAGAAGCTTGTGGAAATGTCCTCGGCAGATTATCTGAAAAAGAAGGCGGAGATAGATCATGACCTTTCCTGCTTGAAGGATATGGAGGAATTCTTCAAGGAGACTATAGATGAGGAAGCAGCCACTGATATGGACAAGCTTCTTATAAAGAAGGCTTCATACTACCTTGATGTCATGTCACTTCTTTCCTACAGAACTAAAATCTATGTTGATGGCGGAGTAAAAAATATAGATAAAAAGGGTGAGCTTTCAGCTAATCATAAGAAGGTAATAGACACCTTTAAGAAGAATATTCAAAATGCTGCTAAGGAAAAGGATACATTTGCGAAGATAAGCCGTAAGGATGAAAACCTTAAGAAGATATTCTTGAGCACTGACGAGAGAAAGTCGAGAGCCTTAGAAGCCATAAGCAGGACAGAAAAAAAAGAGGCTGATAAGCAGAAGGCTATTGAAGAAGCGGAAGCAAAGCGTAATGAACTTAGAGCAATGCTGAGCTATTATACCAGCTACAGGAATGCTGTAGCCAGCTACGAACAGGAGAAGGACGAGAAGAAAAAAGCTGCAAAGATGAAGGAGATTAAGTTCTATCTGGCTAAGAAGGTTGTTACTGATGAGAATGAAATTGCAAGAATTCAGAGAGAGGCTGATGATCTGGATAGTATTATCAGAGAAACAGATGGTCAGATTGATACAGTTTCCTTTAATGATGAAAATGCAATATCCCAGATGGATATGGTGGAGGAGAAATATCAGCATTTCAGAAAGGGTATGATGCTTGGAGATGATGAGTTCATCGAAAAATATCCAGAGCTTATTGAAGAATATGATGTAGTTTTAAGCAGTGTACAAAATGTAACTCATGACAAATATTTCGACAGGCTGCAGGAGGAGTTTAAGGATAAAAAGCTTGAAGAACTGCCAGATACTCTGAGAGCAAGAAATTATAAAAGATTTAAGGAGTTCAGACTCAGTGCTGGAAATGGAGATGGACTAAGCAATAAAGGACCAGCGTATATGACCGCGCGTATCGAAAGAATTATTAAGCATGGATATACAGAGGGTTCAAAGCTGTATGAGGATGAGATTATTCTTGACAAGGAAAACAGTGTAGCCCAGGAACTTATTAATGCGAGGGAAGAGAAAAAGGCTGTTTTGGAAGTGAGAGATAGAAGTCTTAATGAGATGAAGGCTGATCTGACGATACCAGATTTCTCACATAAAAATTTCGATGAAAAGGGTATTTTTGAGCTTCTTAATACTATATCTGAGATAAGGCATTATAAGGAAGAATATCCCGATATGTACAGACTTGGTCAGGCCTTTGATGAGTACCAGAAATGTGAGTTTTATTTGCAGAATGAGGAGCTGATTAGAGAGACTTTCATGCTTAGACTTAAGCTTCTGCATTTGAATGATGATTTTCAGTTTGAGCAGGTAAAGTCTGGCTACGATGAGTATCTCGCGAGATATAATAGAAATATTGATAGTTTAGGAGCAGTATTTGCCGCTGTAGATAATCTTCTTTTGATTAGCGACGAAAAGTCAAGCAGAGTAGGAATCTGTAAGGGACAGATTAAGAAAGAGCTTTCTGCATATAAGGGAAAGGAAGAAAGCATAAAGGAAACCCTCTTAAAGCTTAAGGTAGACGGAACTTTAGTATATAGTATTATACTTGAAAATGGTATGGGATTTTTGTCTATGCTTCCGGAGGAGAAGGACGCTTCCTACAGTCTTGCAAAGGAATCGCTTCTCACAGATGTTGAGGCTGTGACAGATGTCCTTAAGTATAGCATGAAAAAGGATCTTCATGAGGAGATAAAGGAGGAGGATATTCCTTACGAGCAGGCATTAAGACTTGTGGAGAGCTTCACAATAAGAGTCGATAACCTTATGGATAAGCTTGAAGCGGAGGGGGAATACTCAGACAGAGGCTTTGTAAATTCGAGAAGTGAGATTGAAGAGGTTTCATTAATGGCGGATTTACTGAAAAGAAAAATCGGAGATTCCGGACTTGGAATAAAGATGATAGAAAAGTACAGCCAGGTGCCAGGCTTCGACTTACAGATAGATAAAATTAAGACACTTGATAAGACGCTGAACAAGCTCAATACCTTCCGTGACTACAGTAATCATTTATATCTGAATCAGATAAAGAATGATTATGACGATGTGTCTATGCTTGATGGAAATGAATTTAAGAAGCTTAATAAGGCTGAAATGCAGGCCTTAAGCGAACAGCTTCGAACAAGGTCCAAGGGAACTATCGACGAATTCAGAATTAATTTTAAGGAGAACAGCCATAAGGAAGAAATAAGAGAGGTTGAGAAGAAGGCGTTTATTGCAAGAGCAGTTGGCAGGGAGATTATTGCAAGCCAGAGAAGGAGTGATTTTGCAAGTGTGGCTAGTCTTATTGACTGGCTTGGAAATAGAATCGGAGCACCTCTTCAGGTGCTTAGCTGGGTGCTTCACGAGAAGAGAACTGACAACCATGGTGCTGTAAGATATGATGAATGTAAGAAGCTGTATGATGAAAAACTCGGCATGATTCCTGATATGACAATTGGAAAGCTTCCTAGCTATTACAGAGACACTCGTGCAATTGCACCAGAGGTAGAGCTTGATAAGTATTTTTCAAGTGATATGAAAAAGTCAATACTTGCTGCCTTAGAGGCCGAGAGAGATTCTGATGCAAATATTCTTGAGAAGTTAGAGGTGGATGAATTTGAGACAGATTTCAACAAGGCTGTAGAGGCTATTGAGTACTACGGCAAGGTTGTGGGAATTGTAAATTCTGATACCACTGAGATGGAGATGGCATTTATCGATACCTTTAAGAAGTCTATGGCGAAGTACATTGAGAGATGGACAGAGGAAAAAGGTGGGTCTCTCTCTGAGCAGGATAGACAGAAAATTCAGGATAGAATTGCATTTTTACAGAGACTTGACACACTCTTTACAGATAGTACAAGAGGAATGCTTTCAGATACATTAGACGAGGATGTGCTTAAGGAAATATCAGAGAATACCATTTCATATGTTGAGGATACTCTTTTCTCAGAGAATATGGAGGAGAGTAATATAAAGGATATTCCTCTTTTCCTGCATGAGCCTAATATCAATGATATCAAGCAGAGCAGTATTGGTGACTGCTGGCTGGTTTCAGCTATAAGTGCTGTTGTGAATACAAATCCGGATTTCATAAGAAGTATGTTCCATGATCTTGGAGACGGAAATGTATTAGTAAGACTATACATGCCTGTTGATGATAAGACGGAGGAAAGTGCCAAATCAAAGTATGATATGCTGAAGGAAAATTATAAGATGGTTCCAACCTATTTCAAGCTGAGAAAGCAGTATGAAACAGGCTATGGAAATGCTAGTGACTGCAGCTGGGTACAGCTTCTTGAGAAGGCTTACGCCCTCGGTGGCTTTAATGGCAGAAATGAGGTTGTGGCTAAGGATGGAAAGCTTTACAACGTTGCAGACGAGCTCACTATGGGCCAGATTAACCTTGCAATGAAGGTTATCACAGGAAAGACTGTAAGGTATGTGCCATGTGATAAGGATATTGAAGAAAAAGAGATTTACAGTGATTTTATGATTGATGGACTCACAGCAGGACTTGATAACCTTGAATTTATGACAGTTTGCACTGAGTTAGACAGACTGAAAAGAGCACATGATGGTGCCGATTCTGATACCCAGATAAAATACTCATACATGGCATTAGAGAATTATTTCTTGAAAACGGCAAGAGACAGAATAATTGAGTCCCTTGTTGATGGCGAAGAGGAGCTTAAAAATGCACTCAGCAAAAAGGGTATAACTGAAGAAGAAAAGGATAGAATAAAAGCTGCAAGAATTAAGAGCATTTTGGAAAAGATTAAGAATAATATAGAGCTTATGATGGATGGAAAAGAGCTTGAGTTTACTGATATGCAGGAGGCTGCAAGAAAGGAACAGCAGGATTCTCTTGTTAATGGAGAGGAAAACAGTATGGTTCTTTACAACAGACAAAAATATGCAACTTATTTCTATGATGTAAGAAGAAAGGATCATGGTACGGATTCAAGCTTCCAGTCTTTTATAAAGAACGTAGAGTATTGTATAAGGAAAAAAGGAACTGTGGGAATTGCCATCCCACACTGTGTAAATATTATTGATGTCAAATGGTATAATGGCGACTGCTTTATGCTGATGAGAGATCCATTTAATATTTATAATGTTAGCTATGGACTGGATGAAAAGAATAAGCTTACCAGAACCAGTGAGGAGTTCGGTTCAGTAATCACAAAAAGGCAGGAAAACAGAAGACTGATTGGAGATAAGCCTGAGGATATTATAAAAGCAGGTTTTAGAGGTACATCCTGGTATCTTGCTTCGGATTTATTTGTAAGATTCGCAGGAGCCGATATGATGCTGCCAGAGTATCTTGGAATTCCGGATCATCATATTAGATAGACAACTAGATAGTGCATAAGGAATAAGAAATATGGAATTAAATTTATTTAAAAAGAAAGAGGAATATAAGGTTGAAGAAAACGTCCTTAAGGAAATGACCGAAAACGACGTTAAGTACGCGATGGAATTTGAGACAGGTGAGATGAAGACCTTCGAGTATGATGATTCCAAGACAATTGCTAGAAACTATAGAGATTATGAGATCTTTAATTCTTTAAATAAGAATATGGAGGAGCCCTATTCCAAGTTTATGGATGTAGTTAATTTGGCCAGATTAAAGGTTAAAAACTGCAAGGACCAGGCTAAGGCTGAAAAGCTTCAGAGCATGATAATTAATATATGCAGCAATTCATTTATGCAGGATGTAAGCAGTGAAGACCTGATGCATATAATTGATTATACTATGTGTGGGATGGAATTTAAGGAGAAGGAAAATCCTAATCTGGAGGATAATAAAAAAATAAATAATATTGGGGCACAGGCTATAAAGGAATTATACACAAGACAGCTGGTAAAGCTTGATAAAAAATATGGCAAAGCGCTTTATGGGCTTTCCCCTATTGACTATTTAAAAAGAAAAGCGGAAATCGACCAGGATTTATCCTGCGTTGGAGATATGGCTGGATTTTTAAGTGAGTATTTTAGGCTGACAGTGCCAGTGAGGAGTACAAGCTTCTTTTCAATAAGGCAAACTATTATGCAGGCATGAAGGAGCTTATTGGAATACGAACAAAGGCCTATGTTGATAGCAGCATGAAGGACTTAAATTCAAAGGGCGAACTTACTGAGAATAAGAAAAAAGAAATCAAGGTTCTGAAAAAACAGCTTATTGAGGCTTCAAATAGCGTAGGTACATTTGAGAAAATAAATCATAAAAACGTAAATATTAATACGTTTTTCGAACATATTCAGGCTAGAAAATCATTGGCACTTAATGCTCTCAGAGAGGGTATTGTTGCTGAGTCGGATGATGTAGCTCTTAAGCTGGACGAGAAGGAGGCTTATCTTATAAATCAGAATAAGCTGCAAAAGTTGTACAGCAAGTACCTGACGAAAAGAGATGGGCAAGACGATGATCTTATTAAGTCCTACCCTGAACTAATAAAGATACTTAATCTTCTAGGTAAACATTCTAGAAGTATTGAGGGTGCAGATGAAGTTACTGAAGAGTGGGTTATTGAACAAAAAAGGCTTATAAGAAGTCGAATGGATGTGATTGTTGCCCATGGATATACTGCAGGTGAGGCTCTGTACCAGGATGAAAATATAGTTGATAAGTCTGTTTCTGCAAGAAAAGAGCTTCTAGAGGAAAAGAAAAAAAGAGAAGGAGCTGCTAGACCAGGCTTTTTATCTGAGCTAAGAAAGCAGCTAATAGTACCGGATTTTTCTGGAAAAACCTTTGATGAAAGAGGAGTGTACCAGCTGCTTAACGCGTTGTCTGAGATTAGAAGATTCAAGGAACAGTCTCCAGACATGTACAGACTGGGGCAGAAATACGAGGATTATCTTCGCTGTGAGGTCTACATAAAAAATGAAGACCTGTTAAGAGAAACCTTTGAGCTTAGACTTAGAATGCTTCATCTTGATGATAAGTTTGAGTTTAGCTTGTCTAAGGACATGCTTGAAACAGACAAGAAAAAATATGCAGAGAATCTGGCTAAACTAAACAGTATTTTTTCTGACGAGGAGGTTCAGAGTATACTCACCAATGATGCTGTGAAAAGAAAAGCGTATGTGGAGAAGCAAATCAGAAAAGAGTTTCTCACTGCTAAAGAAAAGCAGGAGTCGATAATAGCTGATCTAAAAGAAATAGGAATTCCGGATGCGGAGATAGAAATACTACAGAAGGCGAATAGTGTATTACTTCTTAATAATCTCCCTAAAAAAGAGGAACCGTCCTACGAGGTGGCGAAAAAAACATTGCTTAAGGATGTTGAGTCCATCCTTGATTTAATAGCATACAAGGATTTAAAAGAAGACAGATCTTTAGTTCCAGACGAAGATGTTCCTTACGACAAGGTTATTGATAGTGTCAGATTTTTTTCGGCAAGATATTATTCTCTTAAAGAAAAAATAGGAAAAAATGGCGGATATTCAGATAGAGTAATTGCAGATTCCAGAAGTGAACTAGAAGAATTATCTCGTATGGCAGATTTTCTGAAGGCTAGTATTAGTGACACAAAGCTTAATGAGAGGATAGCTATAAAATACGCTGATAATCCTGAATACAGTTTAGATATTGAGAGAATAAACGAAATTAAGAAGATAAGTATGCAACTCGATGCTCTTTATTGCTACAGCAATTCGATTTGGTTAAAGAATACTCCTAAGGATATTGAAGACCTTGAACTCTATCATAAGGGTAAGTATGAGATTATAGAAGAAGAAAAGAGAAGTGTAGAGGCAAATTTACTTAGAAGTAATTCTGAGAAGGTAGTTAGCTCACTTAGAAGAGATTACCAGAAGGATAGCAGGAAGGATGAGATAATTGCACAAGAAAAAAGAGTTTTCATTATTGATTCCGTTGGAAGGGAGCTTACGGCATCACTTAGGAGAAATAAAATTAACAGTTTTAGTGATTTTATTTCCATGTGTACTAATCAGTATGGAAATGCCATGCAGTTACTTAGCTGGCTCATGAGAGAAAAAAGAACCGACAAGCATGGAATGGTCAACTATGAAGAATGTAAGAATAAGTATGACAATACTCTGGCTAAGATAACGGAATTTAAAGAAGGAAAAATAAGAAGTGTGCAAAATGGAGATGCCGGAGCTGCACCTAAGGTCGAGTTAGAAAAGTATTTCTCAAGTCAGCTAAAGAAGGATATGATAGAAAAGCTTAATGTGGCTAAGAATGGAAAAATAATTTCCGCGAATAAGCTTGATGAGCATGACTCTGTCTTTGGCCAGGCCGTTGAGGCGATAGAATACTACAGTAGTGTAGTAGGAATCATCAATACAGATACTACTGAGATGGAGATGGCATTTATTGACACCTTTAAAAAGAAAATGATGGATTATATCACTTTGTCAATTCAGAGAGTGAATGAAGCTGATACAAGCAAGGAAGAACAGAGTTTAATTAGAGAAAGACTCAGCTTACTTTCCGAGTTAAATGCTATGTTTGATGAAAAAACAAAGGGAACCTTAGAAGAAACTTTAGATAAGGATGTATTTGAACAAATCGCGGCAAACGCAACAGAGTACATTGAGGACACAGTACTTACAACTAATATGGAAAAAAGCAATATAAAGGATATTCCACTATTTTTGCATGAACCAAATTTAAATGATATTAAGCAAAGTACCATTGGGGATTGCTGGCTACTAGGCAGTCTTACAGCAGTATTAAAGACAAATCCTGATTTTATAAGGAGTATGTTCAGTGATCTTGGTGATGGAAGCGTTCTAGTAAGGCTTTATACACCGGTTGATAAATATGGCAGATCAATAGAAAAAAAGGAAGATATGTTTAATCCTGGTATAAATATGGTTCCAGCATATTTCAAACTTAGAAAACACTATGAAACTGGATATGGAAATGCCAGTGACTGTACCTGGGTTCAGCTTCTTGAAAAGGCGGTAGCCTTAGGAGGCCTAAACTATAGTAATGCAGTAAGAATCAAGGGAAATAAGCTATATAATGTTGCTAATGAGCTTACTGCAGGAAGCGAGGATGCTGGAGTTGCTATCCTTACTGGTCATGCTCCGAGAAAAATGTTGATGGATAATACATATGATGAAGGGCAATTTTTAGCCAATCCTGCTATTATTGGTTATACTGCTGGATTATCTGTACGAGAGGAAAAACTGGTTAAAGACATTTCATTTAAAATATACACAAAGATGAGCAGCAAAGTACAATCAGAAAAGTTCAAATATGTAATTTCTGATCTGAAGGATGCTATAATGCAAAATAAAAATGACAGAATGCCTGATGTGAGCAAATTGATTGATGATTTTATCGTGGAAGAATTAAAATCCAAGTCTATAGATGCACAGCCAAATGCGGAACTCAAAACGCAAATCTTAACTGAATTGTGGGAGAAAATACAAAAAAATATAGATCTAATGAGAGACGGAAAAAAGCTTGAATTCTCCGAGGCTCAGTATAATCATGAGAGGAGCGGTTCTGAAAATCCCCAGGAACATAAGCCAGGCTCGTTTTATAATAGTGAAAAAAGCATTAAGTATAGGGCAGGCATTGCTAACTATTTTGTAGAGGAGAGAATAGGTTTTGAAGAATTGGAAGGAAAAGATGTCGACGAGGATGTTGAACAGACGGGTAGCGGCTTTTTAAGCTTTGTTGCGGATGTGAAATACTGCTTAGAAAAAAAAGGCACTGTTGCACTTGGTGGAGGTCACTGCATTAGTGTTCTGGATATTAAGTACGAAAATGGAAAATATTATATGCTTATGAGAGATCCATTTAATATTTATAATATCAGTTATGAAAAAAAAAGGTGGTGATATCGTAGAGACAGGCAGAGAGGGCATCGGAGATGTATTTTCTCGCAAGGCTGAAAATAGAACGCTTGTTAGCGATGAACCAGATGATCTTCTCAAGAATGGCTTCAGGGGAACCTCCTGGTACCTGGCGGAGGATATGTACAGTATGATAGACACCTCGTATATGGTTTTGCCTGAGCATGTAAAGATTCCAGATCATCATATCAGGAAATAAGGTCAGGTTGAGCAATCAGGCCAATTTATGATAGTACAAATGACCATTTAGTCAGTGTGATGGGACACTTTTATAACGCGAGGGTGATATACTGATATTGTTTATTAAAATAATGGCAAAATAGACGAAAATAGAAGAAAAAGAAGATATAAGAAAATATAAGAAAATAGACAAAGTCAGGTTGATAACAATAAGGAGAAGAATATGTCAGATTTATTTGAAGAGCAGAATAAGGCAAAAAAAGAAGAGATTATTTTCTATGATTCGAAAGAAGAAGAATTAGTCCTCAAGGACAATGAATATATGAAATATCTTGAGTCGCATTCTGACTATGAGTATAAGTATGATTCTTCAAAAAGTGTCTCGAGAAACTATAGGGATTATGAGATTTATAAGGCTATTTCGAAGAATAAGGATAAGTCGTTTAAAGAGATAGAGGATGCTTCTATGTATATTCAGAGGAAGGTGGCTGGATGTGTACCTTCAGAGAATGTTGAAAGGATTGAAAAAGCACTTCTTAATATCTGCAAAAACTCTTTTATGAGGAATGTTGGTAATGATGTGATTAAGAAGCTTGCAGAGCATCTTCTTGTGGGACTTGATTATAAAAACGGTGAAGACCCTAATGCCATAAGTAATATGGAAATGTTCAGCTATGGAAAGCTTGCACTTAAGGAGCTTTACATAAGACAGATGATCCAGATAGAGAAAAAGTATGGAAAAAAGCTTGTAAATATGTCTCCTACAGAGTATTTGAAAAATAGAGTTGCGATAGATCATGACTTGTCCTGCATAAATGATATGACTTTATTTTTCAATGAGTACAAAGAAGAAGAGGAATCAGATGAAGTTCTGGCTTTGGCTAAAAAAGCAAAATACTACTCTGATGTGCTTGAAATCTTAGAGTATAGAAGTGAAATATATACAAGAAATATTGAAGGTGATATTAATAGCAAGGGTGAACTTTCACGTGAGAAACTAACTGAGATTAGGGAGCTTAAGAGCGAGTTAGAAAAAGAGGCAAAGGATTCTGATGTATCAAGGAAGCTTAAGCATAGTGATGTTAATCTCGATATGATATTCCAGAATACTGAGAGTAGAAAAGAAAAAGCCTTAAGTGCAATCGAAAGAGGAAAAGATGCTTTAGAAGAGGCGTTAGGAAATCAAAGAGAAGCGGATGATCTTGCGGAACGAATCGATGATGAAAATGCATCATTAAAGCTTGATGCGATAAGTAAAAGCTTTCGTAAGGTTAAGAGACTGATGATGCTTCCTGACGATAGTTTTATAAGTAAATATCCGGAGATGATTGCGGAATGTAGCAGGTTTAAAAATGATTTCAAACAGGTTATGAATAATGACTATTTTGCAAATCTCAAAGAAAAATATGGCAATCTTAAGGAAGAAGATGCTTTAAATGCACCTCATGAGGACCAGGCAAAAATAGAGATATATAAAGAATATCAGAATATAATAAACCTGGTTGACGCTGAAGAGTGTTACAAGGAGCCACTAAGTAGTATTAAAAATCGTATTGATAATATTGCAAAGCATGGACATACCGAGGGAGAGAGTCTTTATTCGGGTGAAATTCTTCTTGACAAATCATCAAGAAAAATTCTCGATTTGAAAAAGGAAAAAACTGAAGTACTGCCTAAATCCTTGATTGACATGAAGGCGGAGCTTAAGGCTCCGATATTTAAGGTTGACAGCTTTGATGAGAAAGGTGTGTATAAGCTTCTTGAAACAATTTCTGAAATAAAGAGATATAAGGAATTTAACAAAGGAGAGTATGTGCTTTCACAGCCACATGATGAATTCTTAAAGTGTGAGTTTTACCTTGAAAATGAAGAATTAATAAGAGAAACATTTAATCTTAGACTCAGACTGCTTCATATTGACGATAAGTTCCAGTTTAGGATTATGAAGGATGGATATGAGGCAGATAAGGCCAGATTTAATGAAAATATAACAAGGCTTGCCGGAATATTCTCAGATAAGACTAATAAAATAATCATTAGTGAGGATAGGAATGAGAGAAAAGAGTATGCCCGTGATTTGCTCGAGAAAAATTTAACTAGCTATAAGGATAAAAAGAAGGAGATAAGAAAAACACTTTCAGAGCTTGAGGTTGATGAAAAGGTAAGAGATTTCCTCGAGGATAGTAATGGATATGTATTTTTATCAAAGCTTCCTAAAGAAAAAGAGCCAGCCTATAACGTGGCAAAGGCTACTCTTCTCGAGGATGTAAAGGCGCTCAAGGAACTTGGTGATTATAGAGATGAATTAATCGGTTCTGGAAATGTTCCAGATAAAAAAGTTCCAGATAAAAAAGTTCCAGATAAAAAAGTTCCATATGATTCCTTTATGAGAATGTTTGATTTGTATAATATTCGAGTAAAGCAGGTGGCAGATAAGCTTAAAAGAGATGGTGAGTTTTCAGATCACGGATTTTTTACAAATAGACGTGAGATTGAGGAAATTTGTATTATGGGAGATTTTCTTTCAAAGAATGCAAAAAGTTCAGGAATTATCGATGATTTAATCAAAAAATATGAAGGTGATGATAAGAACCTAGAATTACTTACTGATCTTGAAAATTTTGAAAAGACAGACAAACTGTTTCAAACCTTCATAAAATACAGTAACTTTGTATTTTTATGTCAGGTTAGCAGGGACTGTGAAAATATAGAAATGTTCACTGATAAGGGATATGAAAAGCTAGATAGAAATGCTATCGAAAAAGCAAAGGTTAACCTTAGGAATAAGTCGAGAAATAAAATTGAAGCATATAGGAGATCCTATTATCGGGATGCACATAAGGAAGAGATAAAGGCTTCAAATAGAAGAGAGTTTCTTAAAAATGCAGTCGGTAAGGAGCTTACAGCAATGGAAAGAAGGAGGAAGACTTCTTTTTTGCATTCCCTCGCAAGTCCAATTACAAGCCTCTTTGGATCATGTTTACAAGCTCTCAGCTGGTGGAATCGCACTAAGAGAACTGATAACCACGGAGAAGAAAGATATGATGAGTGTAAGTCGGTATTTGCTAATAAGCTGGGTGATATTGAGGAGTTTCAAAAGGGAAAGATTCCTAAACTGGATAGTGGAGACGCTGGATTTACACCTGATGTGAATTTAGGAACATATTACGAGAGTAATATGAAAAAGAAAATACTTAAGACCTTAAATGAAGAAAAAACAGAAAACTTTGAAGTATTTCGTGAGTTTGGAGAGGATTCCTTCGTGGGTGAATTCAAAAAGGCACTTGAAGCAATTGAACTCTTCAGTATGGTAACTGGAATTGTAAACAGTGATACAACAGAGATGGAGATGGCATTTATTGATACCTTCAAGAAATCAATGAATAGGTATATAGAAGGTGTTACTCAGACAAAGGCTGAGATAGAGGATAATGAGACAAAGGAGATTATTGAAGAGAGAATTAGAATTCTTAAGGAGCTTAATACGACCTTTGATACAGCAACGAAGGGACTTCTTGATACAACAATTGATAAGGATGTTCTTGATGAGATTAATGCGAATACTATCTCGTATGTCGAGGATACAACCTACTCTAAGAACATGGATGAGAGTAATATAAAGGATATTCCGCTCTTTTTACATGAGCCTAATATGAATGATGTTAAGCAAAGTACAATAGGTGACTGCTGGCTTCTTTCATCCCTGCTTGCTGTTGTTAAGATGAACCCTGATTTTATCAGAAGTATGTTCCATGATTTGGGTGATGGAAATGTTCTTGTCAGATTATATTCTCCTGTTGGTAATGATGAAAAATATCTTGACCCAGACTATCAAGAATTTAAAAAGGGTACAAAACTTGTTCCTGTTTATTTTAAAGTGAAAAAGCATTATGAAACAGGCTATGGTAATGCTTCTGACTGTACATGGGTACAGCTTTTTGAAAAGGCTTATGCACTTGGAGGATTTAACGGAAGAAACGTTGCTAAAGTAAGAGGAAACAGGCTCTACAATGTTGCAGACGAGCTTACAAGTGGTAGCATAGGTAAATCAATAAGCATCATCACTGGTAAAATTACTGAAAAAACAGATGTAAATAAAGATATTAAAAATGAAGAATTTTTTGGGGATATATTTGTTAGTGGCCTTATAGCTGGACTTGACACGTATGAAGGAGACATTGTTAAGAGAGCGGTTGAAGAAATTAAGAACATGTCCGAAGAGCAAAAAAAACAAGGTGATGATAAATATTTCAATGAGGATTTGATAATATCTGATATTAATCGTTTTATTGTCAAAGAAGCACAAAACAGAGTATTAGAAGATTTGCTAAGGGAGGATACTGAGTTTAATAATTCATATCTAAAGGAAGGGCTATCGGAGGATGATAAGATGGCAATTCTTTTTGATAGAATAGAAGCTTTGTGGACTAAGGTTAAAGAGAATTATGATACTATGAAGAGTGGTAAACCATTAAAATTTGCAGAACATCAGGTGGAATTGGAGGGTAGACAACAGATATCTATTACTAATGAGAGGTATGATAAAAAGAAGGCCAGTGAAGTGACAAAGAGAAAACGTTTGGCAAGATACTTTGAAAATCGTAGATCCCATGATTTAAGTGATGATTCAGAGTATGACAGCTTTATAGCCGATGTTAGTTATTGCATTCAAAACAAGGGAGTTATTGTCACTGGCAATGGACATTGCATTGATATTATTGACATTTCCTGGAAGCATGGAAGCTGCTTCTTGCTGATAAGGGAACCATTTAATGTATATAAAACCAGGTATAGAGTGGATGAAGATGAAAGAATAGAAAGAAAAGATTCCGGTCTGGGCAGTGTTATCATGAATCATGAGAAGAGCAGGAAGCTAATTGGAGACAAAAAGGAAATTCTTGAAGATGCATTTGGAGCAACCTGCTGGTATCTGGCAGCTGATATATTCAAATTGACTACGGATGCTTATATGACATTTCCTTCTGATGTGACAATTCCAGATCACAGGATTAAATAGTTGGATGTTATAATTTGGCAGGAAAATGAAATATCAGTCTGATAAGGAATGATGAGAAGTGTTTTCTAGGCTATGGATAATTTAAATTAGGGAGTATATCATGGAGAAGATTGAGAAAGATAAAAGGACGGCATTTATTGTAGCATGTGTAGCGACAGTAATTTCAGTGCTTGGATTTATATTTATGACCTTCGGAGATAATGCTATAGATGTAATTAATTCAGTTCTTTTATCAGGACTAATTGTGGTATCAGTAGTATCAATACCTGTTGCAGTAATTACCTGGGTTTATTATCTTGAAAAATGTCTGAGCCTTAAGAGAGAGATTAAAAGAAATAACGGCGAAGAAATTGGAGATAATAATGCGAGCATAATTCTATCGCTGATAAGCTTTTTGATAGGTTTCCTTTTAACGGTTAATACAGTTATTTACATAGCTAAGTTTGCAGGTAAGATAAGCATAGGAGTTCTCGCTTGTATTTTAGTAGTTATGATATTGTTCTGGCTTCTTATTAGTGTTTTATGCCTCAGACAGAAGAATGAGAATAAATACGCTGATGCAATAGATGAAGACGATGATAATAAGAAAAAGAAAAGAACTCCATTAACTAGTGGAATTGTGCTTATCATAATCCTTTTTTGTATCTCATGGGGGATAGGTTCAACAATAAGGACAATCAGCAGTTATTTGTCAAAAACACCGATAATACCTGAAATTGAGGACATAAACTGCAAGGTTGATAAGGTATTAAAGATAAATGATATTCTTCAAATTGAAGGAGCAGAAGAGAATTTTGCAAGTATTTATGGATGGGTTCCAGACAATCCGGAGGATATTCAGGTTACAGCCTGGATATCTGAGGATGGTGGAAGCCTGTACGTTGGTGAGGCATCTGGAAGGCTTGAGGTCTGTATCAGTGCGACAGGTTCAAACAACGAAACAAGAAGTAAGATAATTACAATAGTTGTAAAAGAAGAGTAAAATAAGGTATTATTAGTATAATACGAATTAGGGGTGACATGAATTATGTTAAAGGTTTTTTTGGTCGAGGATGAATTTATTGTAAGAGAAGGAATAAAAAAGATTATAGACTGGGCTGGAAATGGTTATGATTTCTGTGGTGAAGCCTCTGATGGTGAGAGGGCATTTCCACTTATACAGAAGCTTAAGCCAGATATTGTAATAACTGATATCAAGATGCCATTTATGGATGGTTTAGAGCTCAGCAGGTTAATTAAGAGCAAGCTTCCTGCGACAGAGATAATTATTCTTTCGGGCTACGCGGATTTTGAATATGCAAAGGAAGCAATAAAAATTGGTGTGGCAGAGTACTTGTCAAAGCCTGTTAACGGTGAGGAGCTTCTAAGGGAGGTTGGCATTGTTGCCAAAAGAATTGAGGAAAAAAAGAGCGAGGAAATAATAAAGGAAAAATACAGGCTTGAGATGGAGGAGAATACCAAGGCAAGAAAGAGGAAGCTCTTTAATTATCTGGTTACTGGTAACAAGTCCATGACCGAGCTCTATGAAAAGGCAGAGAAGGTTTCGGTTGACCTGACTGCTGCCTATTACAGTATTATGCTCTTTAAAGCAATGTCGAATAAGAAGGAACAGTCCTTTGAGTTTGAAGAATTTGAAAATCTCATGCAGGAGATTTCAGACGAGATATCTTCAGATAACACAATTGTATTTGACAGGGATCAGGAAGGTATAGCAATTCTTACGAAGGGTGATTCTGAGATTAAGGTAAAGGATGTGCAGGCTGATTTGGTTGATAGAATTATTTCTATTATGAAGGAAAAAGGTCAGCTCGATTACTTTGGCGGAATTGGATGTATCGTGGAAAGAATAAGTGAACTCCCTCGTTCCTTTGACACGGCAGGGCATGCGTTTAGCATGAGATACTTAGGAAAAGAAAGCAGATTTGTCAATTGCGATGAAATTGAGAAGACAGGTATCAGAGATGAGGTTGAGGTAGATATATTCAACATTGATACTAAGCAGATTGACAGGGGAAGATTTACTAACTTCCTGCAGCAGGGTGAGAATAGTGAGACAAAATTCTTTGTTGATGAGTTCATAAAGGGAGTTGGAGAAAAGGCCTTTGACTCTATTCTTTTCAGGCAGTACATAATTATGGATATGTATTTCTGCGTGATTGAATTTATAGAAAAGCTTGATCTTGATAAGAGTGTTATCACTCCGCCGGATGTTGCTAAGCTGTCAAGTGGTGATGGAGACGAACTTAAAAGATATCTTGAGAATATTATTACTACAGTTATTGATATGCGAAATGAAGCAGCTGGAAGTAAATACAGAGATGTTGTGACAAGAGTAAAAAGCTACATTGATGAGCATTATGCAGAGGATGAGCTTTCACTCATTGAGATTGCACGATTTGTCAATTTCTCACCAAATCATCTCAGCACGATATTTGCGCAGGAGACAGGTCAGACCTTTATCAAATATCTTACAGATTACAGGATTAATCTTGCGAAGAATCTACTCAGATGTACCGGTCATAAGAGCAGCGAGATAAGTCTAATGGTAGGATATAAGGATCCGCATTATTTCTCGTTTTTATTTAAAAAGACTCAGGGTATGACACCTACACAGTACAGAGAGAGTAAGAATTAGATATGTTAAAAAAGATAAAAAAAATATTTTATAATGTTACTCTGACTAAAAGAATCAGATATTCATATTACCTTATCCTTATTCCTATGATGATATTTACTGTGATATGCGTATCGAGCCTTATCATGGGTATCAGAACCAGTGATGATATGGTTAATTCAGCGGCGGTTGCAAGTGATTTCAGTTTGGAGTTTAAGGATGATTTTGACTACGAAGCATACCTTCTCATTGTTGGTAATAAGACATTACAGGAATCAAAGCTTGAGGAGCTTCTATATGATGCAACTCAGA
The DNA here is from genome assembly GCA_002314855.1 of Lachnospiraceae bacterium UBA1748. Lineage (GTDB taxonomy): Bacteria > Bacillota > Clostridia > Lachnospirales > Lachnospiraceae > NK4A136. Next base: position 21,912 of record DCHQ01000061.1, read on the forward strand.
TTGTTGATGAATTGGAGAAGCTCGGAGGTTCAAAGGAAAATATAGAGAGACTTAAGAGTATTAGAAAGTATCTTGATAACCTGAGAATCTATATAAATAGAATCGAGGAGAATCTCGGCGAGACTGACAACTATGAAAAGAATATAGAAATTTGGAAAAATGATGTACAGATTGTAACCGGTCTCGTACAGGAGAATATGTCGGAGTACATTTATTATGAAATCAGGGATATTCAGAGGTCCAAGGAAGCAGAGGCTCATATGTATAAGAATATCCTAAAGATATCAATTATTGCCTTTCTTGCTTCGGCGATAGTTATTATTATCTTTTCATATATGATTCCGAACTCAATTACTAAACCGGTATATGAGCTTTGTGATGTCACAAATCAGATTGCAAATGGAGATTTGACGGTCAGGTCTAATGTTGATGCCGGAGCAGAGATAGGTGCACTTAGTGATTCCCTGAATGTGATGGTTGATAAAATTAATGAGCTTTTAGTACAGATGAAGGAGGAGCAGATAAGACTTAGAAAGGCGGAACTTGAGCTCCTTCAGTCACAGATAAATCCGCATTTCCTTTATAATACACTTGGTACTATTATGTGGCTTGCTGAGGGTGGAGACAGGAAAACTGTTGTCAGTATGGTAGGAAGCTTGTCTGATTTCTTCAGGGCATCGCTTAATCAGGGTAAGGAGATAGTCACAATAAAAGAAGAACTTAATCATGTTAGGAGTTATCTTGAGATTCAGCAGGTAAGATATATGGATATTATGGAGTATGAGATAGATATCCCAGAGTCTGTACACGAATATCTTATTCCTAAGATTACTATTCAGCCTTTGGTGGAGAATTCTCTTTATCACGGAATCAAAAATAAAAGAGGAAAGGGCAAGATTATTATTACCGCATCAGAGGATAAGGATAATGCCTATATCACTGTAAGTGATAATGGTATTGGAATGAAGGAGGAAAGACTTGCTCAGGTTATCAAGGCGATAAAGGATAAGGAGGCGGCAGAAAACCAAATTTACGGAGTATATAATGTAAACGAAAGAATTGCACTTAAGTTTGGCGATGAGTATGGTATTTCAATTGAGAGTGAATATGGTGTTGGAACCAGGGTTCAAATCAAGCTTCCAAAGACAAAGCTGGAGTAGGAGATATATGCAAAATATGCAAAATGTCACTATATATTTGGTGATATTTCAGTAGCTAATCGTTATTCATTCAGTAAAAATGGTAAAAAAACAACTAAAATGTAAAAAAACAAACTTTTTGAGATAAGAAAATCAACCGTAATAATAGAATATTCAACTGATAAAAAAATCATTCATAACCATGAGAAAAATATCAACTGTTTCGGGTATTATATCAATGGAAATTATGGATGATTTTTTCTATTATATAGACAGTTACTAACGGGTACAAAAAAATAATTAATTTTTATGGAGGGTTTATTTTATGAAGAAAATCAAAAAGGCAATGGCACTTGCTCTTGCAACATCAATGGCACTCGGACTTGCAGCTTGTGGAAACGGAGGCGCAAAGAGCGACTCAGGCAAGAAGGACGGCGGATTAATCAAGGTTGGTATCATCAATAACGATCCTAACGAGTCAGGTTATCGTACAGCTAACGATAAGGATATGAAGGAGAAGTTCACAAAGGAGAACGGATACGATGCATCATTCTCATACAGCTTAAAGAACGATGAGCAGATAGCATATGCTAAGAAGATGATTCAGGATGAAGTAGATTACTTACTTCTTTCAGCAGCTGATACAGCTGGTTGGGATTCAGTTTTACAGGATGCTAAGAATGCAGGTGTACATGTAATCCTTTTCGACCGTACAATCGATGCTGATCCAAGCCTTTACGATGCATCAATCGTATCAGATATGGCTAAGGAAGGTGAGACAGCAGTTAACTGGTTAAAGGATCAGGGACTTTCAGAGTACAAGATTATTCACATCCAGGGTGCTATGGGTTCAGCAGCTCAGAAGGGACGTTCTGGTGCTCTTGATACTCAGGTTGCAGCAGATGGCAACTGGTCAATCGTTACACAGCAGACAGCTGAGTGGAACGCAGAGAAGGCACAGCAGATTGTTCAGTCAGTTATCGATTCAGGTGAGAGCTTCAACGTAATCTACGCTGAGAATGATGATATGGCTAAGGGTGCTGTAGCAGCTCTTGATAAGGCTAACATCTCACACGGTGTTGGTAAGGACGTAATCGTTATGGGTTATGACTGTAACAAGTGGGCACTTGAGGAGCTCTTAAAGGGTAACTGGAACTACGATGGACAGTGTAATCCATTCCAGGCTTCATACATTGTAGACATTATCCAGAAGATTCAGAAGGGTGAGACAATCTCAGAGAAGACAATCATCATGGATGAGAAGGGCTTCGATGCTGGAAAGATCACACAGGAAGATGTTGATAAGTACGGAATCTAATACTTAGAAATATTCTATAAATTAAAATAATAATTAGAGGGCGCGATGGCTGGTAAGATCGAATAGACAGAACTGGCGTCGCGCCCTTTAATGATGAAAAGGCGTAATTTAATTTATATTTGGAGGTGCAATAAGGTGAGAAATAAGATTTTGCTAGAGATGAAAAATATATATAAGACCTTCGGCACTGTAAAGGCATTGCAGGATGTGCAGTTTAAGCTTGCAGAAGGTGAAGTACATGCTCTCATGGGTGAAAATGGAGCAGGAAAATCAACTCTTATCAAGGTTCTTACCGGTGTATATAGCAAGGATGAAGGCGAAGTTATTCTTGATGGAAAGGCAGTAGCCATTCATTCGCCACAGGATGCACAGAAGGTTGGAATCAGTACTGTGTATCAGGAGATTACTCTTTGTCCTAACCTTTCCGTTGCGGAAAATATGTACATTGGCCGAGGAAGCGGAGTTGGACAGAATTGGAAAAAGATGAATAGTGATGCAAAGAAGATTCTTGAGTCACTTGATATTCCAGCTAAACCAAGCCAGCAGCTTGGAAGCTGTTCAATTGCAGTACAGCAGATGGTTGCTATTGCAAGAGCAGTCGATATGGACTGTAAGGTTCTTATCTTAGATGAGCCAACCTCATCTCTTGATGAGCAGGAGGTTGAGAAGCTGTTTAAGCTTATGAGAGATCTTAAGAGCCGTGGAGTAGGTATTATATTTGTTACTCATTTCTTAGAGCAGGTATATGAAGTATGCGACATGATTACTGTTCTTAGAGATGGAAAATTTGTAGGTGAATACGAAATCGCAGATCTTCCAAGAATTAAGCTTGTTTCAACAATGCTTGGTAAGGATTTGGATGATCTTTCTGATATTAAGGTTGACAGTGCAACATATGACGGAAATGATAAGGATGATAAGAGAATTGAAGCCTTCTCGCTTGTCAGTGATGCAGGAATTCAGCCATTTGACTTCTATATTAAGAAGGGTGAGGTTAATGGATTTACAGGACTTCTTGGTTCGGGTAGATCTGAGTGTGTAAGAGCTATTTATGGAGCTGACAGAGTGCTTGGTGGAAATGTCAAGGTAAATGGACAGGATGCCAAGATTTCAAAGCCAATCAATGCAATGAAGAAGGGAATAGCATATCTTCCAGAGGATAGAAAGATTGATGGAATTGTCGGAGATCTTTCGGTAAGAGACAACATTGTACTTGCACTTCAGGTGTTAAAGGGCTTCTTCAAACCAATATCTAAAGCAGAGGCATATAAATTTGCAGATGAATACATAAAGCTTCTTGAGATAAAGACCGCATCGGCTGACACTCCAATTAAGTCACTTTCGGGTGGTAATCAGCAGAAATGTATTCTCGCAAGGTGGCTTCTCACAAATCCGGAATATCTTATTCTTGATGAGCCAACAAGAGGTATTGATGTAGGTACAAAGGTTGAGATTCAGAAGCTTGTTTTAAAGCTTGCTGGAGAGGGTATGAGTATTACCTTTATTTCATCGGAGACAGATGAGATGCTTAGAACCTGTTCTAGACTTATCGTTATGAGAGACAGAAAGGTTGTAGGAGAGCTCTCTGGAGATGACTTGACACAGGGTAAGATAATGGAAACAATCGCAGGAGGTGAAGGTAAGGATGAGTAAGACTTCAGTAAATACAAATGAAAGCTTTTTTAAGAAGATGATCCATTCTCAGATATTTATTCCGATTGCGGCATTACTTCTTTTAACATTATTCAATCTGATCTGGGATCCATCATTCTTCAAGATTAATATAGGCCCGGATGCTTCAGGAAATCAGGTATTATCTGGCTATATTATCACGATTCTTGATAATGCGTCAGAGCTTGTAATTCTTGCAATTGGTATGACACTTGTTACTGCTGCATCAGGTGGACAGGATATTTCTGTTGGTGCTGCAATAGCAATAGCGGGTTCCGTAATACTTAGAGTATTATGTGGCTCAGATTCAAGATCGACAGAGCTTCAGGCACCAATCATTGTTGCCTTTATTATTGCATGTGTAGTAGCAATGCTTTTTGGAGCCTTCAACGGAGTATTGGTTGCATACTTCAAGATACAGCCGATGGTTGCGACACTGATACTATTCACGGCAGGACGTTCAATTGCTGCATGGATTAATAATAATGAGCTTCCGATTGTAACAGACGTAAGCTTATCATATTACGGAAATTTTATTCCGGGAATTCCTATTCCAACACCAGTATTCATCGCAATCATTTGCGTAATAATAATAATGCTGGTACTCAAATTTACAACACTTGGACTTTACACTCAGTCTGTTGGTATCAATGAAAAGTCATCAAGATTAAATGGTCTTAATCCAGAATTAATTAAGCTTCTTACATTTGTTATTCTTGGACTCTGTGTAGCAGTTGCAGGTCTTATCAAGGTTGGTCGTTTCTCGACAATCAACTATTCAGTAATTGCTAAGGATATTGAAATGGATGCAATTCTTGCAGTTGCACTTGGTGGAAATGCACTTGGCGGTGGTAAGTTTAATATGATGGCTTCAGTGCTTGGAGCATATGTTATCCAGTATCTTACAACTACTCTTTACAAGCTGAAGGTTAGCTCTGATGCACTTTCTGCATACAAGGCTATCGTAGTAATTCTCCTGGTAGTGCTTAGTGCACCTATCGTAAGAGAGAAGCTTGCAAAGCTCGGAAAGAAATTAAAGAAGAAGGAGGCATAAAAATATGGAAAAGAAAATCGGAACAAAAAAGAGTTTTCTGAACATAAAGGATATGACTGATACTAACCTTCTTCTTAGTATTACAATCATTGTATTTTTCCTTATGTATATTGGAGCGATGATCTTTCTTGGAGAGGGCTTCCTTAAGTCGCAGACCTTCTTCAACATCTTGAATGATCAGAGCGCACTTATCATAGTTTCATGTGGTATGAGTTTGGTAATGATTACAGGTGGAATCGATATCTCTGTTGGTGGTATGGCTGCTCTTATCAGTATGAGCTGTGCGGTTCTTCTTGATATGAAGGGTGGATCTCTTGTAGGATCAATGGGATTAGCTATTCTTATTGGCTTGGCATTTGGTCTTGTGCAGGGGTATCTCGTTGCATTCCTTGATATTCAGCCATTCATCGTATCACTTGCAGGTATGTTCTTTGCACGTGGTATGACCACAATCGTAAATACAGCTCCATTTAACGTTGCAAATGAGAGTTTCGTAGCACTCAAGAATACCAGACTTAACATTCCTGGTGTTGGAAGCGTTAATAAGAATGGTGATTTTGTAAATGCATACGTTGAGATTGGAGTTATAGTCGCACTTCTTGTAGTAATAGTTATGTTTGTGGTTCTTCGTTGGACCAAGCTTGGACGTAACTTCTACGCTGTAGGTGGTAATAAGCAGAGTGCATTGATGCTTGGTATTAATGTTAAGCTGACCAAGTTCCTTTCACATATGATTTGTTCTTTCCTTGCAGGTATTGCTGGCTATGTGTACTTTATGCACGTTGGTTCAGGTTCAGCATCACACGCAAGTGGAGCTGAAATGAATGCTATTGCTTCATCTATTATTGGTGGTACAATGCTTACAGGTGGTGTTGGTAACATCATTGGAACAATGTTTGGTACACTTTCACTTGCAACAATTCAGAACATCGTTACATCAGCAGGTCTTGATGAGGCATGGTGGACAGGAATCACAAACGCAGCAATGCTTTGCTTATTCCTTGTAATTCAGTCAGTAATCATGGCTCAGAGAAAGAAAGCTCAGGTAGGCTAGTTTATATAAGGACAGTAATTTAAAGTATGAAATTCAAGAGAACAGGGGCTGTTTTATTGACAGCCCTCTGTGTTTTTACAATTATTTTTACAATTGGATGTGGAAGAGGTAATAGTAATATCAATTCGGAGGCTGTGCCAACAGAAGTAGTTGAGGACCCAATTGTTATTGGTTTTTCGCAGCTTGGAGCAGAATCTGATTGGCGAAGTGCTAATACCGAATCCATGATGAGCACATTCTGTGAGGAGAATGGTTATCAGTTAATCTTTGAGGATGGTCAGCAGGAACAAGCAAATCAGTTTACTTCTATTCGCAGATTCATTCAGCAGGAGGTTGATTATATAGTTTTGGCTCCAGTTACGGAGACTGGCTGGGATTCTGTTCTTCAGGAAGCAAAGGATGCTGGGATACCAGTAATTATTGTGGACAGAATGATTGATGTAGATGATGAGAGTCTGTTTACAAGCTGGATTGGTTCTAATTTCGAGTTAGAGGGCAAGAAGGCTGCAGCGTGGCTCAAAGAATTTTGTCAAAAAAATGCAATTAGTAGTTCAAATCTTCACATTGTAGATATCCAGGGAACGATCGGTTCTTCGGCGCAGATTGGAAGAACTGCGGGGCTCGCAAGAGCAGCAGAAGAATATGGTTGGGATATAGTCGCTTTTGAGGAGGGTGAATTTACACAGGCCAAGGGTCGTGAAGCAATGAATAGACTTCTTGGTAAGTATGATAATATAAATGTAGTGTATTGTGAAAACGATAATGAAGCAATTGGAGTTATCGAATCACTTGAAGCGAATGGTTATAAGGTTGGCTCAGATATAAAGAACGGTGAGGTAATGGTTATCTCATTCGATGGGGTTAATGAAGAGGCATTAGAGGATGTCCTTTCTGACAAGATTTCACTTATTGTTGAGTGTAATCCACTCCATGGACCTCGAGTTGAAAGTATTATCAATACAATTGAGGCTGGAGACAGTCCAGAGAAATACACATATGTTGAGGAAACACTTATATGTGCTAATAATCAGATTGATAAGATTTCGGTGGATGGTGCATTATATCAGCTTACACCNNCAATGCTTACAGGTGGTGTTGGTAATATTATCGGTACATTCTTCGGTGTATTATCACTTAGTACAATCAAGAATATAGTATCAAGTGCTGGATTTGATCAGGCTTGGTGGACTGGTATTACAGTTGCTGTTATGCTTTGCTTGTTCTTGGTTATTCAGAGTGTTGTACTTGCACGTAAATCAAAATAATGAAGAAGAAGTTATTATCCTTTTTGGCAATTATATGTAGCTTGTGTGTTATGTGTGGTTGCGCAACTGAACAAAAAGATTATACTGAGGAATCTGCTGCGCAAGCAGCAGATTCTATTTCTGTCGGATTCTCACAGGTAGGTGCAGAATCCGATTGGCGTTCTGCTAACACTGATTCAATGAAGTCATCCCTGACCAAAGAAAATGGATTCGATCTGATATTTATGGATGGTCAACAGAAGCAAACCAAGCAGATTACCGCTATTAGATCATTTATTCAACAAGGTGTAGACTATATTGTTCTAGCACCCGTGTGTGAGACTGGATGGGATAGTGTATTAGACGAGGCATATGAGGCTAATATTCCTGTTATCATCGTGGATCGTATGATTCAGATAAACAATGACAATAGATATAGCTGTTTTGTTGGTTCTGATTTCTATCTGGAAGGTCGTAAAGCCTGCGAATGGCTCAATCAATATGCAACTGCTTATGATATTGCAAAAGAGGATATTCATATAGTTGATATACAGGGTACAATAGGAAGCACTGCTCAGATTGGTCGTACCAAGGGTTTGGTTGAAAGCGCCAAGAAGTATGGATGGGATATTCGAGAGAAAACCTCGGGAGATTTCACTCAGGCTAAGGGACGAGAGGTTATGGCGCAGATGCTTCGCCAATACAACAATATTAATGTAGTGTATTGTGAGAATGATAATGAGGCCTTGGGTGCGATTGAAGCAATCGAAGCAGCTGGTAAACATGCTGGTAGCAATCTTAAGAATGGTGATATTTTAGTTTTGTCTTTTGATGGTATCAATGAGACTGCAATCAATTATGCTTTGGAGGGTACTATCGCTTGTATAGTTGAATGTAACCCTTTGCATGGACCTCGTGTAAGGACGATCATTGATTCGCTAGAAAGAGGCGAGAACCCTGATAAGATCGAATATGTAGATGAAACCCTTTATAGCTCGGTTAATGTTATTAAGTCAGTCACTGTTGATGGTGCAAAGTATGACGTTACTTTGTTGACTCAGGATGTAATTGACAGTAGAGAATATTAAAGGATATTATTAACGTATATTAACTTTGGGAGGTTAACCATGGAAGAAAGAAGACGTAACGAGAGACATCCTTTGGATTCTACTATCGTAATAAAAAGACTTGATGGTGGCGGAACCGAAGAAGTAAGCATTGATATCGTTGATGTATCCAAAACAGGTGTTGGATTTACTTGTGATATTCCACTTACTATCGGTGCTGTATATGAGTCATATCTTAAGATTTGGACTCAGGAGACTCTACATGCATTCCTCGAGATTGTTAGAATTGTAAAAGAAGGTGGTTCTTTTACCTATGGTGCAATCTTTATTGGTATGCCAGAAATGGATATGTCTAGAATATCTGTTTATGAAACAGTAGAGAAAATGACTAATTAAAGGCAAACTTATGAATAAGGGCAGACGTGCTGGTGGATTGTTCGTATTGCTAGTATGCACGACAGTGTTACTGGTATTTGTATATTGTTTGGTTAAAATCTCATTTCAAAATGGAGCTTCATCAAGTGAGATTACCAATTCAATAGCGTATAAGCTAGGTACTATAGTGTTCGAAGGCGATTTGACTGATGCGGAGATAGCAGCAACCAATAGACTGCTGAGATTTAGTGCTCACTTTGTGTTGTTTGCAGCATTGGGATATGGACTTAGTGTTGTTGGATTTCTTGTGTTTACAAGACCTTTTGGCAGATTTGCTAGTCTCATTCTCAATATCGGAATATGCTTTGCTTTATCGTACTATACAGAATACAATAAGCAATTTATAGAAGGCAGGCATTTCCAGATGGCAGATGTAACTATCAATGTGTTTGGATCCATAGTTGGGGTTTGCTTTATGATTGTGTCCTTGTTTGTTTTTTCAGGGATTAATGCTCGCAAGAGACGATAATCGGAGATATTAGGCATCCATCTTTTAGATGGGTGCCATATTTTTTTGCTACTATCATGTCCCATATGCGATCTGATTTAAGGGTAAGTTCATAATATGGGTATTGATGTTCATCTAATATGGATCTTGCATCGGCCGCTTTGTTAATTAGCGGTATTAAACTGAGCTTACTAATCTCGTGCATTAATTCTCGGGAATTAATATTGAACCCCAGTATTCTTGAATATGGGCAGGCTATCAATTCATTCTCTGTAGTTCTGGTTAAATCTTTTATTCCTAGAAGACAATGTAAGATGCCACGTGAAAGTCTAGAGTGGGTTAATTCCTTGGTCTTAAGCTTAAGAATGTATGAGGATATGCTTTTAAAGGAAAGCTCGTCGTTCTTGAAGCGTCTTGCAATATCTATATTCATGTCTTGATATTCAGATAGAGCCTCTGCACTTGAGGATAGAAGTAAATATCTGAATAAATCATTATAATCATCAATTTCTATAGGCCAATTGATACCGAGACTCTCAGCGTAAAGAGATGATATATCGTCTGGGATTCCCTGTATGGAGGATATAAGCTGTTCCTTGGTTGAGAACTCCTGGTTTATATATTTATTATTAGGAATACTCTGGATTGCTTCACGAATACCTTCTGCTGAGGCGTATTCACCTAGAGTAGTATCGTGATAGTTATTTCCTTTACGAGCAATCGTAATGGGGATTATTGTTGAGTTAAGTTTGTCCAGTGCCTTTAAGTATTCTATAGCAAGAATGTTGTTAGGGGAGTTCAGGATGTCGCTGTATTCAGGAAAAGCTTTTGCTCTAGCGGCAGGATATGAGTATCCCTGCTCGAGATATGTATTTATGATATTCTGCTTGTCAGCAGGTATATCAGATAGATTGTTGGAGAGGGACATAAGTGTATCCAAATCGCCTGATTCGGAACCAAATGCTACATAGTCAACAACTTGAAGGGCGTTTAGTACGGAGATTGCACCAAAACAGAACGTTTCAGCTGTAGCTGTGGCATAGGAAACTGGTAATTCCAATACCAAATCTGCACCACAGGCTAGAGCAGCACTAGTACGAGTGTATTTGTACATACAAGAAGGAGTGCCTCTCTGTGTAAAAGAGCCACTCATAATAACTATACAATAATCAGCACCTGTAAGGGCCTTTGCTCTACTGATTATATACTTGTGTCCGTTATGAAATGGATTAAATTCTGTTACTATTCCAACGACCTTCATATACCCATTTTATCACGGCTGGAATGGGTTGTAATGATTGACATTTATTTAACAATGGGTGTAAAATTTCTCTATTCTTTTAGGTGGGGGCATATAAATGGAAGGTAAAGATATTTCTCAGGCAGTAATCAGTCGATTGCCTAGATATCATAGGTATTTGAGTGAACTTAAGGATCAAGGAATAGAGAGAGTTTCCTCAAGTGATTTAAGTGAAATCATGAATGTTACCGCTTCGCAGATTCGCCAGGATTTGAACAATTTTGGCGGATTTGGACAGC
>DCHQ01000012.1 GCA_002314855.1 Lachnospiraceae bacterium UBA1748
TGGACAGTGTAACCCATTCCAGGCTAGCTACATCACAGATATCATCAAGGATCTTGAAGCAGGAAAGGCTCCAGCTCAGAAGACTATCGTAATGGATGAGAAGGGATTTGATGCTACAACTATTACACAGGAAGATGTTGATAATTACGGAATCTAATTAATCAATAAGTATTAAGATAATGGCGCGGCGTAGCGTGAGTATTATACCAGCTTCGCCGCGTTATTTTTAAGAAGAAGGAGGCCAAAAACTTGAGCGAAAATGTAGTTCTTGAACTTAAGAATATTCGTAAAAGATTCGGTCCTGTTCAGGCTCTTAAGGGAGTTAATTTCAAACTTTGCGAAGGTGAAATTCATGCTCTTATGGGTGAAAATGGTGCAGGAAAGTCTACATTAATAAAAGTCCTCACAGGCGTATATACCAAAGATGAGGGAAGTATACATATGAAAGGATATGATGGAGATATAGCAATACACTCTCCACAGGAAGCTCAGGATGCAGGAATCAGTACTGTATACCAGGAGATAACTCTTTGTCCTAATTTATCAGTAGCTGAGAATATGTATATTGGTCGTGGTAAAGAAATCATTCAGAACTGGAAAAAAATGAATGATAATGCCAACAAGATACTTGAGTCACTTGATATTCCAACATCAGCTACTACCCAGCTTGCCAACTGTTCAATAGCAGTTCAACAAATGGTAGCCATTGCAAGAGCAGTTGATATGGATTGTAAGGTTCTTATTCTTGATGAGCCAACTTCATCATTAGATGATCAGGAAGTAGCTAAGCTTTTCAAGCTTATGCGTGACCTTAAAGCAAGAGGCGTTGGTATCATATTTGTAACTCATTTCCTTGACCAGGTTTATGAAGTTTGTGACAAGATAACAGTTCTTCGAGATGGTGTGCAGGAAGGTGAGTATAAAACAGAAGAACTCCCAAGACTTCAGCTTGTATCTAAGATGCTTGGTAAAGAGATAGATGATCTTTCTGATATTAAGAATGATGAAGCTATCATGCAAGATACTAATGAGGAAAATGTAATAGAGACCAATCAGCTTACTAGTACATCAGGTATTAGTCCTCTCGACTTCTATATTAAAAAGGGAGAGGTTAATGGTTTCACTGGTCTTCTTGGTTCAGGACGAAGTGAATGTGTTAGAGCAATATTTGGTGCTGACAAGGTAGTTGGTGGAACTATCAAGAAGAATGGTAAATTGGTTAAGATTAATAAACCAATCGATGCTATGAAAGCTGGTATTGCTTATCTTCCAGAGGATAGAAAGGTTGATGGTATAATTGGCGACCTTTCAGTAAGAGAAAATATTATATTGGCACTTCAGGTTCTTGAAGGATTCTGGAAGCCATTTACAAGGGCAGAGGCCGATGATTTTGCAGAAAAATATATTAAGCTGTTAGGAATTAAAACAGCGTCAGCTGATACACCGATTAAATCATTGTCAGGTGGTAATCAGCAGAAATGTATTGTTGCAAGATGGCTGCTGACACACCCAGAGTACTTAATACTTGATGAGCCAACAAGAGGTATTGATGTAGGTACAAAGGTTGATATTCAGAAGCTTGTTCTTAAGTTAGCTTCAGAAGGTATGAGTATTACATTTATTTCATCAGAAACGGATGAGATGCTTCGTACCTGTTCACGATTAATCGTAATGCGTGATAGAAAAGTTGTAGGAGAACTTACAGGTAGTGATCTCACTCAGAATAAGATCATGAGTGTAATAGCTGGAGGTGATAAGTAGATATGAAGAAAAACAGTTTTATTTCAAAAATAGCTGGCAATAGAATATTGATACCTATCGTAGCCCTACTTATTCTGGCTGTGTTCAACTTCATTGCCGATCCTTCATTCTTTAAGATTACTTTAGGATACAACAATCTTGGTAATCCAGTTCTTTCAGGTTACCTTATAACTATCCTTGACTATGGTTCAGAGCTTGCTATTCTTGCACTTGGTATGACACTTGTTACAGCTGCTTCTGGTGGACAGGATATTTCAGTTGGTGCCGCCATTGCCATAGCTGGTAGTGCTATGCTTCGTGTGTTATGTGGAGCTGATGGTAGAGCAGAGACTCTTCAGACACCTATCATTGTAGCATTTTTAATCGCAGTAGTTATTGCCATGGCATTTGGAGCTTTCAATGGTATACTTGTTGCTTACTTTAAGATACAGCCAATGATTGCAACACTTATCCTTTTTACTGCAGGTCGTTCTATTGCTGCATGGATTAACAATAATCAACTTCCAATTGTTAATGATCAGGGCTTTACAGTATTTGGTGGATTTATTCCAGGTATTCCAATTCCAACTCCATTCTTTATTGCTGCTGCATGCGTTGTTGTAATCATGCTTGTACTTAAGTTCACTAACCTTGGTTTATATACACAGGCCGTTGGTATTAATGAGAGTTCATCAAGATTAAATGGTCTTAACCCAGAATTCATTAAGTTTATTACATTTGTAATACTTGGTATATGTGTAGCAGTTGCAGCTCTCATCAAAGTAAGCCGTTTATCAACAATTAACTATTCAGTTATTGCTAAGGATATTGAAATGGATGCCATTCTCGCAGTTGCACTTGGTGGTAACTCACTTAGTGGTGGTAAGTTTAATATGTGGGCTTCAGTTCTTGGTGCCTATGTTATTCAGTTCCTTACAACTACTCTTTACAAGTTCAATGTTCAGTCAGATGCTCTTCCAGCATACAAGGCTATAGTAGTAATTATTCTTGTAATAATTAGTGCTCCTACTGTTCGTGAATGGATGGGAAATATGTGGACAAGAATGAATGAGAAAAAGGATGCAAAGGAGGCTAAAGTAAATGGCTGAAAAGAAACCTAGCATTTTAAACAGATTAAGAAATATGACAGACACCAATCTGCTCCTCACTATTACTATAGTAATGTTTTTCTTAATGTATATTGGTGCCATAGTTTTCCAGGGAAAAGGCTTTTTAAAGCCACAGACATTCTTTAATATTCTGAATGCCAATGCAGCTCTTATAATTCTTTCAGTAGGATTAAGTATTGTAATGATATCAGGAAGTATTGATATTTCAGTTGGTGGTGTTACTGCTTTAGTATGTATGAGCTGTGCAGTACATCTTGACTATAAGGGCGGAAATGTATTTACTGCATTTCTTTTAGCACTTGGTATAGGTATTGCTTTTGGTTTTATACAAGGTATACTTATAGCATATCTGGATATACAACCATTCATTGTTACTCTGGCGGGTATGTTTTTTGCCAGGGGTATGACGACAATAGTTAACACTAACCCATTCAATGTTGAGAATCCAGCACTTGTAGCTCTTAAAGATACACGTATTCCTGTACCATTCCTTGGATCTTATAACAAGCTTGGAGAGTATATTAATGCTTACGTTGAAATTGGAGCTTTAGTAGCAGTAGCAGTTGTGCTTATTCTTTTCTTTGTACTTAGATGGACAAGGCTTGGTAGAAACTTCTACGCTCTTGGTGGTAACAGACAGAGTGCTCTCATGCTTGGTATTAATGTTAAGAGAACCAAGTTCTATGCTCACCTTTTATGTGGTTTTCTCTCAGGAATTGGTGGATTTGTGTATTTCTTACACGTAGGTTCTGGTGCTCCAACTCATGCAGCAGGTGCTGAGATGAATGCCATAGCAGCTTCCATTATTGGTGGTACTCTTCTTACTGGTGGTGTAGGTAATGTAATTGGTACATTCTTCGGTGTACTTTCACTTAGTACCATTCAGAACATCGTTAACTCGGCAGGTCTTGATGATGCATGGTGGACAGGTATTACAATAGCTGCAATGCTTTGCCTTTTCCTTGTTATCCAGAGTTTAGTTCTTTCTAGAAAAAAGAAAAAATAAAACTAAGGATAAAGGGATCATATGCATTCATTAATTAATAAGATTTGCTATTCATTTTCTATATTAGGATTAATGCTTACATTACTAGCCTGTACCCCAGGCCAGTATTCAAATAGTGTTTCCCAAAACAATGAGGAGAACCCGCAAGATGTTATTCTTGTGGGGTTTTCTCAGTTAGGGGCGGAATCAGATTGGCGTAGTGCCAATACGGTTTCTATGAAGGAAGCATTTAGCTCGGACGAAAAATACAGACTTGTTTTCGAGGATGGTCAGCAGAAACAGTCCAATCAGATTACTGCTATCCGTAAGTTCATACAGCAGGAGGTTGATTATATAATACTCGCTCCTGTAACAGAAGAAGGCTGGGATACAGTACTTCAGGAAGCCAAGGAAGCAGATATACCAGTAATATTGGTAGATAGAATGATATCCTGTCAGGATGATTCACTTTATACATGCTTCGTGGGTTCTGATTTTGAACTGGAAGGATATAAACTTACGGAATGGTTCAATTCTTATGTTACTTCTATGAGAATAAATGCTAGCGATATTAATATAGTTAACATTCAGGGAAATATAGGAAGTACAGCTCAGATAGGACGAACAGAGGCACTTCGAGAAGCTGCCAATAAATATGGATGGAATTTACTTGATGAGCGATGTGGAGAATTTACCGAGACAAAAGGTAAGGAAGTAATGACAGCTTTTCTTCAGGAGTATGACAATATTAATGTGGTATATTGCGAGAATGATAATGAAGCCTTTGGAGCCATCTCAGCCATAGAAGCGGCTGGAAAAAAAGTGGGTCCTAATATAGAAAGGGGCGAAATAATGGTCCTGGCTTTTGATGGTGTTTCAGAAAAAGCGGTTTCTTATGTGAAAGAAGGTAAGATTACATGCATAGCTGAGTGTAACCCATTACATGGTCCAAGAGTTCATTCTATCATATCTACTCTTGGTGTTGGAGGTACACCTGATAAAATATCTTATGTTGACGAAGGTATTATTACAGCTAATACTTCTGTGAAGACAGTTACTGTAAATGATAAAGACTATCAAGTTACAATACTTGATAAAGAATAAAAAAAAGGTCGTTAGATTTTTTCTAACGACCTTTTAATGTGCTCTGGATGTTTATTTTTGTCTTATCTTTTTAACTGTTTTTAAGAATAGATCTTTTACAAAATTGATGCATGCAGCTATGATAAGTGCTGTTCCAAGCCATACGACATCGGCTGGAAGCCATTTAATCTTATCAACTAAGTTATCATAAATGAACATTGTATTCTCTCTGAGCTGAGGCTCGAAAAGAAGTATCATTAATGAACCGCCTGCAAGGAATGAAATGATATTACCAGGTATTGAAGCCTTTTCTTTGCCATTTGCCAGTCTCTTTTCCTTAATCTTGTCGCAAATCAGTCTAAAGTCTATGTAGAGACCAACCATAAGAAGATATGTAAGTCCGTCAGCTACGTAATAGAAAAGTCCCTGCTCCATACGTTTGAATGTATACCATACGTTAACTCCCCATGCAGCAAGCATTATCACGTTGGAAAGAAGAATTCTAGGCTTTGTCCATTTAACCTTAGGGAAAAAGTTGTTCTCAAGGAAATGACCTGTAAGAGGTAGAATAACAAGGTCTGTATAGAATGTTACATGAAGCTGTATTCTATCTAATCCAAGCAATATCTCAAGTGGAGGAAGTATTGCAAATACTATTACATATCCTCCAAGAAGATAATACATAAGCTTATCAGACATGTTCTTAACAAGAATACGAAGGAAAGGAAGTATTATCAGGAAAGCCAGGTAACTTCTTAGGAACCAGTACTGGTAAATAACAGAAGTAGAATAAATTTTCTTAAGTATTTCAATGAGATTAAAATTTTGTTCAGGATATCTGATGGTGCAGTCATAAATGCACTGGAAAAATCCGAAGACTATGATAAGAAGAACATATTTTAATATTCTCTTTTTAAATAAAGTCTTAAGGTCTTCTTCTTTTTTGAGAAGGAGTGCTCCAGAAATCATGAAAAAGATAGCAATATTTACGAAGGTAAACTGCTGTAAACATATGGATACCCAGTATGATGGATTCCATACAGTTGTTGTCATAAAGTAATGCTGTCCTCTTAAGTCAGAATGACCGAATAATACGAAGAAAGATGCCAAAACTCTAAGAGCATCTAAGTGATATTTTTTACGTTTATAATCCATTGTATCAACCTTTAATTATAAATTATGATTAATTATTACATTTACCACGAGAAAATATAGTACTTGTAATACTAGTATTTACATATAAGTAAATTGACAAGATAATTGTATACGAAGAGACATAAAATTACAAGATTATGTAAACAGGAGGCATTAATGAAAACCAATGAATTAATAGATAATATAAGTAAAGTAATAGTAGGTAAGGAAGAGACTATAGAGCTGCTTCTTACCTGTATGCTAGCTGGTGGACATGTTCTTCTTGAGGATATTCCAGGAACAGGAAAGACCAAGCTTGCCAGATCAATTGCAGCTTCCTGCAAGGCGGATTTTAAGCGTATTCAGTTTACACCAGACCTTCTTCCTAGTGATGTTACAGGTCTTAATGTATATGATGCCAAGCAAAATGAATTTGTATTAAAAAAAGGTCCAGTTTTTACAAGCATACTTCTTGCTGATGAGATAAACCGTGCAACACCTCGTACTCAGGCTGGATTACTCGAGTGTATGGAAGAGAGACAGGTTACTATCGATGGAGAGACCTATGCCCTTAAGGAGCCTTTCTTCGTAATTGCTACTCAGAACCCAATAGAAAATGCTGGTACTTTTCCACTTCCTGAGGCTCAGATGGATCGATTCATGATGCGCTTATCAATGGGACTTCCTAGCAAGTCCGAGGAAGAGGATATTCTTCGTAGATTTATGAAGGAGGAGCCACTTGCCACGCTTGAATCAGTAGTTACTCCAGAAGAAATCGAAACTATGAAAACAGAGATAAAGGAAGTGTTTGTTCATCCTTTAGTTCTTTCTTATATGGTAGATATAGTTCAGGCCTCGCGTAAAGCATCAGAGGTATTATCTGGAGCAAGCCCAAGAGCAACAATTGCCCTTTGTAATGCTGCAAAGGCTTATGCTTATCTTAAGGGACGTAAGTATGTTAATCCAGACGATGTTAAGAAGCTTGCTGTTCCAGTACTTGCACATCGACTTGTTATGTCTTTTGGAAGTACTTCGGCTAAGGATGCAGAGGCAGTTATTGTTAAGATAATTAATCAGGTAGAAACACCTACAGAGAATTTCGAAGTAGGCTAGGAGGAATGCTTTGTTAGCTATATTTGTTGGGTTATTTGCATGCCTGGTATATTTGTTTCAGTCATGGATATATGAGAAATACTGGGACAAAGGCCTACGTCTTACACTGGGCTTTTCCAAGGATGCAGCCTATAGAAAAGAAGAGGTTGACCTCATAGAGGTTGTTGAAAACAGAAAAAAATTGCCCCTTCCAATCCTTACTGTGAAGTTTGAAACATCAAGGAATTTGGTTGCGAAGGATGATAAGAATTCATCGGTTTCAGACAACTATTATCGTAATGATATTTTCACTATGCGTTCTATGAGAAAGGTTACTAGAACTATTCCTTTTTACTGTGAACAAAGAGGTTACTATGATATTCATGATGTAACTATACTTGCGCCCAACCTGTTTCTCAAAAATGAACAGGTCGCCAGGGTTGACAAAGACGTATGTATATATGTATATCCAGAACGAATAGTGGATGATTATACCAATAATATTCTAAGTAGAATAACAGGCGATGTTCTTTCTAAAAGACACAGGCAGGAGGATGTGTTCGAGTTCCGAGGTATACGTGACTACGCTCCAACTGATGAAATGAGAACCATTAACTGGAAGGCTACTGCGAGGACAGGTGACCTTAAGGTTAATATGAAGAACTATACTTCTCTTCGAGCAGTAAGAATATTTCTTAATCTTGAGGATACAGGAATTCTTAAGCATACTGAAGCTGACGAATACGCTATGGCTTTAGCCGCATCACTTTGCGAAAGTATATTAGCGAGTGGCATGCGTGTAATACTCGAAACAAATGGTGTGGATGTAAAAAATGGACAAAGAATATCCGTACCAGAATCGGGTGGTCGTAGCCAGCTAGATACTATTTTAAAATCATTGGCTAGAATTGATACAAATCAGCCAATCCTGCCATTTGTTGAAACATTAGGTCAGCAGGTGAAGGATAATACAGCAGGAGTGTATACCATACTTATAACAGCAGAAGTTCGAGATGAATTTGTTAATTTAGTTAAGGATATTGTTAATCTTAAATCTGATTTTCACGTTCTTCAGGTATATGAACGTCAAAGTGAAGAGAAGGATGTGTGGGGTGGTATTACCTCTAATGTTAAAACTGTGTTTATCAAGGATTAATATATGGATAAAAAAGTATTAGGAGTTGTTCGAGATATATGTATTATCACAGCCAATTACCTTGGAATAATGCTGGGGTTGTGGCTTAGTGTAATCATTATGGAGAACACTATTATAGAGAAAAATTATATAAGTGAGAGAAGCACGCCAATAGCTGCTATGTGCCTTATTTTTCTTATGATAGCTCATTATATCTACAGGAGTACTATTAATAAGGCTGTAGTGCAAATCATAGTTCATATTGTTACTGGATTACTATATATAAAGTTTATGCCAAGTGGCGATGCAGACCTTGCAAGTATAGCTATTGCTGTTATTGCTCTTACACTTGTTTCAATCAATAAACGAGTGAGAAATATTAAGGAAAGCATTGCTCATCCAGCTTTTATGGGCGCAGTATTCATTGCCGAATATATAGCAGCAGTTAGGCAGCCTATTGATATTAGTAATATGGTACTAATCGGTATGGTTTTATACCTGCTTCTTTTCTTTATTCAGTTTTATATTAATGAATATTTCTGGTTTCTTGCCACAAGAACAGCTGTTAATGGCGAGATTCCGGAGAAGGAAATATTACGCGCTGGCAAAATATATACAGGAAGCTTTATAGGTGTTACGGCAGCAGCACTTTTCCTTTTTATTGATAATAAAAATGTGGATTTAATAGGTTCTTGGATTATCGATAAGATACTTGGCGGTATCAGATTTATCGTAGGTAGTATTTCACGTCTCTTTCCACATAATGATGCGGATGTACCTCTTAACAATCCATATGAACTTCAGGATATTATTCCAGATGAATTAGTAGGGGAAGCTAATCCTAGTATCGTTAGCGAGATACTGTTTCGTATTATAACAACAGCTATTCTGCTACTGCTTATAGTTCTTCTGGTGAGAGCCATATATAAAGCGGCCAAAGTTATTATAGATGGACTAAATAGGCGAAGAAGCGTGAGTGAAGATAAAGAAGAATTCATTCATAAGGATAAGTCCGAAAAAATAGTTATAGAAAAAACTGTTAGCGTTAAAGATAAAGAAGGCTTTATATTTCTTACGCCAGCCCAGAAGATACGTAAAATGTATCGTCAGAAGGTGTCAGTTGTTGGTAAGAACAGCTTTGACAAAGAGAGCAAGATATATGAAGATCCATCTAAAACAATACGTGAGCTTGAGACAATATTTGGAAGTGAAAATCTTGATATAATAAAAGAGCTAACAATGCTTTACGAAGCAGCAAGATATAAAGAAAATTCATGCAGCTCTAGTGATGTCAAAAGAGTTAAGGAAATATGCAGGATACTGTGATTATGAAGAAAGATATCAGGCCACAATTTCATTTTACTCCTAAGAAGGGATGGATTAATGATCCCAATGGATTATGCTATGTGGGTGGAATATACCACATGTTTTATCAGCATTATCCTGATGATACCAAGTGGGGACCTATGCACTGGGGACATGCCACTAGCCGTGACCTTCTCTCGTGGGAGCACCAGGAGATAGCCCTGTATCCAACAGAGGATGAGTACTGTTTTTCAGGCTCTGCAATAATCGATGATGAAGGAGTTATGAGACTTTTTTATACCTCTCATAATCCTAAAACAGGCGAGCAGACTCAGTCCATGGCTTATTCCAGTGATTATATTCATTTTGAAAAGTACGATGGCAATCCAATCATTGATAACAGCAAGGATTTGGACAACTTTAAAAAAGATTTTCGAGATCCGAAGGTTATTAAAAACAAAGTCAAAGGTGGATATACCATGGTTTTGGCAGCAGGTGAGAATATAGAATTCTATAGCTCATCGGATTTCATTAACTGGACCTATTCAGGAAGCTTTGCGCCAGGGAAGCTTGGTTTTGGAGGGATATGCGAGTGTCCAGATTTAATCTCATTTCCCGAAAAGGATGTACTTACTATGAGCATAATAGTTAATCCGGGCCAAGAGGACGAGTATCATGTTATGCAGTATTTTGTTGGTCACTTTGATGGCGAGACATTTGTAAACGAGCAGCCATTTCAGCCAGATCAGCTTCTTGATTTTGGTGATGATAATTACGCCATGGTATCATTTTCAGGAACTGATGAAGTGATACTTATGGGCTGGGGAGAGAACTGGGCAAGCGCAAGAGCTAATACGAATACAGAATATTTCGGTAAAATGACACTAGCTAGAAAGGCCAGTCTCCTAAAAGTAGGAAATAGATATCTTATATCACAAAAGCCTATTGTTTCTGATGAAAAGGTAGTAAGATTAGAAGCAGAAGGAAAAGTGCTTATTACGGTGGAAGACGAAGGGTACGTGGAAATTTTTGCAGAAAATGGAACCAAGTCTTTATCATGGATGAGTAGAAAATAATATATTAATAAATGGAGGGTTTTATGAAGGTACTTGTTGTTGTTGATATGCAAAAGGATTTTATTGATGGAGCACTTGGAACCAAGGAAGCTGTAGCAATTGTTCCTGGTGTTAGGGCTAAGATAGAGAGCTTTGATGGTACAGTTTTATTTACAAGAGATACACATCAGGCTAATTATATGGAAACTCAGGAGGGTAAGAATCTTCCAGTAATACACTGCGTAGAAGGAACTCCAGGCTGGGAAATCGCAGCTGAGCTTCAGGACCTTGTTAAGAATGAGCCTATTAATAAGCCAACCTTTGGTAGCGAGGCTCTTGGTCAGCTTCTTAAAGAAATGAATGCCAAGGAGGCCATTGAGTCCATTGAACTTATTGGACTCTGTACAGATATATGTGTTATATCCAATGCCATGGTTATTAAGGCATCTCTTCCAGAGGTACCTATTATTGTGGACAGCAGCTGCTGCGCAGGTGTAACTCCAGAAAGCCACGACAGAGCACTTGAAGCCATGAAGGTATGTCAGGTTAAGGTTATCTAAATCCAGATATTTATAAATTAGAGCAATAAAAAAGCCATGTGACCAGTTTTGGTTACATGGCTTTGATTTTTTATTAATCTAAGATTTTAAGCTGCTTTATTAGGATTAAGCTTTCTTGCAAGTGGGATAAGAACTCCACCAAGTACGTTACCAAATGTAATGATGATAATACGCACAAGAGCTTCCACGTTCCATGCTCTAGCTATTGAGAAGTAGAACATATCAGCAATACAGTGCTCGAATCCGCAGAAGATGAATGCTGCTACACACATGAAAAGGATTACAGCGTTCTTAGTTGACTTATAACCATCAACAGCAACAAACATAAGGAAACCACAGAAGATTCCAAGTATAAATAAACTGCTGTACGAATCGTTCATCTTAGTTTCACACATTGCCTTAGCTACGTCAAAGCTTCCAGCAACTCTTGTGTGAAGAACACATTCTGCCATAAGGTATGTACCTATAAAATTACCAATCCATATAATTACAAGATCAAGGATATAAGCAGGCTTTTCATTAACTACATATCCCATCTTACCTGTAAAAAGGTTAAGACCATGAAAACATATTGTACAAAGACCAGCCGTGAACATAAAAGTTCCGAGCAAGTTGTTATCAGGCTTAAGTGTCAGGAATGTACATCCTCCTACACCAATTGCAAGACCAGCTACAATAGCAAGTACTAAAGTATTGATAATGCTTTTTGCGTTAATGCTTTTTTTCTGATTATCAGCCACTAGCGTATCCTCTTTTCTATTTTATTTTATATTTTCAAAACACACAAAATCTTTATATTAAAAGACTCCAATAGTCACTATATATAATTTTTCCTTAAAATACAAGTGATTACGGGGGAGTACATTAAATATAAAATCAATCTGGTCTTATAAAATTATACAAAACTGGATATTATTATAATGTCAGCAAAGAATTAGTATATAGCAATAGAAGGACGAAAGGAGTTTATATTATGAAAGACAATAAAATTATGAAGCTAGTAGTTGGTGCTATGTTAGCAGCGCTTGTATATGTGTCCACATCTATTATAAAGATTCCTTCACCAACAGGTGGATATACTAATCTTGGTGATTGTTTTGTACTTATATCAGGATGGATTCTTGGACCATGGTGGGGAGGACTTGCATCAGGTATTGGCTCAGCACTTACTGATTTACTTTCTGGATATACACACTATGTACCAGGAACATTTATCATAAAAGGACTCGATGCATTAGTAGCAGCCATTGTTTTCAAGCAGATGAAGAAGGGTATTCCAGCCATGGTTGTTAGTGGTATAATAGGTGAGATAATTATGGTACTTGGCTATTTTGGATATGCTTCACTTATTCTTGGAAAAGGCCTTGCAGCTGCAGCTAGTATTCCAGGTAATATTATTCAGGGAGTTATAGGTATTGTAGCCGGAACCATCATTATGAAGCTTATTCAGAAATCAGGAGCAAGATTTCTTTTTAATGATTAAAATTTAATGATTAATAATAGGAGGCTTACAAATGGCGGGAGCAACTTATGAAATAGATGACAGAGATTTACTGGATGTAATAAAAGCGGATGCTAAAGCGGCAGCAGCCCAGTTAATAGAGGCAGCTCATCTTAAAAAGGGTCAGATAGTGGTAATAGGTTGTTCTACCAGTGAGGTTGTAGGAAAGAGTATAGGCAAGTACTCAACACCTGAGGTTGGTAATGCTATTTATGAAGGACTCAACAGTGAGTTTGAACCTAAGGGTATATATATAGCAGCGCAGTGCTGTGAGCATCTTAATCGTGCAATTATTGTGGATTATGAAGCCGTTCCAGGAGCAGAAATAGTTAATGTAAGACCTCAGCCTAAGGCAGGTGGTTCATTTGCAACTGCTGTTTATGAGGCACTCCAGCATCCAGTAGCCCTTGAAGAGATTAAGGCTGATGCAGGACTTGATATAGGTGGTACTCTTATCGGTATGCATCTTAAGAAGGTTGCAGTACCAGTAAGACTTGAGCAGAATCATGTTGGAAGTGCAATGCTTCTTGCAGCAAGAGTTAGACCTAAGTTTATTGGAGGAGAGAGAGCGTATTACGATGATGACCTTAAGGAAGGTTATCCAGATTTTATCTAGATTAAAATGAGTATTTGAGATAAAAAATTGATAAGAATTTTAGTCTGAATTGATTATAATTGAATTATATTATTATTAAAATCATCATATGTCTTTAATAAGATGTATGATGATTTTTTATAGTGAAGTATTTTAATATTTGGAGGTTACAATGAAAGCATTACTAATAGGTGGCACTGGTACAATCAGTATGGCCATAACAAGATTATTAGCAAAAACAGATTGGGAAGTTTATTTACTTAATAGAGGTAACAGATCGGCGGAGCTTCCAGAAGGTATCAAAACAATTACAGCGGATATTAATGATGAGGAAGCAGTGCTTAAGGCCATTGATGGTATGCAGTTTGACAGTATTTGTGAGTTTATAGGATTCACAGTACCTCAGATTGAACGTGACATACGTTTATTCTCAGGAAGAACCAAGCAGTATATATACATAAGTTCTGCATCAGCTTATCATAAGCCAGTTAAGGATTATAGAATAACAGAGGGAACAGCTCTTGCTAATCCATATTGGGAATACTCAAGAAATAAGATAGCCTGCGAGGATAGACTTATGAAAGAGTACAGAGAAAAGGGCTTTCCTGTAACAATTGTAAGACCTAGCCATACCTATGATGATCGTTCAGTTCCTCTTGGTGTACATGGTGATAAGGGTAGTTTCCAGGTGCTTAAGCGTATGATGGAGGGCAAACCTGTTATTATTCATGGTGATGGAACTTCTCTTTGGACTATGACTCACAATACAGATTTTGCCAAAGGATATGTGGGATTAATGGGCAATCCTCATGCAATAGGTGAGGCTTTCCAGATAACTAATGATGAGTCACTCACATGGAATCAGATATATCAGGCAATAGCTGATGCACTTGGTGTTAGCTGGACGCCATATTATGTTGCATCCGATTTTCTAAGGTCAGTATCTAACTATGATTTTGAAGGAAGTCTTATAGGTGACAAGGCTAATTCTGTTATTTTCGATAATACAAAACTTAAGAATGCAGTACCTTCTTTTAACTGTACTGTACGTTTTGAGCAGGGTATTAAAGATACAATTTCTAATGTACTTTCAAAGCCAGAGCTTCAGGTCGAGGACCCAGAATTCGACGCATGGTGCGACAAGGTTATTAGTGTATTAGAGGCTGCTAAAAAAGAATTTTGATATTTAATCTGCTTATTAAATGTTTACCAGGGACGATTCTGAAATAACAAGAATCGTCCTTTTTAGTTTAATAGGATATGTTATAATAAAAGGGAATATTTTTTTGGAGGTTACTATGACAGAGGAGAAGTTAAAAGAGTTACTATCCAGTATGACTGTAGAAGAGAAGATAGGCCAGCTTGTACAGCTTACAGGTGATTTTTTTATAGATGAAGGAATAGCCACTGGTCCAATGGAGTGGCTTAGTATTAATGAAGATCAGGTAAAGTGTACTGGTTCCATATTATCGACTGTTGGTGCCAAGAAATTAAAGGATCTTCAGGATAGATATATGGCGATTAATCCCCATCATATACCACTTATTTTTATGGCCGATGTTATTAATGGCTATCGTACTGTATTTCCAATACCACTCGGACAGGGATGTACATTTAATCCAGAGCTTGTTGAAGAAATGGCTTCGGTTGCAGCCAAGGAATCAGCCAGAGCAGGTATTCATGTCACATTTTCACCAATGGTTGATCTTGTACGTGATGCAAGATGGGGTCGTGTTATGGAGTCAACAGGTGAAGATGTGTATCTTAATGCCAGAATGTCTAGCGCGGCAGTTAAGGGATACCAGGGTAGCAGCATAGGTGATAAAGATAAGATATCAGCATGTATCAAGCATTTTGCAGCATATGGTGCTCCAGTAGCAGGAAGAGATTACAATCAGGTTGAGCTTTCAGAAAGAACACTTAAGGAAGAGTATCTTCCAGCTTATAAAGCAGGTGTTGATGCTGGAGCAAGAATGGTTATGACAAGCTTTAATACATTAGGAAAGCTTCCATGTACAGCCAACGAAGATCTTATGAAGAAAACACTTCGTGAGGAGTGGGGCTTCGATGGTGTACTTATATCTGACTGGGCAGCCATTAAGGAGCTTGTTTTCCATTCAGTGGCTGAAAATGACGAAGAAGCTGCATACCTTGGAATTAAAGCAGGTGTTGATATTGATATGGTTACAAACGTATATATCAACAACCTCAAGAAATTAATAGACGAAGGACGAGTTCCTATGCAGTGGCTTGATGATTGTGCATATAGAGTACTTGCATACAAGAATGAGCTTGGACTTTTCGAAAATCCTTATAAGGATGCTGATGAAGATTATGATGGCAAAGTGGATAGTGAGCATATGGCATTTGCAAGAAAGGCAGCACCAGAAAGCTTTGTACTTCTTAAAAATGAAGGAATGCTTCCTATTCCTACTAAGGCCACTAATGATTGTGGTAGCGTAGCTTTTATAGGACCATATATGAATGAAACAAATATATGTGGTTCATGGACAATCTTTAATAATAATGATGATAACATTACGCTCGAGCAGGCTCTTAAGGAGCGTAATCCAGAAATATCATATGTAATAGAACCAGGCTGCAAAACACTTGCTGCAGGTCAGCATTTTGTGGGCTTCCAGAGTAAGTTTGATAATCCACTTACAGAAGCTGAGCAGGAAAGCATGATGGAAAAGGCTGTTAAAGCAGCCAGCGAAGCAGACCGTGTTGTTATGGCAATTGGTGAGTTTAATCAGATGACCGGCGAAGGTGCATCAAGAACAGAGATAACTATTCCAGAGCATCAGCTTGAGTTATTTAGAAGAGTAGCTATGGTTAATGATAATATTATTGTTGTTAACTTTAGTGGTAGACCTCTTGATATTAGAGAGATTAATAAAAAGGCCAAGGCAATACTTCAGGTATGGTATCCTGGAACAGTTGCAGGATACGCAGTTATGGATGTTCTTTTTGGTGATGCAGCTCCTAGTGGACGTTTATCAATGAGCTTCCCATATAATGTTGGTCAGGTGCCAGTATATTACAGCGAGCTTCATACAGGTCGCTACGCCGAAGACCCAGAGAATAGATTCACATCCAAGTATATGGATGCGCCTAATGATCCATTATTTGTATTTGGATATGGTCTTGATTATACAGATTATGAGTATTCGAACCTTCGTATTAGCAGTAATACAATAAGTGAGAATAGTCCAATTAAAGTAAGCGTTGATGTCAAGAATGTGGGATGGCGTGATGGTAAAGAGGTAGTTCAGCTTTATATTCAGGATATGGTGGGTAGTGTAGCAAGACCACTTAGACAGCTTAAGGCATTTGATAAAGTGGATATAAAGGCTGGTGAAACCAAAACAATAGATTTTACTATAACAACTGATATGCTTAAGTTCTACGATGTAAACATGAATTATGTGGCAGAACCAGGTGAGTTCAAGGTATATGTTGGACGTGACTCAAAGGCCTCACTTTGTGAATCATTTCGATTATAAAAACAACAAAGGAAGATAGTATGTATTATTCAATATGCGAAACCTTAATAGAAACAAATCTTAGGGAATGTACAAGTGGTAAGCATCCATACGTTGCTATTCTTTCAGCAGAGGAATGGGAGCAGACAAAGGATTCTTTCAGCATGGGTATTGATCTTGATATGACTCTTGAGATGGATACCACCAAGGCCGAGGTCAACTACGATTCACTTACAGGAAGCTTTTCTATTCCTGACAGAACCAGTATATGCGGTCCTCGTAAGGAGTTTGTATTCGCACTTGATGAGAAGGGTATAGTATTTATTGATGAAAGTGGATATGTTCAAAAATCAGTTGAGGATATTATAGCCAGTCGTAAATGGAGATTTCCTAGCTTAGAGCGTTTCCTTTATGATTTTCTCGAGCACATAGTATATAACGATTTCAAAATGCTTGAATCATATGAAGCCAGACTTGAGAAGCTTGAGGACAATATTCTTAAAGAGGACTATGACGATATAATCGAGATATTAAATGACGTTCGTGGTGATCTTCTGGATCTTCGTACTCATTATGAACAGCTCATCGATATGACTCAGGAGTTTGAGGAAAATGAAAATAATTTCTTCAATGATAAGAACCTTCGTTACTTCAGACTAATTACTAGTCGAGTTGAGCGATATAAGGATCAGGTCCTTGCACTCCGAGAATACAGTATGCAAATACGAGATTTATATCAGACTCAGGTAGATGTACGTCAGAATAAAACTATGACCGTGCTCACTGTTATAACAACAATATTCTTTCCATTATCAATTATCACAGGTTGGTATGGAATGAACTTTGTATATATGCCAGAGCTTGAGTACAGATGGTCATATCCAATACTCTTTGGAGTATGTCTGTTAGTTATCATAACAGGCCTCATTGTCTCAAAGAAAAACAAGTGGTGGTGAGCCACGGGGACGGGGTTTGAGGTTCATAATTAACTATCAAGGAGTGTGATTCCCTTCACGCTCCTTTTTATAATAATATTAAGAAAAGAGGAATAAAGAGATGTGTGTATTTTGTGACATTATTAATCATAAGGCAGATGCCAAGATAGTATATGAGACTGAAAAGGTAATAGCTTTTTTGGATATAGAGCCTATATCGGATGGACATGTGCTTGTTCTTCCTAAGGTACATGCGGATTCCATCTCGAAAATACCACAGGAGTATTTGACAGAGGTTATCGGAACAGCAAGAAGGCTTGTTGAAATATTCGAGAAGGACTATGGACACCAGGGTTACAGCATAATGCAAAATGGCGGTGAATGTTGTGATTTTGGACATTTCCACCTTCATGTATTTCCAAGAACCAAGGGTGATGGATTTGGATGGACATATCCTGAGGTCGGTGGACATTATACTGATGAAATAGCCAGTGATATTAAATCAAAAATGAATTAGTAGACTGGTTAAAATGGTGGATTAGTATGAAAGTAGTATGGACTAAAAGAATCGCAGAAAAAATAGTAGAGACCATGAAAATGCGACCAGTTTCAACAATGGTCAATGCTTTGGTAACAAGTACAATCAATTCCAATCAAATATTCCCAGAGGATTTAAAGCGAATGCGTGAAGTTGCCACACTAATGCATGAGCAGCTTAGTGAGCTTTCTATCGAACAAATTATGATGCTTCTTCAGGTTGATGCGATAATCAAGTCACAGCTTCAGGGTCAAAATGAGCAGAGAGATTTCTTTATGGACATGATAGCAGGTGAGAGTTGCATATTTGATGCAAAGGAAATTGCTGACAATTCATTTATGAAGAATATTCCATTTGCTGAAAAGGCATCAGGTGATTATGAGTACAAATATATTACTATGAAGCCTTACGAACTTGATGTATTTGATATACCAACAAGAGTAGATGATATTCTAATCGATATTCCGCGAGTAGGCTGTTTCACAGAAGAATTTACATATCCAGCACTCGTTCAGACCAGTAATAGTAAGGTTCAGATGGCTATAACTCCAACCTTTATCTCTACCATGAATGATGAAATAAGAAGAGCCAGAGGTAAGGTACTTACTCTTGGACTTGGAATGGGTTACTATGCCTTTATGGTTTCTGAAAAGGAAGATGTTGAATCAGTCACCATCATAGAGAAGGAACAAAATGTCATAGATTTATTTAACGAGGTGATATTACCTAGTATCCCTCATGGCGATAAGATAACAGTCATACATAGCGATGCTTCTGAATATTTAAGTAGCATTGATGATGGGTTATATGATTACTGCTTCGCCGACACATGGACAGGCACTGAAGATATAGAAGCATATTTTGCAGTCAAAGAAGCTGCTAAGAAATTTAGAAAGATGAAGATAGAGTATCGTATAGAGGAAGGATTTGCCCTTCAGCTTTCGGGAAATGTATGGATTGAAATACTGAAAGCTTTCTCAGAAGCTGCTAATCTTAATATACCTAATCTTGAAGTATTATCTACAGAAATTGACAGGCGAAAAGAGAATTATATTCGAACCATGCTTTCTGGTGATGAGATTAAGACTCCAGATAACATAGATTATTATATGAATCCAAAGAATATAATATCGCTTATAGGCAGCAGTTCGTTGATATTTTAGGTTGAAACTTAAGGGCCAGAAAGAAACTAATAATGGATAATATAACAGTAAGAAATGAAATATTAGCATATGGACTTAGTTTTCCAGATACATATCAGGATGCTCCTTTTCATGATAACAACTGGCAGCTTGTCAGGGTGAAGGGAAATAATAAAGCTTTCCTTTGGACCTATGAAAGAGATGGATATATCAATATCAATGTTAAGGTATCACCAGAGTGGCGTGATATGTGGAGGAGCACATATGACTCAGTTATACCAGGCTACCATCAGAACAAGGAACACTGGAATACGGTTATATTAGATGATTCGATTCCTGATGAAGATGTAAAACGTATGATAGCTGAGAGTTATGATATTGTTGCTGATAGTCCGAGTAAGAGAATATATGAGGCTGTTAAACGTATACCTAAGGGATATGTTGCAACATATAGTCAGGTTGCCGAGATGGCAGGTGATCGTAAGATGGCAAGGGCTGTTGGAAATGCACTTCACAAAAATCCTGAGCCAGGAGTTATTCCATGTCACAGAGTAGTTAATGCTAAGGGACAGCTTGCAGGTGCATTTGCGTTTGGAGGCGAGGATGCGCAGGCCAGTCTTCTAAGAAATGAAGGCGTAGAAGTAATAGATGGATGCGTTGATTTGAAATTATATCAGATGCATTAATTATCTGTTTTTTAAATAATGCTTTTTGGCATAGAGGGAGGTTGCATGAAAGTAGCAGTATTTGATACAAAGTCATATGATAAACAATCGCTTGAGCAATATCAGAATATGGAAGATATTGTTTTTAAATTTTTTGAAGCCAAGCTTACTGCTGACACTGCAAGGCTTGCTAAAGGATATGATGCAGTATGTGTATTTGTCAATGATACAGTGGATGATAAAGTAATAGCAAAGCTTGCCAAGTATGGTGTAAAGGCAATCGCTCTTAGATGTGCCGGCTATAATAATGTGAATCTTGAAGTGGCCAGAGAACATGATATAAAGGTTGTACGCGTACCTGCATATTCTCCATATGCCGTAGCAGAGCATGCTATGGCCATGCTTCTTACATCTGTAAGACGTATCCATAAGGCATATATCAGGACAAGAGATTATAATTTCAGCCTAGAAGGAATGACAGGTTTTGATCTTCACGGCAAAACCATAGGTATAGTAGGTACAGGTAAAATAGGCCGAGTATTTATAGATATATGTAATGGTTTTGGGATGAACGTTATTGCCTATGATAAGTATCCAGCAAAGGACAGTGGCATCAATTATGTATCGCTGGAGGAATTATTTAGTAGCAGCGATATAATATCTCTTCATTGTCCACTTACAGATGAGTCTTATCATATGATAGATGACGAGGCCATAGATATAATGAAAAAGGGTGTCATTATAGTTAATACATCACGTGGAGCTCTTATAGATGCAGACAGTCTTTTAGCTGGCATAAAGGATCGTAAGATAGGCGGAGCCTGTCTCGATGTTTATGAGGAAGAGGCGGACGTTTTTTATGCAGACAAATCAGGGCATATTCTTAGTGATGATACATTGGCAAGACTTATATCCATGCCTAATGTTATTGTAACTTCTCATCAGGCTTTCCTGACAAAGGAAGCACTTAACAATATTGCAGAGACTACATTCATTAATCTCAAGGCAGTGAAAGATGGAGCAGAATTAGTTAACGAGGTGCGTATCTAATGTGGAAAGTACAGAAAATCCTGGAAGGTGATTATGGCTGCGAAGAGCTTATGCCTGGTGAATCAAAAAAAGCTGTTGTTTATTTAGTTAATAACAACGGCGAAGAAAAGCAGATATTAGCGGATGATGAGTGGCTTTATGAGAATGATATAGTCGAAGGATCCGAGTGGACTTATTAAGAACGTGTATTTTGTGAAACATAGATACGTGGAGATACTCCATATATCCAGTTATTTTATTAGCTGTATAGACGATATTGCCGTCTGTACAGCTTTTTTAATATGCATTTTCACGATTTTTTAGATGATGTTATATTTATTTATTATGTTTTTATAAAATATGTGTAATATATTCTTTGGAATTCTTACTATATAGATAGAGAGGAGTGATATTGTGGATAACAGCAAAATAATTGATATGTTCTTTGAGCGCTCGGAACAAGCGATTGTGGAACTGTCACAGCAATATGGCAATCAAGCTAAAGCCATAGCAAACAATGTATTAAATAATATCGATGATGCTGAAGAATGTGTTAATGATGCTCTTTTATCTTTATGGAATTCAATACCACCTATGAGACCTAATCATTTACAGGCATATCTTATAAAGGTAACTAAGAATATAGCACTTAATCGATTAGATTATAATACTTCTAAAAAAAGAAATAGTCATTATGACATTGCTTTGGATGAGCTACAAGATTGTATTCCTTCTCGTGAAAATATTGAATCTAAAATAATTGAGCAGGAGCTTTCAAAGGCAATTGATGATTTTCTTGGAACTTTGCCAAAAGATGACCGTGTAATTTTTGTTGGTCGATATTGGATGGGAGAATCAGTTTTGGAAATAGCCAATAAATTGCACTGTTCGCAGAATATTATAGCAGTTAAATTATTTAGAATCAGAAAGAGATTAAAACATTATTTGAAGAAGGAGAGGTTGTTATGAAAAAGGATGTTATATCTAATTCAATAAACAAAATATCAGATGAATACATCGAAGAAGCCATTGATGAACTATATAAGAATCCTTTAGACAACGCTCCGAAGGAGATTGTTAATATGAAACGTAAGAATTTCTATCGTATAGCAGTGGCTATGGCAGCTTGTTTAATTTTGGGAGTAGGAACTATTGCATGTGCAAAGATATTATTTAATGTAAATCACCGTGAGGCTAAGCCAAATGAAATATTTTCGATTGAATATTTTGACCAGGTAACAGGAGAAATGGAGACTAATGTATGGGAAGATGCGAAATATGTTATGACTTTTGATGGACCAGATGAATGTAATGCGGTGGAATTTAAGGAACATTGGCTTCCTGCAGCACCTAACGAATCAAGGAACGCATTCCAAACAAATTCAGAAGGGTGGCGAACTGGATTAACATCAGAATTTTCAGAGGGTGATGTTGATGAGAGTATGCTTGAATATTTTATAGAAGTGTATTATGCACCACAGTTTAAAAATGATGGTGCAATGCTAATATTATATTGCACACCAGAAGAAATCACTGAAGATCATAGAAGTAATTATGATATTATAAAAATACGTGGCACAAGAGATGGATATAAAGGTATTGAAGATTCAAATTTTTATATCATGCTTAATGAATCTGCAGGGTATGTTATTGTGCTTAGTGGTTCTAGTGATATAGAAACATTAGAACATATTGCTAATGAATTAGAAATTCGTGAAACTAGTAATGTAATTAGCAGCAAGTATTATAGTAATCATGTTGTATTTTTAGATCCAGGTCGTGGATAAAAGATTAGATTTAGAGTACGTTTTATGGCGGAGTATTTGGTGGACTAGTTTGGCATGCGACTTTAGAAAACATGTGTGAAGCATACAAGGAATCAGTTGGATAATCTATTATGTAATTGATAAAAAAATACTTGACTTTGTATTAATTATGAAGTATCGTTTACACAATATTTTTGAAAGGAGATTATCTTTATGAAGAAGTTTGTAACCGAGATTACATACATTATTTCAGGGACTATGCTTATGGGACTAAAGCATGGTTTTAATGTTGTATGTAAAAATGAAGGTTACCGATAAAGATATAATCTCAGAATATAGAGTACATGTATATGCTGACCACTTATCTTTCGAGGTAAGTGGTCTTTTTATTAGCGAGGAAGGAAACCAATGAGTATGAACACTTGGGGACGGGGTTAGTGGTTCATTTTTGTTTATTATGTGAGGACAGAGACTATGAGCGAAATAGTAGAAATAGTAATGAAGCCAATTGGCTATGTACATAATGATGTGGCAAATAAAAAAGATGTATCATGGGGACAGGATGTATCGGTTATAGAGCTTGAAGAGGAATATTACTCGGGCCTTGAAGGATTAAGTGATTTCTCTCATGCCATTATTCTTTATCACTTGGATAAAGCAGTTTATGACAAAGAAAAGCATCTTAGAAGAAGACCTCAAAACAGAGACGACATGCCGCTTGTAGGTATCTTTTCGCAGAGAGGTAAAGACAGACCTAATAAAATAGGCATGACATCAGTAGAGATTGTCAGCGTGGATGAAAAGCAGCTAACTGTAAAGGGATTAGATGCAATCGACGGCACAGCAGTACTTGATATAAAGCCGTACTATCCGGTTTATGACAGGAAGGATGCAGTAGTTCCCGAATGGGTAGACAGGCTGATGGAGCACTATTTTTAAGATATAAAAGATTATTTTGAATGGGAGAGTTAAAGATGGATAATTTTGTAGATGATAGAGATTTTAAGTTACTTGATAATGATAAATACACTTTTTTCGTATTAAAAAAGATACTTGGGTTTGACTGTAAAATAAAGCTTAGTGATCATGAGAAGATAATATTTTGCTTTTCCTGCGAACCTTTTCCTGTCTGGATATGGACACCTGATGATGCAACCGAGGATGACTATAAAAAAGCATATGAGATAGCTAAGGAGTATGAACTTCTTGATGGAAAGCATAACTTTAATGTTAAGTATGAACTTGCGGAATATTTTATCTCACGAGCTGCAAAAGAAGGGGAAGATCTTGGTATAGTTCTTAATATGTTTGCATATGATTGTCTTAATCCTATTGCGCTGACAGATGAAGTGGATGGTTCTATATATGAATGTACATCAGACGATTTGGATGAATTAATTGAATTTGAGGCTATGTTTCATGAAGAGACAGGCGTAGATAAAACAGATTATGAAGGGTACAGAAAGTTAGCGCAGGAGCATATTGATGAAGGCAATTTATATTTTTGGAAAAATGCAGAAGGCAAAAAAATAGCGAGCTGCAGATTTGCACCAGATGGCGACATGGCATCTATAGGACTTGTATATACACTGCCAGAATATCGAAGGAAACATTATGCAGAGCATCTGGTTTATCAGGTAACTAGAAAAGCTGAGGCAGCAGGGTTTGTACCAATGCTGTATACCAATGCAGACTATGAAGCTTCCAATGCGTGCTACGAAAAGATAGGGTATGTGCTTAGAGGAAATCTTTGCAGTATAGGAGCTGTATAATTCGATATGATCGGATTAATGGAAAATATTTTTGGAAATATTTTCTAATTATGTGTTGACTCTTCCCCTAGGGAATCCCTTATGGTTAATACAAGGACGTCCAATACAAACACACGGAGGTTGATATACCAATGAATGACAAAATGACATCAGGAGAGATAGCCAGAAAGGCAGGAGTTTCACAAAAAGCAGTCAGATTGTATGACGAGAAGGGATTACTTAAGCCTACAGAATACTCAGAGGGCAATTATAGATTATATGATCATGCAGCACTGGAAATATTAGAGAAGATAGTTGCTCTTAAGCAAATAGGTTTTTCGTTAGAAGCAATTAGAGACAATCTTGTCGATGGTGAAGCTTCGGATATAGAAACTGCACTTAGGATGCAACTGAAGCAGATGGAAGAAAAACGTTATCAAATAGATAAAGTTATTAATGCTATTAATAGAACATTAGAAAGAAAATCCGAGGGACTTGACTGGGATGATGTTGCCACTATAGTTCAAAATGTTGGTTTGGATCAATGTGCTGACGAGAGACACTGGGATGCACTAAAACATACAGAAGATGAGATGGACTGGTATGTCCGTATTTTCAATTCTTTGGATATAAAGGTTGGGGAAAAGGTTTTAGACCTTGGTTGTGGTTATGCAAAGCTTTGGAGAAACAACTGGGAAAGAATCCCACAGGGGACAAAGGTGTATGGCTATGATATTCATGGAAGTTGGGCCGATGATTTTGAGCGATTTGTTTCAGATAACAAGAGTAGTCTTCCACAGGGTGTGGAAATATCTGTAGAGTTTAGCGACATTGAACAGGAAGAGGCTTGGAAGCAAATCGATGAAGATAAAGAGTATAGCTTGATTGTTGCCCATTATCTTCAGTATCAGCTTAAAAATCCTGAAGCTATGATTTCAAATGCTAGTAATGTACTGGCAAATGATGGTGTATTTTCTGTTAATGGAG
>DCHQ01000016.1 GCA_002314855.1 Lachnospiraceae bacterium UBA1748
GACTGAACGATCTGCTCAAGAAGTGGAAGAATCTCCTGGATGTTAGCAATCTTCTTATCTGTAATTAAGATATATGGATCATCAAGAACTGCTTCCATCTTGTCCATATCTGTTGCCATGTAAGCTGAAATATATCCTCTGTCGAACTGCATACCTTCTACAAGGTCGAGCTCTGTCTTCATTGTCTTAGACTCTTCAATAGTAATAACGCCGTTGTTAGAAACCTTCTCCATAGCGTCTGCTACCATATTACCAACTTCATCATCTCCAGCTGAGATAGCAGCTACTCTTGCGATCTGCTCCTTACCCTTAACCTTTGCTGACTGCTTTGCAATAGAAGCAACTGCTTCATCTGTAGCAAGCTTCATACCCTTTCTAAGGATGATTGGGTTAGCACCTGCTGCAAGGTTCTTCATACCTTCATTGATCATTGCCTGAGCAAGAACTGTAGCTGTTGTTGTACCATCACCTGCTACGTCATTAGTCTTAGTAGCAACTTCTCTAACAAGCTGAGCACCCATGTTCTCGAATGCATCCTCAAGCTCGATTTCCTTAGCGATTGTAACACCATCGTTTGTGATAAGTGGTGCACCGTAGCTCTTATCAAGAACAACGTTTCTACCCTTAGGTCCGATTGTTACTCTAACTGTATTTGCAAGCTTATTAACGCCTGCCTCAAGTGCGCTTCTAGCCTCTGCGCCGTACTTAATCTCTTTAGCCATTTTTATATCCTCCAATTAAAACAATTATTTAACAACTGCTAAAATATCCTGCTGCTTAACTACGATGTACTCATCCTTATCAAGCTTAACTTCTGTTCCAGCGTACTTAGCATAGATAACCATGTCGCCCTTCTTAACTTCCATCTTAACTTCTTCTGTTCCAGGTCCTACTGCAACTACCTCAGCCTGCTGTGGCTTCTCCTGGCTCTGTCCTGGTAATACGATACCACTCTTTGTAGTCTCCTCAGCCTTAAGCTGCTTTAATACAACTCTGTCACCTAATGGTACTAACTTCATGTTGTTTCCTCCTTAAGAAAATATATATATTTCATTCATTAATTTCTTATTTGTTAGCACTCTTTGAACTCGAGTGCTAACCACAAAGGTTATATTATAATTCTGCCCCTCTATTAGCAACTGTATATATGTTACGTTTCCTCGGTATTATATCACATTTACTCTCTTTTTCTAACTTTTTCTCTTGTTTTCTTATGCTTGTCCTCGTCTGTATCAATTTATAATGATTTTTTTTGTATATCTTCCATATATATTCTATATGATATTATACTTTCATTTAACCCACAAAAGTGATACACTGTACCATATATGTGTATTAGTACGCTTTTGGTACATATATGTAGTATTCAAAAGTATTAGGCGGAGAAAATTGTGAGTACACTAACTGATTATATAAACGGATTAAGCTCCGGAAATGAATTTTATACAACGCAGAAGAATCTTCGTATTATAGTAAGATGTCTTTCTATTTATCATATAGTACTGGCGCTTGCATTTATTTTTAATGATATAATGGCTCTTGCTGTATATAATGCCATTGTTGCAATTCTCTATTTTACATTTATTGCCAAATTAACTGACAGGAATCGATGCAGCATAGCACTTACTCTTTCAATATGTGAAGTTGTACTATGTACACTTATATCCACTCTCTTTACTGGTATGGATACAGGTTTTGCCATTTATAACGTGGGATGTATTACTGGCTTTTTCTATGTTAATTTCATTATCCAGCAAAAGCATAGTCTTGTTTCCTTCTTCACATCCCTGATTCTTTCTTTATGCTATATGTTCAACTATCTTATCTCATTATATGTTGAACCTATCGCTCCTATTAAGTCTATTGTATGGGTCAGAACATTTTATATATGTAATCACATGATTACATTTGCAATGATTGTTGTATTTACCTTCCTTATAGTATGGGAGATTCGTAGCTACGCAAATAAACTCAAAGAGCACAATAATCTTCTTAACGAAGCCGCTCTCAAGGATCCACTCACTCACCTTTATAATAGAAGAAGTATGAATGAGATTCTTAATACCAGCATGTCTGTATTAAAGAGTAAGGGAAAGCGCTTTAGCATTATCCTTGGTGATATTGATAATTTCAAGCAAATCAATGACACCTATGGTCACGATGCCGGAGACGAAATACTAATCGCGGTAGCTAATACTATTTCTGAGTGCGTTGGAACCCAGGGTTCTGTATGTAGATGGGGCGGCGAGGAAATACTCATTTTGATTAATGCCTCTATTGAAACTGCTTCAGTTATTGCAGAGCGAACAAGAGCCGCCATTGAAGAAACTGTTGTCACTACTGATGGTCAGAAGCTTAGTGTTACTATGACAATGGGTATAACAGAGTCAATACCTGGCTATAAAATTGAGAATCTGATTCAGCAGGCCGATGATAAAATGTATTACGGTAAGAAAAACGGCAAGAATCAGGTTGTAATATCGCTTCCAAACGATATATAATATGTAATCTATGAATTAGTAATTAATAAAAGTAATAATAAATTGAACGGAGGAACTACTAATGATAAGCGCAAACAATGTGACTTACCGCGTAGGCAAGAAGGCATTATTCGAGGATGTTAACATCAAATTCACGGAAGGTAACTGTTATGGTCTTATTGGTGCCAATGGTGCTGGTAAGTCCACTTTTTTGAAAATATTATCAGGTGCACTTGATACTACTAATGGTGATATTGCTATCACTCCAGGTCAGCGTCTTTCAGTGCTCGAGCAGGATCACTTCAAGTATGATGAATATCCTGTAATTGAAACAGTAATCATGGGTAATCAGCGCCTCTACGATATCATGAAAGAGAAGGAAGCTATTTATATGAAGGAAGACTTCTCTGATGAGGATGGTATCAGAGCTGGTGAGCTTGAGGCTGAGTTTGCTGAGATGGATGGTTATGAAGCTGAAAGTAATGCTGCTACTCTTCTTAACGGACTTGGTATTGATACTTCAGTTCACTATTCAATAATGAAGGACCTTACTGGTAACGAGAAGGTTAAGATTCTTCTTGCTAAGGCTCTTTTTGGTAATCCAGATATCCTTCTTCTCGACGAGCCTACTAACCACCTTGATCTCGACGCTATTGAGTGGCTTGAAGAGTTCCTTATTAATTTTGACAATACAGTTATCGTTGTCAGCCATGACCGTTACTTCCTTAATAAGGTATGTACTCATACAGCTGATATCGATTATGGAAAGATTCAGCTCTACGCTGGTAACTACGACTTCTGGTATGAGTCAAGCCAGCTCCTCATCAAGCAGATGAAGGAAGCTAATAAGAAGAAGGAAGAAAAGATCAAAGAGTTACAGGAATTCATCTCAAGATTCTCTGCTAACGCTTCTAAGTCAAAGCAGGCAACATCAAGAAAGCGTGCTCTTGAGAAGATCGAGCTTGATACAATTAAGCCTTCATCAAGAAAGTATCCTTACATTGACTTTAGACCTGACCGTGAAATCGGTAATGAAGTTCTCTTCGTAGAAGGTCTTACTAAGACTGTTGATGGTGTTAAGATTCTTAACAACGTAACATTTACTCTTGGTAAAGAAGATAAGGTTGCATTCGTTGGTGGTAATGAGCAGGCTAAGACAATGCTCTTCAAGATACTTATGGGTGAAGAAGAAGCTGATGAAGGATCATTCAAGTGGGGTGTTACAACATCTCAGGCTTACTTCCCTAAGGATAATACA
Organism: Lachnospiraceae bacterium UBA1748; assembly: GCA_002314855.1. Taxonomy (GTDB): domain Bacteria; phylum Bacillota; class Clostridia; order Lachnospirales; family Lachnospiraceae; genus NK4A136. The sequence goes on from DCHQ01000016.1 coordinate 3,739, forward strand.
AAAGAATTCAACAATGACTATACAATCACAGACTGGCTTATGGGATACTCTCCTGTTAAGGATGTAACTTATGTACGTGGATTCCTTGGACGTATGCTCTTCCCTGGTGAAGATGGTGTTAAGAAGGTTAAGATTCTCTCCGGTGGTGAGAAGGTTAGATGTCTTCTTTCTAAGATGATGATAAGCGGTGCTAACTGTCTTATCTTCGATGAGCCAACTAACCACCTTGACATGGAGTCAATCACAGCACTTAACAACGGTGTTATTAAGTTCCCTGGTGTTGTACTCTTCTCTTGTCACGATCATCAGTTCGTTCAGACTAGTGCTAACCGTATCATCGAGTTCCTTCCAGATGGTTCTATCGTTGATAAGATCACTACATACGATGAATATCTTGCAAGTGATGAGATGGCTAGAAAGCGTACTGTCGTATACGAAGCTGAATCAGAAGACGAAACTAGCGAGGAATAATACAATTAATGAAAGCTGTTGATTTACATGTGCATTCTAATAAGTCTGATGGATCTAAAACTCCATCAGAACTTGTTGACGAAGCACTTAGCAAGGGATTAGCTGCATTTGCCTTAACTGATCACGATACTACTGAAGGCTTAGCTGAAGCCATGGAGTACGCTAAAGGTAAGGACATCGAGGTTATCCCTGGAATAGAATTATCATCAGAATACAAAGGCCGCGACATTCACATCGTCGGCCTTTTTATTGACCCTAATAATGAAAGATTCCAGGAGCACTTAACTAATTTTAAGGATTCAAGGATTAATAGAAACAACAAAATGTGTCAGCTTCTTCGTGGCGAGGCTGGTATGGATATCTCCTACGAAAAACTGATGGAGGAATATCCTGGATCCGTTATTACAAGAGCTCACTACGCAAGATACATGCTTTCACGCGGATATATAAAATCACTGCCTGAAGCTTTCGAGCGTTATATTGGTGATCACTGTAAATATTTTGTGCCAAGAGAAAAAATCACTCCGGAAGATGCTGTAAAGCTTATTCTCGAAAGTGGCGGTATCCCTGTTCTTGCGCACCCTGTTCTATACAAGCTTGGCAAGGAGCAGCTAGACATCCTGGTAGCAAGACTTAAGGACGCAGGACTTCAGGCCATTGAAGCTATATACAGTACATATGCTCCAAGCGATGAAAGGGATATCAAGGCACTCGCTAAAAAATATCACCTTGCACTAAGCGGCGGAAGTGACTATCACGGCGCTGCCAAGCCTGGTCTTGAGCTTGGTACTGGCTACGGCAAATTATTTGTATATGAAGAGATACTTGATAAATTAAAGGCTCTTAGAAGCAGAAAGATATTTTTCACTGACCTTGATGAAACACTTCTTACTACTGATAAGAAGATATCTTCCGAGCTCCATGATGCCATTAAGAAATGGATGGATGCCGGTAATCCTTTCGTACTCTGCTCCGGAAGACCAACTCTTAGCGTTAGAAAGGTGGCAGATGACTACGATTTAAATCACAGTAACCTGTACTGCGTGGGCTATAACGGTGCTGAGATATACCATCCAGCCAGTGATGAAATCATTATTCAAAAACCTGTTTCTCCAGAGCTTATAAAAAAGGTATGGGGCATAACAAGCTCTATGGGAATACACTCTCACTGCTACGAAGGTGGCAATATACTGGCTCATCACGAAAACGAAGAACTTGCATTTTATACAAGAACAGTTAAGCTTCCAATAATAACTAATAGTAGTTACCCTGAGTGTGTTACGAAGCCATCCTGCAAGGTACTTTGTATCTCTCTAGACGGCGAAGAAAAGCTTATTCCACTCGCTGAAAAAATCCGCGAGGAGCTAGGCGATGAGCTTACCTGTATTCAGTCCAACCCAAGGCTTCTTGAGGTATTTAATAATGATGCTGGAAAAGGAAGTGCTGTAAGAGAGTTATGCTCTTATTTAAATATTCCTGTTGCCAACAGCCTAGCCGCTGGCGACCAGGAAAATGACATATCAATGATAGAAGCCGCTGGCACTGGAATAGCCATGAAAAATGCAAGAGACAGTGTTAGAGAGATTGCTAATGTTATTACAGTAGATGACAACAATCATGATGGTCTTCTACCATATATTAAATTGACATAGAATCACTATTATTATATAATCTATGATAGTGATTTAATGTATAATCACTTATTTTATGTTTTACGAAAGGGAGAAAAATTATGAAGAAATGTCCAAAGTGTGGCGTTGAGCTTCCTGATGATGCAGCATTCTGCAACAACTGTGGTGAGAACCTTGCTGAGAAGCCAGCTGATGCTCCTGCTGAAGAGAAGAAGGAAGAGCCTGTAGTAGCTCCTGTATCTGAGAACAACCAGGTACTTGAGAACGCTAAAGAAGCAAACAAGAATACAAAGATTGGTCTTATTGCTGTAGTAGGTGTAGTTGCAATTCTTGCACTCATCGTTGTCTGTGTATTAATCAGTTCAATGACTGGCCCTAAGGCTGCAATCAAGAAATACATGAAGGCTTTCCAGGATGGAGATGCTAAGACACTCTATACTGATATGCCAGAGAAGTGTCTTGATGAGTACTATGATGATATGTATGAAGTATCATTCAAGGAATATGTTAAGGCTATCACTCCTGTATACAAGGAGATGTGGTCATCACTTAAGGATGAAGGTAAGGTTAAGTTCACATACGAAATCAAGGCATGTGAGAACGTTAACAAGCTTAAAGACCTTAAGAAGGATGGTAAGAAGGCTGGTATCAAGGATCTTAAGGATCTTCAGGAGCTCCTCGATGATGAGTTCGATGAGTATGATCTTGATTCTAAGAAGATTAAGAAAGCTTACCTTGCTGAAGTTAAGTGGGAGCTTACTGTTGATGGCGATAAGGCTATCAAGGAGACAGAGACAGTTATCGTTTACCAGTATGGTGGTAAGTACTACGTAGCTGGTGGTCCTAACTACGCTTCAATCAGATATGGTCTTGATAGAAATGATTACGATGATGTAATCGAGGATATCGATGACGCACTTGAAGATTTCTATGATGAAATCGACTAATTGATTAGTTCATATCAATAAATTTAAAAGAGTCCTGATAATAATCAGGACTCTTTTTTAATGCTCATATACTAGATTGAAATCACGAATCGTAGATGATAATAAACTAACACTCAACGATTAAGTATCTTCCATCGCCTATGTCGAATACTTCATCAGCTTCTGTAACATTTCCTTTGCTAAGGCCTTCCATATCGATGCCTTCATCCTCGAAATAATCCCATACCTCAGCTGCGCTCTCACATACTACTGCAAAGCACTCACCAAGAAACGCCTCAGCCTCTTCCATATTCTCAGCTACTGGTTCTGGAAATAACTGAAGCTGATTATCAAGAAAACATTTTACTACTGCTTCATCATACATATTATTATACCTCCATGTATTAATAATCTAACTCTTTAAGAGCATCATACACCTTTTCATATGGTAATCCAACTACATTTCTGTAATCACCTTCAAAACCCTCGATATACTTGCCAAATTCGCCTTGTATAGCATAGGCTCCCGCCTTATCCATACATTCTCCCAGGCTAACATAATCGGCTATCTCTTGCTCTGTTAATGACTTCACATGAACTAGTGTTTCATCGAAGAAGGTCTTTACCTCGTAGCCTTCACTACCTGCCACGTACTTAACAATAGTCACGCCTGTATATACGCTGTGACTTCGGCCCGCAATACTTCGAATCATACGTGCAGCCTCTTCCTCATTAGATGGCTTACCAAGATTCTTATTATCAAGAGAAACCACTGTGTCGGCTGCCAGTATAAATACTGCCTCACCGTCAGTCACTTCCAGCCCATACTCTGCCTCGTGGCCACACACCTTACCATATACCTCCATGCCCTTATCTCTCGATAAATCTGACACGTATTCACTGGAGGTTTCTGCGTCCGAGTACTCCTCGCCTTCGGCTTTAATAATTACAAATTCATGGCCTTCCTTAGACATTATCTCACGTCTTCTTGGAGAGCCTGATGCTAATACTAACTTACTCACCTAGCCAATCACCTTTCTAGCTTTTTATTAAACATATTATAGCACCATTAATCGATACTTGTTTTAGGAATAAATACCCTGCTGCCTTCGCCTTTTTTCTTGCCTAGCTTCTCAGCTTCTTCCTGACCAAATATCTCCTGACAGCATACCTTGGCATCATCCTTGCCTGGCACAGCCTTAATATACTCACCGTCAGGCTGCAGTAAATGAGCCTTGGTATTATCCTTAAACTGAACATCAAGAATATGCATAACTTTTTCCTTAAGATCCTTATCCTCAACTGGGAACATAATCTCAACTCGTCTCTCAAGGTTACGTGGCATCCAGTCAGCACTGGCAAGGAACACCTCTGGCGAATGATCATTTTCAAAATAGAATATACGGCTGTGCTCAAGGAAATCACCTACAATAGAACGCACGTGAATGTTCTCACTTACCCCTTCTATTCCAACCTTAAGACAGCATATACCTCTTATAAGAAGATTGATTTCAACGCCTGCACTACTGGCCTCATAAAGAGCAGCTATTACATCTGGATCACAAAGAGAATTCATCTTGGCCACAATCTTGGCAGGTCTGTTGTTTCTTGCCCACTCTGTCTCTCTTCTAATTAACTTGAGAAGTTTTTTCTTAAGCCATAATGGTGCAACACTCAGCTTATTCCAACCAAGTGGCTCTGAATATCCTGATAACATGTTAAATACAGCTGTTGCATCCTCTCCAACGCTTTCAGAGGCTGTAAAGAGTCCAAGGTCTGTATAAAGTTTGGCTGTAGCATCATTATAGTTACCTGTACCAAGATGTACATATCTTCTGATACCATCCTGCTCTTTACGAACAACTAAAGTTATCTTGGAATGAGTCTTAAGACCTACAAGTCCATAGATAACATGACAGCCTGCTTTCTCAAGCATCTTGGCCCATACAATATTATTCTCCTCATCGAATCTGGCTTTTAGCTCAACAAGTACTGATACCTGCTTACCATTCTCAGCAGCCTTCATAAGTGCCTTTACAATAGGCGAATTACCGCTGACTCTGTAAAGTGTCTGCTTGATAGCGAGAACATTCTTATCATTAGCCGCCTGCTCAATAAACCTGACAACTGGTGTAAAGCTCTGATATGGATGATGAAGAAGTATATCCTTCTTACGAATACTCTCAAAAATATCACAGCCTTCTGGAAGCTCTGGTACGCTTTGTGGTGCCAGATTCTTTTTCTTAAGACTGTCAAAACCATCTAGTCCGTATACCTTCATAAGGAAGGTAAGGTCTATAGGTCCTGAAATTTTGTAAATATCATCACTATGGAGACCAAGCTCTTCTTTTAATCTTGACTGAAGCTTCTTATCAATATCGCTCTGTACTTCTAATCGAATGGCCTCGCCCCACTGACGCTTCTTGATTTGCTTCTCGATTTCCTTAAGCAAATCCTCAGCCTCTTCCTCTTCGATAGTAAGGTCAGCATTACGCATGATTCTATAAGGTGCCGAGCACAGTATATCGTAGCCTAAAAACAGCTTGGAAATATTACGCTCTATTACTTCTTCGAGCAAAATAAGCTTAATCTCACCTTTGGCCTCATCCTCAACTCTGATAAATCTAGGAAGAACACTTGGAACCTGTACAGTTGCAAACTCTTCCTTTTTATCTTTCTTAGATAACAGCGCACCTATATTAAGAGATTTATTCATAATAAGAGGAAATGGTCTTGAAGAATCTACTGCCATAGGAGTAAGAACCGGATAAACCTCTCTCATGAAATAATCATCGATGTATTTTGCCTCTGACTCATTTAAATCTTCATGATGCTCTATAAGCTTAAGTTTGCTTTTTTCAAAGCCAGGACGAACCATATTCTCATAGGTATCATACTGAAGCTCAACAAACTCATGAACCTCTTTATAAAGCTTTTTAAGCTGCTCACCTGGAGTTAATCCTGCAATATCCTCTTTCTCATAGCCAGCGTGCACCATATCCTTAAGGGATGCAATACGTACCATGAAGAACTCATCAAGGTTCGACGAAGTAATACTAAGAAACTTGATACGCTCAAAGAAAGGAATATTTTCGTCCCTTGCTTCTGACAAAACTCTGGCATTGAATCTAAGCCAGCTAAGCTCTCTGTTGTAATAATATTTACTATTCTTATAATTCTTCTTTTCCATTTATTCGCCCTTCTTCTGTACTATGACAGGCTCTATACTAAATACTTCCCCAAATAGTGCTGCTTTCTTATTAAATGACTCCTTCTCGTAGCCAATATCCTGAACACCTGTAAAATTAATTACAAGCTTATCATCCTGAAGCGTTGCCTTAATCTTACGCATCTTGTCTTTATGAGATTTATCAAGACCTCCCGCGATTCGAAGAATAGCTGTGAGCTTGGCTATAACAAGATACTCGCTTCGGCCAAGTGATGACGTGCTTGATATCTCACCATAGTATGCGAATGGTTCATGATTAAACTTAACTACGTAAGCTACGATTTGTCTCTCATCATGAGAAAGGCCTATCATCTCGGTATTCATAATAATGTTGTACGAGCATTCACCAACATTGGTCATATTAATGAATTTGCCGCAGTCATGAAGTATACTAGCAAGCTGCAAAAGGAATCTCTCCCTCGTACCCATACCATGTACTGACTGCATGGCATCGAATAGTTCAAGGGCTATACTCGAAATGGTCTCAGCCCTCTTCTTACTACCCATATATCTCTTACTTATATTAATGGCTGAAGCTAAGATATCCTTCTCAAAATCATGAGCTATCATCTTAAGCTTACACTTCTCAGCATATTCATAAGCTATACCATCGCAAAGAGTTACACCTGGTGCCCAGATATTAACTGCTCCACTGCTTTCGATTATATTCCTGATAATATTGGCTGAAACCTCTATATAATCAACCATTTCCTCCGGAACCTCAAGCTTATCAGCCAGTTCTTCTCGGCCTCTTTCAGATAGCTCACTAACAAACTCCATGAAGTCGTGGCTACTTGCAATACAGTCACCTGATGTAGGTACCACACCTGACTGCATTACTCTTGATACATAATCATCAACGATTATGAGATTGGTTATCTCTCTATCCTTCATATACAGCTTTCTAAATGTACCAAGCTGGCTCTGAATCATTTCATCGAGCTGTTCACGACGCTTGTCACGAACAATACGCATATGCTCTACCTGATCATTAAGTCTAAGCACACCAAGACGAAGGCTCTGCGTAGTAACAAGTGTATCCTTTTCAAAAAGAGATATCTGAATACTACCGCCGCCTATATCTACGATGGCTGTTCCCTGTTCAATTATCCTGTTGAATACTGCGCCTCTAGATGCCACAGACTTATAGTCCAAAAAGCGCTGCTCAGAATTGCTGAGTACCTCCACATCTATACCCGTTCTGTTACGGATCTGATCTCTTATGATGAGAGTATTCTCAGTCTCTCGAAGTGCTGAAGTGCCGTACGCCTTGTATTCAGTGACATGATAGCTTGCCATAATATCACTGAACTTACGGAGTACATCGCATAGATCATCTATCTTACTGAAGCTGATCTTGCCGCTATTATAAGAATCGGAGCCGAGCGCCAATCGATGACGCACGTGCTCTATTTCCTTCATACCTTTTTTCGAAGATATTTCATATATCTTCATTGCCATCTCAAATGACCCCACATCGATGGCTGCAAATAGTTTATCTGCCATATAACGTAACCCTCCAATGATAAAACTATTTTGTATATTTATTATTTATTCTAATTAAATTACTGCTGACCACGAAGGTAATCAACAAACTGTCTTGCAGTTCGTCCTGACAATCCGCCATGCTGAAGTTCCCATGCATTGGCCTTAAGCACAAGCTCGTCTTCTGGCATATCGATGTTATACTTCTTCGCAAGCTCTGTAACGATACGATTAAACTCTCTCTTCTCTGGTCTTCCAAAGTATATAGAAACACCAAATCTTGCAAAGAGTGAAAGCTTCTCCTGAACTGTTTCATTCTTGTGGATATCCCCGCCATCACCGTCCTTGTCATTAAATGTTTCCTTGACAAGGTGACGTCGGTTACTTGTTGCATATATAAGAACATTGTCAGGCTTACTCTCAAGTCCACCCTCAATAACAGCCTTTAAATACTTGTACTCGGTCTCGAACTCCTCAAATGATAAGTCATCCATATAAATGATGAACTTATAATTTCTTACCTTCAGTCTGTCAATAAGATCATTAAGCTCCTTGTACTGATGCTTATAAACCTCGATCATACGAAGACCGCTTTCATAGTACTGATTGATAATAGCTCTGATACTAGATGATTTACCTGTACCTGACTCACCATAGATAAGACAGTTATTAGCCTTCTTACCATTTAAAAATGCCTCAGTATTATCAACTAACTTTTGCTTTGGAATATCATAGCCTACCAGATCATCAAGGCTGGTAACTGCTATATTAAAGATAGGATTGATATTAAGAACATCCTTGTCATGCTCTACTCTAAATGCCTTATGAAGACCAAATACACCTACACCGTACTTTCCATAGAACTCATCAAGATAGCTCTTGAACTCTTCTACATCCTTAGTACTTGCAAGTCTTACTGCCAAAGCATTAATCTCAGCAACTATATGCTTGTTATACTTAATAGCTTCTTTGCCAGTACCCTTGTACGATGTGAGTATTGTCATATCCCTAGTATTACCAATGCTCTTTTCAAGAGCTTCGATATCATAAGCAAACATATCTCTAAAGATTCTAAAATCATGTAATACAGCCTGATTAAGTGTACCTTCAACATGACCTCTCATCTCACAACTGATTGTATATGGATTCTCGTTATAAACTAAAAGCTCTGTCAGATAACAATGCCAAAGGTTTCCTTCAAAACCATTCTCACCTGCGTACTTGTAAAGCTGACTTACCACCTTATAAAACAGGGCTTCATTAGGCTCGCCCTCCACTAAAGCACACATATTTTCAAGTAACTCAAAGTCCTTACTATCACGGTAAAATAAAAACTGTTCTGACTGCATTTTTCTCGCCTCATTCACTAAAAATTTGTTGTAAATATTATACCATAATGTTATGATTTAATGCAGAGAATAAACTAAATGGAGGTAAATAAAATGGATGTAAAATCATGTATTTTAGGTAGAAGAAGTATTAGAAAATTTAAAGACACCCCCATTGATGAGGCTGTGATTCGTGAAATCGTTGAAGAAGCTTCATATGCTCCTAGCTGGAAGCATACACAGATTACTCGTTACGTTGTAATTAAGGATAAAGACCTTAAGGACAAGGTTGGTGCTTGCACCAGTCAGTATCCTCATAACGGCGAGATTATGGCATCAGCACCAGCATTAGTTGCTGTTACATTTATTAAAAACAGAAGTGGTTTTGAACGTGATGGTTCTTATACCAATGACCGCGAGTGGGGTTGGCAGATGTTTGATACAGGTGTTGCTTCTCAGACATTTTGTCTTGCTTGTCACGAGCATGGTCTTGGATCAGTTATCATGGGTATATTTGATCGTGAAAAGATTGAAAAGTTACTCGAGCTTCCTGAAGACAGAGAGCTTGTTTGTCTTATTCCTATTGGTTATCCTGATGAAGAGCCAGTAGCACCTAAGAGAAAATCAGTTGATGATTTACTTACAATCATTTAAATACTAAGGAGAGAATTTTCTATTCTCTCCTTTTTTATGGAGTTAATTAATATATTTAAAATATACTAGAAAAGGGGAAAACTAATGAGACATTTAATGAACCCATTGGACTTCAGCGTAGAAGAGCTTGAAAAGCTTTTCGACCTGGCTAACGACATCGAAAACAATCCTGCAAAGTATGCTCACGCATGCGATGGCAAAATCCTTGCTACATGCTTTTATGAGCCTAGTACTCGTACAAGACTTAGCTTCGAATCAGCAATGCTAAGACTTGGTGGACAGGTACTTGGTTTCTCGGAAGCAACATCATCTTCTGCTGCCAAAGGAGAAAGCGTATCAGATACTATAAGAGTGGTATCTTGCTACGCTGATATATGTGCTATGAGACATCCTAAGGAAGGTGCTCCTATGGTAGCTGCTTCCAAGTCAAAGATTCCAGTAATCAACGCAGGTGATGGTGGTCATCAGCACCCAACACAGACACTTACAGACTTACTTACTATTAGAACTAAGAAGGGACAGCTCGGTAACTGTACAATCGGTTTATGTGGCGACCTTAAGTTTGGACGTACTGTTCACTCACTTATTAACGCACTTGTTCGTTACGAGAATGTACGCTTCATCCTTATCAGCCCAGAAGAGCTCCGTATCCCAAGCTACCTTCGTGATAAGCTTACTGATATGGGCGTTGAGTTCCAGGAAGTAATCAAGCTTGAAGACGTTATGCCTGAACTTGATCTCCTCTATATGACAAGAGTTCAGAAGGAAAGATTCTTCAACGAAGAAGACTACGTAAGATTAAAAGACTTCTACGTTCTTAATAAGCAGAAAATGGAAAACGCCAAGGAAGATATGCTTGTACTTCATCCTCTTCCACGTGTTAATGAGATTTCAGTAGAAGTTGATAATGATCCAAGAGCTGTATACTTTGATCAGGCACAGTACGGTGTATATGTAAGAATGGCACTTATTCTTACTCTTCTTGAATCAGCTAAAAATTAACGGTTACCGATTACAATATCAATTACCAGAAAGGAATTACTATTATGTTAAATGTAGGTAAAATCGAAGAAGGTTTTGTATTAGATCACATTCCTGCAGGCAAGAGTATGTCAATCTACTACCATCTTGGACTCGACAAACTTGACTGTACAGTTGCAATTATAAAGAACGCCAAGAGTGACAAGCTTGGCAAAAAGGATATCGTAAAGGTTGAATGCGACATCAACACTTTGGATCTTGACGTACTTGCTGTTATCTGTCATACAATCACTGTTAATGTTATTAAAGACGGTGAAATAATCGAAAAGAAGGAACTTGTTCTTCCAGAAACACTCACTAATGTTATGAAGTGCAAGAACCCAAGATGTATCACATCTATTGAACAGGAGCTTCCACATATCTTCTATCTTGCGGATCCTGTCAAAGAAGTATACAGATGTAAATATTGTGACGAAAAAAATAGCGGAATTTAATTCCGCTATTTTTATATTAAATATTTTATTATTGATTATAATTCTATGCTTTCTAAATCAACCTTCTCCAGTGTTGATAAACATTCCTCTGAAGCATCTTCTATATTAACAACTCGGCTTGCGTGATTGGTAATGGCTTTCTCCAGGAAGTTACGTACATCACGGGCGTTCGCAAAGTTCTCAGGTCTGTTATCAAATCTTTCATTAAAGAATGAAAGTGCATACTTCTCTGCTTCAGGAGACAGTTTATAATCCTGCTTCTTGCACATACTATTAAGTATAGCTAGCTGTTCCTTACCAGTATAATCTTCAAAGAAAATAAATTTGTTAAAACGCGACTTTAATCCAGGATTAGATGCCAGGAACTGAGCCATAAGATCGGGATAACCAGCTACTATTACGACCAAGTCATCACGATGATCTTCCATTGCCTTAAGAAGTGTATCCACAGCCTCCTGTCCAAAATCACCCTGTCCCTTACCAACTGTAAGTGTGTATGCTTCATCGATAAAAAGAATACCACCAAGCGCTGATTCAATTACCTCAGAAGTCTTAATAGCTGTCTGTCCCACATATCCCTTAACAAGGCCTGAACGGTCAACCTCTATTAACTGACCTTTCTTAAGTGCACCAAGCGCCTTATATATACCAGCAAGAGTTCTTGCAACAGTTGTTTTACCTGTACCTGGATTACCTGAGAAAACCATGTGCTTAGATACATTGGAGATCTTCATGTTCTTCTCCTTACGCATCTTCTGCACCTTAAGAAGATTAACAAGGCTGTTAACCTCATTCTTAACCGAGTTAAGTCCAACCAGTGAATTGAAATCCTCGAGAAGCTTTTCAAGCTCTTCCTGGTTAGCCTCGCCAGTTGGTTCTTCCACGATGGTTGTAGTATACATCTTATCACATAGAGCTATCTTCACTCCAAATTCATCAAGGAAATTCTCGAGTCTGTCTATATAATCAGTAAGCTTTTTAGCTGCTATAATAGACTCATCAGGATGACTAGCTATAATAGTCTGTCCAAACAGCTTATATGTATCAAGCACTATCTGTGCTTTCTGATTCTTAAATGGGTCATTAGGAATGGATTTCTTGGCATCAGCAAGTACACAATACTTAATCATAGGCGGAATCTCACTACCGTACTCATCTTCATTGAGATGCTCACGATACTTGAGTTCTCGAAGCTCTGTAAGAGGTGGACATACGCCTATGCATTCCTTCATACACTCGGCTTCATCTTCTGTAAAATGACCATCGGACTCAGACATATACGCCCCAAACTTAACTAGTCCAAAACGAAACTCATCAAGAAGCTCCTCTGTCTTACCCTTAAGATCCGAGATTGCAAATGTAGTCATAAGCCTGCATATACTCTCACAATGTGCAATCATCTCTTTGATGTTCTGTTCCATGCCCCTAAAACTCCCAATAACAATTAATTAAATGTAGATTATATTATTATTTAAAATCAAGTAAATGAAATGACTTCCTGCTTTGGTTTTGCTGCTGGTTTAACCTCAACAGCCTCAAGAACAGGTCCTTCTCCCTGGTATTCTGGGAATACGCCTCTTGTAACCTTAGCCTTAACTGTTACCCAAGACTTATTCTTAAGTTCGTTAATCTTATCATATTTACAAGGAAAGCCTATAAATGCCATATCATCAGCACAACAGGTCATAGCCATTCTACCCGGTACAAAGTATCCCTTAATAAGCTTAGGGGGTAAAAGTGCCATAGCTAAGAATGATACTGTCTTACCTTCATATCTTTCAAGATGATCCATCATATCAAGATACCAGATGCCATATGACATGTCTGTCAGGTCTATATGATCTGTATTAAGCTCATAAGGAAGATCTTCCTCGAATATCTCATCGATTTCACCCTGCGAGTCCTCAAATACCACATCAGCTCCAGGATTAATAGACTTAATATTTCTTCTATAGCCACCAAGCTCATCACGTAAATCATCACATCTGTTAAATACTACTAGCTCAGACTTACGAACCATATCAGCAACCATAGAACGCATATTGTTGTAATACATTGAGAATGTATTCGCATCAATCATAGAGATTTGCTGTTCAACAACCCAGTCATTAGGAAGGGATATCTCCTTATTATTCCACATACCGTTGTATTCGATTACAATACGCTCCGGACGCCACTGCTTATCAAGCTCTCTAAGCTTATCCAAAGTAAAATCTTCTTCATCTTCTATGGTTTCAACAATAGTCTTGCTTCTTTTAAGAAGCTCTGCATCATACTCTTCCTCGCCCTCTTCACATAAGATAAGAAGAGTTGTGCCCTTAATCTTAAAATAATCCTGAGCAAGTGTAAAAGTAAGGAACGATGTCTTTCCACTATCCAAAAAACCATTAATCATGTATACAGGTTTCATTCATTCTCTCCTGTGCTATTTATTTAGAAAATAACTGCTTTAATGCTTCTTCATTTAACTTAGAACCAATTACACAGAATCGACCAGTTACTTCAGGCGAGCCTGCTCTTACATTGCTCTCACCTGGAACATAATCGAAGTATACCCAACCTTCTTCTGTTGAAGGAACCATACCCTTGGCTCTAAGAACAAAACCATACTTCTTCTCATCCTCAAGTTCCTCAAGGATATTCTCGATATCATCCTTTGAATACTTGGTAGGTGTTTCCATACCCCAGCTTGTAAATACTTCGTCAGCATGGTGGTGACCGTGATGATCATGGTCGTGACAACCACATGTACAATTCTCATCATGCTCGTGATGATGCTCATGCTCGTGCTCGTGATCATGGTCGTGATCATGGTGATGCTCGTGATCATGGTCATGGTCATGGTCGTGGCATCCGCATGTACAATTCTCATCATGCTCATGATGATGATGCTCGTGATCATGCTCCATCTCTTCCATAAGCTGCTTAGCAAGATCAACCTTACCCTCGATAGTTTCCTTAATATCCTTACCATCAAGCTCATCCCATGGAGTAGTTATAATAGTAGCTGTCTGATTGTACTCACGAAGAGTATCAACTGCAACCTTAAGCTTTTCCTCTGTCATCTTACCTGTACGGCTAAGTACAATAGTTCCAGCATGCTCAACCTGATTAACAAAGAACTCACCAAAGTTCTTAATGTAAAGCTTACATTTAGAAGCATCAACAACTGCTACCGCACTGTTAAGAACAACATCATCGCCAAGGTCAGCACTCTCAACTGCCTTAACAACATCAGAAAGCTTACCTACGCCTGATGGCTCAATAAGAATTCTGTCAGGATGATACTTTGTTAATACCTCATTAAGTGATGTTCCAAAATCACCAACAAGTGAACAGCAGATACATCCACTATTCATTTCTTTTATTTCAATACCAGCTTCCTTAAGGAAACCACCATCAATACCAATCTCACCAAACTCGTTCTCAATGAGTACAACCTGCTCACCCTGAAAACCTTCCTTAAGAAGCTTCTTGATAAGAGTTGTCTTACCTGCTCCAAGGAAACCTGAAAATACATCAATCTTTGTCATTGTCCTCTACCTCTTTCCTTTATATTTAAATGAATTTAGTTACTGTATACACCTTTTTACGGGCAATTGCCATATTGTTAAATATAATTTTAATTATCCGCTTATTTCATGAAGCCATCGATGATCTGTGCCTCTGCTTCCTGCTCTGTAAGGCCAAGAGTCATAAGTTTAATAAGCTGTTCGCCTGCGATTTTTCCTATAGCAGCTTCATGAACAAGCGACGCCTCTACATGATTGGCTGTTATTTCCGGAATTGCTCTAACAGAAGCGCCATCCATAATAATTGCATCACACTCTGTATGTCCATAGCACTCATTATTACCATTAATCTTAGAATAGAATGTCTGAGTTGACTTATCCTTCGCTACGGATCTTGATATAACATTGGCACTTGAGCCGGCGCCATTTAAATCTACAGTAAAATCAGTGGTTGCATTTTGTGACCCGTGTGTCATTATTTTTTCTTTGATTACAAGTGTTGCCTTATCATCAAGCTTCGCTGTAGTCTTACGAGCTGTAGAATCAATACCCTTGATCTGCACTGTATCCATTTCAAGATAAGCACCTTCACCAAGTTCCACATGAGTGGTTGGGTTCATGATTCTTTCACCGTTACCATCTCCAGCGCCATAATGCTTCTCAATATATTTTACACGAGAATTCTTTCCTACGAAAAAGCTGTGGATACCACTATGCTCTGATGTCTGATCACCACTGTTGTGAATACCACATCCAGCAACGATTGTGATGTCACAGTCTTCACCTATAATGAAATCATTATATACACTTTCCTTTAAACCAGACTGAGATAACACTACAGGAATATGAACACTTTCATTCTTAGTGCCTGCCTTGATAATAATATCAATACCTGGCTTATCAGTCTTTGTAACTATATCAATATTTTCAGTTGTATTTCGTCCATCAAGCTGACCATTTACTCTGAAGTTATATGCACCCTGTGGAACCTCATGAAGATCAGCGACTGCTTCTAACAGTCCTTTTTGTATTTCATCCATATTATCGCCTCAAGCCTTTCGCGCTTTTATTAAATCTACATTTAGCATTTATAATCTTGCCCAACTATTTTAGTCACATTTAGAAGTTAGTACCTCACAATTACTTGGTGCGCCCTTCATATAATCAGGAAGTATCTCATCTTTGGTTCCATATGCGCTAATCTCTCCACCTGTAAGAACAATAATCTTATCAGCTGTATTAAGTATTCGCTCCTGATGAGAAATAATAAGAATAGAACCACCGCACTTCTCATGAAGATTCTCAAATACCCTGATAAGGCTCTTGAAACTCCATAAATCAATACCAGCTTCTGGTTCATCGAATATAGAAAGCTTAGTTCCTCTGGCTATAATCATAGCTATCTCAATACGCTTAAGCTCACCACCTGAAAGAGAAGCATTAACTTCACGGTTAATATAATCTCTTGCGCATAAACCAACCTCAGAAAGATAGTTACAAGCTTCTGTTGTTGATATTTCCTTGCCTGCTGCAAGTGTTATAAGCTTCTTAACAGTGATGCCCTTAAACTTAACAGGCTGCTGGAACGCAAAACTAATACCGTTCTTTGCCCTGTCTGTAATTGATAAATCTGTTATATCCATACCATCAAAGATAATAGATCCTGATGTTGGTTTAATAATACCTGCAATAATCTTGGCTAATGTTGACTTACCACTACCGTTAGGTCCTGTAATCGCAACAAAGCCATCATCTATAGTAAGATTGATATTCTTAAGTATTTCTTTTTCCTGGTTCTTCTCGTCGACAACCTTATAGCCTATGTTTTTAAGCTCTAGCATAGTCTCCTCCTATCCATGGGGTAATACGCTTGCTACTCCCCGGCTATATATTATACCACACTTTGGCTCATATATATAGCGATTCACTATATATTGTACTTATTATTATTGATGAAATATGTTACCATTTCTTGCTTTTGGGCTTAGAATCTTATGTTAACTAATTGAAATATTATGTAAACTAGCATCTACTATTACTAAAAATCCATAAAAAAAATGGACGCCGATAAAATCGACGTCCATAATAAGCATTTATAAATACTGTATATCAGTCAAGAACCAGTTAATTAGTTCTTACCACAGCACTTCTTATACTTCTTACCGCTTCCACAAGGACATGGATCATTAGGATATACCTTAGCTTCCTTCTTAATAGTACCAGAAGCCTTCTGCTCCTTGTAAAGCTCTTTCTTCTTGTCTGCATCGAAGATTGAATCCCACTCAGGAAGGTTATATAACCACTCAGCATCAGCTGCAACCATATTCTTGTATAACTTCTCTTTATCAAAACCGAGATTAACTGGAGTATCCTCATCCATTGTGTCAATAGGGTTAGACTCTACGAGTGACTCATCGATACCATCGAGGAAAGCTACCATATGCTCAATGCTAATCTTGTACTTCTCTGCAAGTTCCTTAACTGTACCCTTAACTACTGTATCTGGATCAGCAAGAAGCTGCTGATAAATACCTTTTTCAATTGCAAAATAAGCATTCCATAACTTCTCAAGCTGCTCACGTGGAAGAGATGAATCGTAGGCTTTATTTCTCCAATCATCTAATAAACTCATTATTGAATCCTCCTTATAACAATAACTTTCTTAATTATACTAAAATCAGTTAAAATATGCAATTAATATATATTATCCGCATACCGCACTTATGGCTTCTCTTACATTATCCACAGGCACGTATTTACAGCCCTTAATACCCTTAACGCGCTCATAACACACCTTAGGTATAACAACTGTATCAAAACCAAGCTTAATGGCCTCATTAACGCGCTGTTCTATCATGTTTACTGCTCTTACCTCTCCGCTTAGTCCTACTTCACCAATCACTAGTGTTTTGGCGCTTATCGGTACATTTAAAAAGCTGGATGCAATTGCCATAGCTATACCAAGGTCAACCGCTGGCTCCGATATACGCATACCTCCTGCAATATTTACATACGCATCACAGTTGCCAAGATGAAGGCCATGACGTTTCTCAAGCACTGCCATAAGCAGGTTCACTCTATTAATATCAGCTCCTGCACTCTGTCTCTTTGGGAATCCAAAATTAGTAGCACATACAAGAGCCTGTATTTCAAGCAAAATAGGTCTTGTTCCTTCCATAGAACAGGTTGTCACACTTCCTGAAGCATCTCCGGGCTTACCACTAAGCATATACTCCGATGGATTAGCAACCTCCACAAGACCCTCCTCTCTCATTTCGAAAACTCCAATCTCATTGGTTGAGCCAAATCGATTCTTAACGCCTCGAAGGATTCTGTATGAAGCATGCCTGTCACCTTCAAAATAAAGCACCGTATCAACCATATGCTCAAGTACTCTAGGTCCAGCTACCATTCCTTCCTTGGTTACGTGTCCTACAATAAAGATACTTATACCAAGATTCTTGGATAACTGAAGCAGTACAGCTGTGGATTCACGCACCTGAGATACGCTTCCTGGTGAACCAGAAACATCCTGATTAAACATGGTTTGAATAGAATCGATAATAACTATTTCTGGCTTTTTCTGCTCTAATATACCAGATATTAGTGTTAAATCTGTTTCGCACAAAAGCTCCATATCATTATCAAAAGACCCGAGTCTCTCGGCTCTCATTTTAATCTGCTTAAGAGACTCCTCGCCTGATATATATAGTACCTGGTGACCGCTATTAGATAACAATCGACATGTCTGAAGAAGCAGTGTTGACTTACCAATACCAGGATCACCACCAACAAGGACTAGAGAACCTGGTACAATACCTCCACCAAGAACTCTATCAAGCTCTGTCATACCAGAGTTAATACGGTCTGTTTCTTCTATATTTATTTCAGATAGCTTCTTAGCCTCTGCCACCTGGTTACGAGCACCAATCCCTGTAGACTGTGTTTTAGCAGTACTGACTATCTCCTCTGTCATTGTATTCCAGGCCTTGCAGGCTGGACACTGGCCCATCCATTTTGGTGATTCATAACCACAATCCTTACAGAAAAAGACCGATTTTACTTTAGCCTTTGCCATATATTTCCTCTTTTATATTTATTAAAAATATCTTTATACCCAAAAATAGCGCCGCTATTAATAATAACGGCGCCATTACAACTTACTATTATTTACTTACAACTACAGACACTTCACCATTGCCTTCAAGGTTAACATTGAAGCTAAGCTTTCCGCCAAGGTTTGTTTTTAACTTACCAATTGACTCCCCGCCAACTGATACTGTATATTCTGTATCCTCTGCAAGCCCAACTGTGATCTGTGCATCCTGTGGTCCTTCTACTGTAAATGAAATACCATCAGCTGTTTCTTCAAACATAGTAACTGCTGTACCAGGTACTGACTCATAAACAAATAAACCATTCTTCTCAAGTCTGGTAATCTCGTTAAATGTCTTAACCTTTAAAGAATCAGATCCATGAGCAAAATCCTCAAGTTTCTTTTTCTCTGTGAGTGTATAATCTCCAAAGCTAACAGCTCCATTAGCTTCGCTACGAATAAGCTCTGTAACAACTGCCATTATATGCTCCTCCTTATGTCTACATTACAGATACTATTATTATACTATTTTCCAGCCAATCTGTATGTAAACAATAAATGAATTTTTTTGTAAATTATTACTTTTTAGTGAATACAGCCTTGTCATCCTTCACTGACATTGTAATGCTGTCTCCCCTCAAAATATTGCCTTCAAGAAGCTGAGTTGCAAGTTCATCCTCTATAAAGGTTTGCACTGCACGCTTGAGTGGTCTTGCACCCATCTTAATATTAGTAAATTTCTCTACTATATATTTCTTTGATGCATTTGGTATTGTAAGCTTAATATCCATTTGCTTCTTACATCTTGATACAAGACTCTTGCAAAGAAGAGTTGTTATACTGCTAAGATTTTCGCTATTAAGCGCATGGAATACAATAATCTCATCAATACGGTTAATAAATTCTGGCTTGAAGATTCTCTTAACCTCTTCCATAACGCCATCCTTCATAGCCTTATATTCAAGCTCAGCGCTAGTCTTCTGTACAAAACCAAGCTTCTTAGGATCAACTATTCTATTAGCACCTGCATTGGATGTCATGATAAGAATAGTATTCTTGAAACTAACCTTACGACCCTTAGAATCAGTAATATGACCATCATCAAATATCTGTAAAAGAATATTGAATACGTCTGGGTGAGCCTTTTCTATTTCATCAAAGAGTACTACTGAGTAAGGATGCTTTCTAACCTTTTCTACAAGCTGACCACCTTCATCGTGTCCAACATATCCTGGAGGTGAACCTATCATCTTTGATACAGAATGAGCTTCCATATACTCTGTCATATCAACTCTTATAAGCGAATCTTCGCTTCCAAATACAACCTCTGCTAATGCCTTGGAAAGCTCTGTCTTACCTACACCAGTAGGTCCAAGGAATAAGAATGATCCAATTGGTCTATTAGGATCCTGGAGTCCTACTCTCTGTCTACGAATGGCTCTAGCCACAGCGCTTACAGCTTCTTCCTGACCAATTACTCTCTTGTGAAGTGCTTCTTCAAGTCCAAGTAATCGCTCACTTTCCTTGATAGTAAGCTTCTTAACAGGTATCTTAGTCCAAAGACTTATAACCTCTGCTATAGCCTCTTCATCAACAACTAGTTCCTGACTTTTGGCCTTCTTCTCGAAGTTGTCGATTTGTCTCTTAAGCTTCTTCTTAAGCTTATCCTGCTCGCTTCTAATCTCTCCAGCCTGGGCAAAAGCTTCCATAGTGATAGAACGCTCTATCTGTTCCTGCTTCTTCTCTATAAGTGCCTGAAGCTCACGAATGCTATCAGGTATATGAGTTACGTGAAGCTTAGCTGCTGAAGCAGCTTCATCAATAAGGTCAATAGCCTTATCTGGTAAATGTCTGTCATTAATATATCTTGCTGCAAGATTAGCTGCTGCCATAAGAGCTTCATCCGTAATAGTTACGTTATGATGCTCCTCGTACTTATGAGCAATACCTCTTAAGATATCTACTGTCTCTTCAATAGTTGGCTCTTCAACTGTTACAGGCTGGAAACGACGCTCAAGAGCAGCATCCTTTTCAAAATACTTACGGTATTCTTCAACCGTAGTAGCACCAATAAGCTGAAGCTCTCCTCTTGCAAGTGATGGCTTTAAAATATTAGAAGCATCAATTGATCCTTCTGCTCCACCTGCACCAACCATTGTATGTATTTCATCAAGGAAAAGTATTACATGACCATCATCTATTACTTCCTCAATAACTCGCTTGATTCTCTCTTCGAATTCACCACGATATTTGCTACCAGCAACCATACCTGGTAAATCAAGCATAAGTACTCGCATACCCTTCATGCTCTCAGGTACATCACCATTAACAATTCTAGTTGCAATGCCCTCAACTATGGCAGACTTACCAACACCTGGCTCGCCTACAAGGCAAGGGTTGTTCTTAGTACGTCTGCTAAGAATCTGGATAATACGCTGTATTTCCTGATTACGTCCAACTACAGGGTCAAGCTTTCCTGCTTTGGCAAGTTTAGTAAGGTCGCGGCTATACTTATCGAGAGTCGCTGTTTTCTCCTTGCCACCCTTCTTATTTCTGTGTTCCTGCTGCTCTTCACGAAGCTTCTCTGTCTGACCTATAGCAACCATAATATCGCCATATACCTTGGCAGGGCTGACACCCATAGCCATAATAAGTCTTACAGCAACGCTTTCCTGTTCACGAAGAATAGCAATTAAAATATGCTCTGTACCTATCTCCTTGCTACCAAAGCCATCTGCAATACGCTCTGCTGACTCTAACGCACGTCTTGCACGAAGAGAAAAATCTCTTCTCTCCTTAAGTAAAGTCATAGAATCAGGATTGATTGACTCATTAATAAGCTCTGCAATTCTCTCTTCTTCAACTTTGTTATTTCTAAGTACCTGAGCCGCAACACCAGTATTCTCTTTAAGTAGTCCTAGCAAGATATGCTCAGTACCCACATAAGATGACTTCATATTCTTGGAAGCCTTCTCTGCATATACCAAAGCTATCTTGGCCTTATCTGTATAATCCAGACGCATCGGATTCTCCTTGTCATAATATTAAGCGTGCACCAATATAACACTGGTGCACGCATGATAAAACTTTATTTAATTCTATCAAGATACTGATTAGTTATCGTATCCTGTATAGTCATCCTCATCTCTCATAACTCTCTGAGCTGGACGAGCTGTTGGTCTCTGACTCTGCATTGGTCTCTGGCCCTGTACTGGTCTCTGGCCCATTGGTCTCTGACCCTGTACTGGTCTCTGTCCCATTGATCTCTGGCCCTGTACTGGTCTCTGGCCCATTGGTCTCTGACCCTGTGCTGGTCTCTGTCCCATTGGTCTCTGGCCCTGCATTGGTCTCTGGCCCTGCATAGGTCTCTGACCCTGTGGTCTCTGAGTAGATGCTGATGCTCTTCTTAATGGACGATCATCGTAATCATCATCTTCATCATCGTCGTCATCGTCATCATCATCATCGTCGTCATCATCATCGTCATCATCACGACTAAACTTGCTAAAGAAGCCTTTCTTCTTTCTTGGCTCATCATCGTAGTCGTCATCGTCGTCATCATCATCATCTTCATCATCGTCATCATCGTAGTCGTCGTCATCATAACTTGAACCACCATTGACAAGCTTAATACCCATAACTGCAGTAGCAATTACAAGAACAGCACAGATACCAATTAATATGAATACAAGAGCGTTAGATCCACCCTTCTCACCATTAGATGATACAGAACCAACTACGCTACCTGCCATGAATGTTGGATCATAACGAACATATAACTTCTCTGTTGTATCATAGATGTACCAATCACGTGCACCTGTTGGTGACTGAGCATAGAAGATATAATATCTATCATTTGTCCATGCTGTAATCTCAACACCGTTAATTCTTACAAATACATTTCTGAAGTTCTCAGGAATAGCACTTGGCTCTCCCTCACCTTCCATTGGAGTGAATGAACCATCTCCTACGATTTCATTCTGTCCTTCTGCAGGAGCTTCCGAATCACCGCCTACTTCATCAGGATTATCATCACCTGCTGGCTGTGGGTCAGCAGCTGCTGGAGCCTGATATGGTGAAAGAAAATCACTTCTGATATATCCATTAATGTCCTTACCTGTTGAATCATCATGATAAGAAATCTGATACCATGTCTTACCATCTGAGTCATTCTTCTGACCAAGAACATTTACTACCTGTCCTGATTTTGCCTTACCTACTGGATCACCATTAGTGCCAGCATCTGGTCTAACATTAACATTGTTGTCATTAACCTGCATCTGTGTGTTTGATCCATTGTCTTCTGCTGCAAATACAACTATAGACATGGCAAAACATAAAACTAATGCAGCTACTAAACTTATTGCAAGTCTTAAAGAATTTCTTCCTAGCTTATTCATTTCCCTTTACCTCTCTTTAATTACAAACGCAATAGAACTATTATAACAAAAATACTTACGCTTCATCAATAGCTTTTCCGATATCATTTCTCATGTACTTATTGTCAAATGATATCCATTTTGTAGCTTCATAAGCCTTAGCTCTAGCTTCCTTTAAATCAGCGCCCGTTGCTGTAATGCCGAGAACTCGTCCACCATTTGTAACGATGTTACCATCAGACATCTTAGTTCCTGCATGGAAGCAGAAGTAATCATCCTTGTTATCAAAAGCTTCAAATCCTGTGATAGGATAGCCTTTTTCATAGCTAAGTGGGTAGCCTTTGCTGGCAAGTACCACACATACTGCTGCGTTATCTTCAAACTGAAGATCTATTTTATCTAAAGTTCCGTTAACACATGCTTCAAATACATCCATAATGTCATTCTTCATTCTTGGAAGTACTACCTGTGTTTCAGGATCTCCAAATCGTGCATTAAATTCAAGAACCTTTGGTCCATCGGCTGTTAACATGAGTCCGAAGAAGATAACTCCTTTGAAAGTTCTTCCTTCACTGGCCATAGCATCAACTGTCTTCTGATAGATATTAGCCTGACAGAACTCATCAACCTCTTTTGTATAAAATGGGCTAGGTGAGAATGTTCCCATACCACCTGTATTAAGTCCCTGATCACCATCCATAGCTCTCTTATGATCCTGAGCTGATGTCATAGTCTTGATTGTCTTACCATCGCAGAATGAAAGAACTGAAACCTCACGTCCTGTCATAAACTCTTCGATAACCATCATGTTACCAGCTGAGCCGAACTGCTTATCAAGCATGATAGACTTAACACCCTCTAATGCTTCTTCCTTAGTGTTACATATAAGTACACCCTTACCAAGTGCAAGACCATCAGCCTTAAGAACGATAGGGAACTTAGCCTTAGTATTAAGATACTCAATGGCTGCATCACTATTATCAAAGTTCTCATACTGAGCTGTTGGAATATCGTACTTCTTCATAAGGTCTTTACTAAAAGCCTTACTTCCTTCCAAAATTGCTGCTGCCTTATTAGGACCAAATGTTGGGATTCCAGCTGCTTCAAAAGCATCAACAATACCACCTACTAATGGATCATCAGGACCAACAATAACAAAATCAATTGCATTGTCCTTGGCAAACTTAACCTGTGCCTCAAAATCCATAACACTGATTGGTGCACACTCTGCAACACTGCTAATACCTGCATTACCAGGTGCACAAAACAGCTTGTCTACGCGCTTGCTTTTACTAACGGCTGTGCAGATAGCATGTTCTCTTCCGCCACCGCCTACTACTAAAACCTTCATGCGTCTTCCTTTCTCTTACTATTATCAAGTAGATACTTATTTTATAATTCGTTGTTCGCAATCATATCGATAGCCTGTGGTAATATTATCCACTCAGCCTGCTCCATAACTCTTTGCTGGAGCTGCTTAGGAGTATCGCCCTTCTCAACATTAACTGCCTTCTGTAATATGATTGGGCCTGTATCAGTACCTTCATCTACAAAATGCACTGTTGCGCCAGTAACCTTAACTCCACGCTCAAGGGCTTTCTCATGAACCTTAAGTCCATAATATCCTGTACCACAAAATGATGGAATCAGTGATGGATGGATATTAATAATCTTTCCTCTATACTGCTCAATCATTGCAGGAGGTATAACCACAAGGAATCCTGCAAGTACTATAAGATCAGGATTAATTTCATTAACCTTATCAAGGAATGCCTTGTTAAAAGCTTCTCTTGTCTCATAGCTCTTAGGAGATACACATGCTGCATCGATACCAGCATTCTTTGCTCTCTCTAATGCAAATGCTCCTTCATTGTTACTAATAACACATTTAATCTTAGTGTTACGAATCTTTCCTTCATTAATGGCATCAATAATTGCCTGAAGATTAGTTCCACCACCTGATACACATACCAGAATATTTAGCATAAGATAACTCCCTTATCACCTGAAACAGCTTCACCAAGAACCCAAGCCTTGTCACCAGCTGCTGCAATAGCTGCGATTGTTTTATCCACATCAGCACTATCAACTGCAAGAACCATACCAACACCCATGTTGAATGTGTTGTACATCATCTGCTCTTCAATATTACCTGTCTTCTGAAGCATATTAAAGATTGCTGGTACTTCGTAGCTGTTCTTTACAACCTTAGCTGTAATAGTATCAGGAAGCATACGAGGAATATTCTCATAGAAACCACCACCTGTAATGTGGCTACATCCCTTAACAACTACGCCTGCATTCTTAACAGACTTTAAAGCCTTAACATAGATTCTTGTTGGCTCGATAAGAGCTTCACCAAGAGTTCTACCAAGCTCATCACAATATCTTGAAAGATTCTGCTCTGACATTGTGAACACCTTTCTAACAAGTGAAAATCCGTTAGAATGAACACCGCTTGATGCGATACCAATAAGAACATCACCAGCCTTAATATTCTGACCTGTAATGATATCCTTTCTATCAACAACACCTACTGAGAAACCAGCTAAATCGTACTCATCCTCAGGCATAAGTCCTGGATGCTCAGCTGTCTCACCACCGATAAGTGCACAGTCAGACTGCTTACAGCCTTCAGCTACACCCTTAACGATAGTAGCAATCTTCTCAGGGTAGTTCTTGCCACATGCAATATAGTCAAGGAAGAAAAGTGGTTCACCACCTGCACAAGCTACGTCGTTAACACACATAGCAACTGCATCGATACCAATTGTGTCATGCTTGTCCATAATAAATGCAAGCTTTACCTTGGTTCCACATCCATCAGTACCTGATAAAAGTACTGGATCCTCCATATTCTTAATGGCTCCAAGTGAGAAAGCTCCTGAGAAACCACCAAGACCACCAAGTACTTCTGGTCTCATTGTTTCCTTAACATACTGCTTCATAAGCTCTACTGACTTGTAACCAGCTTCGATATCAACTCCCGCGTTCTTGTAATCCATTGTTGTTCTCCTTAAATATTAATAATTCTTATATCCAACTTCCTGTAACTTCTGATCCTTAGCTACAACTGCATCCTTCTGCTTAGCAGAGTATGCCTTGAGCTTATCAAGAAGTGCGCTATCACTTGTTGCTAAAATCTTAGCTGCAAGTAATCCTGCGTTGGCACCACCATTAATAGCAACTGTTGCTACTGGAATACCACTAGGCATCTGTACAATTGAGTAAAGCGAATCTTTACCACCAAGGCTTGTAGTATGCATTGGAATACCAATAACTGGCATTGGGAAGATAGCTGCGCACATACCAGGTAAATGTGCTGCCATACCTGCTCCTGCAATAATAACCTTGAATCCATTTGCCTCTGCACTATTTGCATAGTCAAAGAACTCCTGAGGTTCTCTGTGAGCTGAAATAATTCTCATATCAAATGAGATACCAAGCTCTTCTAAAACATCTGCTGCTTTCTTCATAATAGGCATATCTGAATCACTGCCCATTACAATACCAACCTGTGCCATTATTTTTCTCCTTTTTTGATTATATATAACTTATTTAATCCAAATATTTGTTAAGCTCATCCATACCCTCTAAAACGAATCGACCGTTTTCCAGAATCTTAACTGAGCTGCCATCACTTCTAATCGCTTCAATAAGTCCAAGCTCATTGTAAGGAAGAGTGATATCTGTATGACAGTTAAAATATGCCTTGCCAGGATCAGTCTTTCTAAGAAGACTTACCTCATTATCTCTTGCATATATTTCTTTACCATCAGGATTATATACTACCACATCCTCAGCATGGGAATAACATGTATCTCCTAATGCGAAATGAGGACCAGTCTTCTCAGCAATAAGGATTGGAAGCTTGCCAGCTATATCAAAATCCTTACCCATCTTAAAGGCTCTTGTGTTAGTACCTATAGCAAATTCTCCAATTGGAAGTGTGTCATGATTAAATAACACATTATCCATGAAGAATGCTTTATTCTTGGCTTCATCATCGTAGTTCGTAAGACTATAGCTTTCTACATAGCCATCCTTAATATCTACGATAAGATTTTCATACTTAAGATCATTAAGGAATACTTCTGATACATTCAGTCTTCCGTTAGTTCCCTTAAGTACAGGTGATGTAAATACCTCACCTACTGGAATATTAACATCAGCCACGCAGTTCTCAAACTTGGTCTGCTTTTCAGGATTAGGTAAATCAATAAGATTAACTGTTATATCAGTCTGATTGCTACCCTGTCCTACTATTCTAACCTTGCAGGCTGTATCCAAAGTATCAATAATCTTCTGCTGAAGTTTCTGATACAGATAATAATCAAGTGTATTAATCTCGAGAGTCTCATCAAATATGGCCTCGAAATTCTCGCCTATACTAGGAACTGGGAAAGCGATAATAGTAAAGCTTCTTTCCTCGCCCTTAATATATTCATTGGTAAGTGCTCCAGACTTAGATGCCTGCTTAACACTAAGCTGCTGTTGTTCCTTGGATAATGAATAACTCTCGTCCTTAGTTACTGGAACAAAAGGCTCCTCACCAAAGATTTCCATTACTGCTGGACCAGCATGACCATAGGCCTTGTCTTTATTTGCTTCAAAAGCTTCTTTAAGTGCTTCTAGCTTTCTTGTAACAAGCTGACCATCAAGCACTAATGCCTCATCCTTGCTGTGATCGTAATCATACTGCATATTAGGATTGGCACCAAAGTAGCCTATCTTCTGAACGTTCTGTCTTCTAAATAACGAGCTATATGCTCTATATATTACAGGCTTAAGTCCCATCTTCTCAAAGTTTTCGATGGCAACTCGTACTACTTTTTCGAATCCAAGAGGATATCTAATATTTACCGTATTCTTCTTCGATAAATCTTTGCCAGTTGTGACAAATCCTATTCGATAACCTTCAGAAAATGTATCTGCCATCTTTTTTATCTTGTCATCTGGAAGTGATGCAAGATAAGAAGAAAGCTTAATCTCATTGTCTGTTATATACTCACCATAGGTGTATAAATAATCTGGATTATCAAGGTCAAGGTCCATAATGATTCTAGTTGCAAAATCATTGGACTCATCAACCATCTCGCCAACTCTAAGTAATGACTCATCCTCACTATAATCGCTGACATACCAGTAGATACTGTCGCGAAGTGTTTCTGCTTCTGGCTCTAATCCATCGTTTACCGCATTCTCTACGATACAGTAAATCTCGATAAAAAGCTCAAGTCGCATTAAAATGTGCTTTCCCTTGCCTTCATACGCAAATGGAATAGTACTTCTAAGCTCGTAAGCCACAAGCGAAAAAATCCTACCAATCTCCTTACCAAACTTCGATACTGTGAAGGTAGGATTACAATATGACTTATCATAATTCTTAACTAAAATATCTTCATAAAGCTCTGTCATCAACTCTCTAAGTTTCTGACTAGAAAGCTTATCAAAAGCAGTAGCGTCCTTTGTCTGATGTACAGGAAGCATATATTCATAGGCTTCACATACTCTGGATAAAAATGCTGCCTCTGCCTTAAAGTAATCCTGATACTTTGAAGGCATATTGCTCTCGCTGCCAAGTATATCAGCTATTTTATCCTTACAAAGCTCATAACGCTCTGTCTCGAATGGTTCCATCATCTTATCACGGCTCCAAAAATAACTATTATTATCAGGCTCCACAAAACAACCAGTGAATTGAGCAGTAGCCCAAGCCTTGGAAATAATCCGTAGTCACCTTTTTTCGATTTGCCCACAAACCCAAGGATAATACCAACAAGGGCCATAACAAGTGCAAGCGCTAATGCAGCCGCATATCTAACAGAGCTTGACGCCTTTGTAAGATATGGCATAACTGTTGCAAGCAAACTTGATACCAGTGCTATACATCCTAATATTGCGGACATAATTCCAACTGGTGAGTGGACTTTGTCTGAAAACTTATATTTACCAAATATATTCATATCAGACCGTATTAGAACATTATCTTGCTCTTGTGTGCAAGTAGACGTGCTCCTCCAACAATCATAAGTATTCCAAGTGACACCCCTACCACAATACTAATAACACCTGCAGCAATATTTAAAGCGCCTGTGCTACGCATAACCTTATATACCTTTTCTCCGTCCATTATACCCTCCTACTACTTGCAACCATACTGCTTGTAATACTCATCGATTGCAGTCTTGATTGTATCGTTAATAACTACTCTTCCCTGGCACTCACGATTGTAAAGATGCTCTGTAACTTCTGCCATAGATACAATGGCATTAGTTGGGAAGCCGTATGTTTCAGCAACCTCATCAAGTGCTGTCTTGCTAACATCACCTGATAAACCAACTTCCTGACGGTTAAGAGAAACCATAAGACCAACGATTGTAACATTGGCTGCTGCTCTTACCTTTGGAACTGTCTCCTCCATTGACTTACCTGATGTTGTAACATCCTCAATCATTACAACACGGTCACCATCAACTGGCTTGTAACCAAGAAGGCCACCCTTATCAGCACCGTGATCCTTCTCTTCCTTACGGTCACAGCAATACTTGATTTCCTTACCGTACAGTCTTGAATAAGCCTCAGCAGTAACAACTGCAAGTGGAATACCCTTGTAAGCTGGTCCAAAAAGTACATCAAAATCATCACCATAAGATGCATGAATTGCCTTGGCATAATACTCACCAAGTCTTGATAACTGAGAACCTGTTACATAAGCGCCTGCATTCATGAAGAATGGTGACTTACGTCCACTCTTTAAAGTGAAATCACCGAACTTAAGAACATCGCTTTCTACCATAAACTCTATAAATTCCTGCTTATACTGCTCCATTTTTGAGGCCTCCTAATACTGAATTTAACCTTGAAAATTTTAACATACTACATATGGTTTATCAAACCACCTAGGCTTATACGCCTGTTAGCATATATTGTACTTTTTATATTATCTAGATGCGAGAGCTCCCTCGATATCAGCCTTCATATCAAGTACTGCAGCTCTTGCTGCATCGGCATATGCTGCCTCTCCGAAATTAGCATATTTCTCCTGCTTGTAAGCTCCAATAATACCTCTTGAAGAGTTAATAATTGCTCCAAGCCCATCTTCATTGAAGAAGTGAACAAGGTCAGCACCCTTACCACCCTGAGCACCGTATCCTGGAACTAAGATATATGCCTTTGGCATAAGCTTTCTAAGAATCTTACCCTGCTCTGGATATGTAGCACCAACAACTGCACCAACGTAGCTGTATGAGTCGCCCATTGCATCAGCGCCCCACTCTACAACCTTCTCTGCAACATGCTCGTAAAGAGCGCGGCCATCAACTAATCTATCCTGGAATTCACCACTTGATGGGTTAGATGTCTTAACAAGTACGAAGATACCCTTCTTCTCTTCCTTACATACATCAACGAAAGGCTTAACACCGTCTGTACCAAGGTATGGGTTAACTGTTACGAAGTCCTCATCGATACCTCTAAAGTCCTTGCCTTCGATTGTAACCTTACCAAGATGTCCAATTGCATAAGCTGTACTTGTTGATCCGATATCGCCTCTCTTGATATCACCGATAACTACAAG
The DNA here is from genome assembly GCA_002314855.1 of Lachnospiraceae bacterium UBA1748. GTDB lineage: Bacteria > Bacillota > Clostridia > Lachnospirales > Lachnospiraceae > NK4A136. The sequence goes on from DCHQ01000016.1 coordinate 34,504, forward strand.
ACCCTTGCTCTTGCAATAGTCAACTGTCTCTTTATATGCAATGATGCCTGGAATACCAAACTGCTCATACATAGCAATCTGTGGCTTAACAGCTGGAATAAGATCGTAGCAGGCATCAACAAGTGCCTTGTTGTACTCGAGTATTGCCTTAGCTACGCCTTCAAGATTGGCACCATACTCTTTGTAATTCTTCTGAAGTACACTATCTGGAATAAGCGCTAATGTAGGATCAAGACCTACAACTATAGGAGCTCCTGTTTTCTTAATGTTCTCAACTAATTTGTTAATCATTTGTGCTCTCCTCTCATATTTTGCCCATAATAATACATTGTAATTATTATACCTATAAAACCATTATCTTTCTATATCATTTATAACAAAAAACCCTGCTTCTTATGAAGCAGGGTGTTGCTTTATGCTAAAACATAATCTTCAGCGTATTTTTTAATGTTGGATGCGTTGGCATATTTCTTAACGTCATCCCCATTTATAACTACCAAAGTAGGTGCCTGTCTAACCTTGTATTTAAGCGCAAGCTCAGCATTTTCTTCAGCATCGATTGGCATATAACTTATATTGGTTAAGTACTCTTTTGCAAGCTTACAGTTAGGACATGTCTTAGTTGTGAAAAGATATCTTACCTCTTCTGGTGACTCAACTGTAATTGATGCATCCTCATCGTCAAGATCTGTAAATGTTACAACCTGGCTTGATGGACGCTTAAGAACTGAATTCTCAATGTCATACTCAACTCGGTTGTTGTACTCCTGAAGCTTACCATCATTCCAGTTCTGTACCGGTCTGTAGTATCCAGTGATACGGCTATAAACCTCTGTCTTAGCTCCACAATGTGGACACTCCTTAACTTCACCAGCTATGTAACCATGATCCTTACAGATTGAGTATGTAGGTGAAAGTGTGTAGTATGGAAGCTTATAGTTCTCAGCAATCTTTCTAATAAGACTGGCTGCAGCCTTCCAATCTGGAAGCTTCTCACCAAGGAATGCATGGAATACTGTTCCTGATGTATAAAGTGTCTGAAGCTCATCCTGAATATCAAGAGCGTCGAAAATGTCTGCTGTGTAATCAACTGGAAGGTGTGAAGAGTTTGTATAGTATGGAACATCTCCTGCCTTACCTGCTGTCTTGATATTAGGCCATTTCTTTCTGTCGTGCTTAGCGAGTCTGTATGTTGTACTTTCTGCTGGAGTAGCCTCTAAGTTGTAAAGATCTCCGTACTGCTCCTGATAATCAGAAAGTCTGTTTCTCATATGATTAAGAACTTCCTTTGTGAATTCCTGAGTTCTTTCATCTGTCATATCAGCACGAAGCCAGTTAGCATTAAGACCAACCTCATTCATACCAATAAGTCCAATTGTTGAGAAGTGGTTATCAAATGAACCAAGATATCTCTTTGTATATGGATATAAACCTTCGTTAAGAAGCTTAGAGATAACGCCACGCTTAATCTTAAGTGATCTTGCTGCGATATCCATCATTCTGTTAAGTCTCTTGTAAAACTCATCCTTATTAGCTGAAAGATAAGCAATACGAGGCATATTGATTGTTACAACTCCTACAGATCCTGTACTCTCTCCTGAACCGAAGAAACCACCAGATTTCTTTCTAAGCTCACGAAGATCAAGACGAAGTCTACAACACATAGATCTTACATCACTAGGCTCCATATCTGAGTTGATGTAGTTTGAAAAATATGGTGTACCATACTTAGCTGTCATCTCAAATAATAATCTATTATTTTCTGTATCAGACCAGTCAAAATTGCTTGTGATTGAATATGTTGGAATTGGATACTGGAATCCACGTCCGTTAGCATCACCTTCGATCATTGTCTCGATGAATGCCTTATTAACCATATCCATCTCTTTCTTACAATCTTTGTACTTGAAGTCCATTTCCTTACCACCAACTATTGCTGGAAGCTCAGCAAGATCGGCTGGTACAGTCCAGTCAAGTGTAATGTTAGAGAATGGTGCCTGTGTTCCCCATCTTGATGGAGTATTAACACCGTAGATAAATGCTTCGATGCATTTTTTAACTTCTGCATATGAAAGGTTATCAACCTTAACAAATGGAGCAAGATATGTATCAAATGAAGAGAATGCCTGTGCGCCTGCCCACTCGTTCTGCATAATACCGAGGAAGTTAACCATCTGATTACAAAGAACTGAGAGGTGAGCTGCTGGAGCTGATGTGATCTTACCAGTAATGCCACCAAGGCCTTCCTGGATAAGCTGCTTAAGAGACCATCCTGCACAGTAACCTGTGAGCATTGAAAGATCATGGATGTGGATATCAGCATTACGATGAGCTTCTGCTATTTCCTCATCATAGATCTCTGATAACCAGTAGTTGGCTGTAACTGCACCTGAGTTAGAAAGGATAAGACCACCTACTGAATATGTAACAGTAGAGTTCTCCTTAACTCTCCAGTCTTCAACCTTAACATAACTATTAACAACGTCCTTGTAGTCAAGAATTGTTGACTTCATGGTACGCATTTTTTCTCTCTGCTTTCTGTAGAGAATATATGCCTTGGCAACGTCTGTATAACCAGCCTGCTCAAGAACCTTCTCAACGCTGTCCTGAACGTCTTCTATCTGAACACAGTCATCCTTGATTTTGCCCTGAAAATCAGCGCAAACTCTAAGCGCAAGAAGATCAATAATATCGTTGTTGTACTGCATGTCACATGCATTGAACGCCTTCATAATAGCGTCGTTGACTTTACTAAGTGTGAAGTCTGCTTTTTCCCCATTTCTCTTAATTACACTAAACATCTCTATCCCTCACTTTAATCTACACGTGTTAAAAGTGGTTAACATAAGTACTTTTACGCCCGTGCAAAATCATTCTATCAAAGGGAAAATATCAAGTCAATACGAACATACAATATATTATGTGCTCGTTTCTATAAAAGCACTAGATATAGTGGTATATTGACATTATTGTCAGAATGCTCGAACTCCTTATGTTTCTAAGCCTCGCACCCATTTTTGAATAAAAAAAAGAAGTGTGATTAACATAAAATCACACTTCCATTTTCCATTTTTTCACTAAATATTGTTTTATCTTGTTGTCAAAAATGCATATTCCCTTTTTATATCATCAGTCACAGGGTATACACGCATGTATTCTTCAAGCTTTCCTTTGGCAGAACTAAAATCAAGCAGATATTCATAGCAGGCAACTTCATTTAGAAGAAGAGCCTGAATACAGGTATTGTTCTCCTTAATATCAATGCCTGACTGGAATGCATCAAGCGCAGATGAATAATCTCCCTGCTGCATATAACATATACCAAGCTGGTTATACATATCTGGATCTGGATGAGATGTTAAATATGTATTATAAATAACAGCTGCATACTCATACTGATCTGTCTTCTTATAACAATCACTAAGAAGCAGAATTATTTCCTTATCATCACCAGAATTCTTTCTGGCTCTCTCAAGATAGTTACAGCCCTGAATAAAATCGCCCTGATAATAGCAGAGTCTACCCTTGTCATAATCACTAATATCAGATGTATCAGCAGACATAACAACATCAAGATACTTTACTGCTTCGCCTTCGTAGCCTCTGTCCTTCATGCATGTATATACATCAAGATACTTGCTGTAATTATTCTTTTGGAATGATACTGTCTTATCAAAGTCCTCTATGGCTCCGGCAACATCGCCCATATAAAGCTTCATATCCCCGCGAAGGAAATACGCCTGCTCATCCTTAGGTTTCATGCCAATAATACTGTCATATACGCTTACAGCCTGCTCATAATCACCAAGGTGGTAATAACACACAGCCATATAGTAGTTGATATCGTACTCCATATCCCCTGGGAACATACCAGCCTTCTCAAGCGCATCCTTAAATGAAGAAAGCGCACGGCCATAATCTTCTTTTCCCATATATGCAAGTCCCATACCACGGTATATCTGCTCAGGGTCAGCTCCTTCTCCTAGTGCCTCTGAGAAAAGCCCAAGTGCCGCATCATATTCCTGACCTACAAGACTGTCCATAGCTCTCTTATATTTTTCTTCGACACTACTCTTTCCACACCCTACAAGGATTAACACCATACATAAGGGGATCAATATATTCTTAAGCCTGTTTTTCATACAAATCCTCTATATTTCTTATTAGCTCTAAGGCCTCACTTTTTCTGGCGCCTCGAACTGCCATAGATAACCTAAGCGCAGTCTTGCCCTCATCTGGTCCACCAGAAAGGAGAATCTTAATAATACCAACACTAGTATCCCCCTCTCTTAAATCTCCCTGGCAAAGTGACTGCTTTAGCTTGGCTACCACCTGACGCAAAGCTTCTTTATTGGATTCTGATCCATAACTTTTAATATCTTTTAATTTACCAGTAAGCTTATTGGTGAATTCCTGAAGTCCAAGATACTCCTGATTCTCTTTGACCTTATATTCTTCTGTGACTTCAAGTAAAACACTGACTGTAAAGGTACTGCCTTCGCCTTTTTCACTCTTCACGCTTACATCGCCGTCCATAAGCTTGGCCATCTGCCTAACAATGTAAAGTCCAAGACCTGTTCCACTTGCATTTCTTGCCGCGACTGATTCATCCTGGCCAAATGCATCAAATATTGACTCCTGCCCCTCTTCGAGTATGCCTTCTCCTGTATCAATAACTGATATGCGAGTAAGCATACGGCCATCACATGGCTCACAGTCAATATATATACCAATACTTCCTATAGTAGTATATTTGAGAGCATTGTTCACAAGATTGCCAATCATTCTTGATACTACATACTCATCGCCAAGAAGCGAATCTGGTACTCTTTCTTCTATATGAGTAATAAGGCTAAGACCTTTTTCACATACTCTTCTATTAAAGCTTGCTGCAAGTCTGTCAACCATGGCACGCACTGATATACAGCGACGCTCCATCTTAAATAAGCCTGACTCCATCTTGCCCTGCTCTAGTATATTATTGATGAGCTGTTCCATATCCTGACAGCACTGCTCAATTATCTCAAGTTCTTTTTTGTCTTCTGCATTTTCTAATCTGCTTTGCAGATAATTAACATGACTCTTAATACCATTAATAGGAGTTCTAAGGTCATGAACATTACCTAACATTATTTCTCGATCATTCATATCCTCTTCTCCCTATGCCTTAATAAGTCCTATATTTGTTAACGTATTTTTAAGCGAATCAAAATCGATAGGCTTGGCAATATAGCTTACGTCCTCGATACTTTTTTTCGCAATCGCGTTCTGCTCATAGGCAGTTGTAACAATAATACGAACCCTGCCTTCACTGCCACTTTCTTTTGTATTCTCGAGCTCTCTTATTTTCTTATATGCGCCATAACCATCAAGAACAGGCATATCCGCATCAAGACATACTAAATCATACATACTACCAGAGTCCTGAGCCATAGCAAAGGCCTCTACTGCTTCATTGCCATCAACTGTGACATCACAATCGCCAAACTGCCGTAAGTAATTGACTATGCCGCAGCGACTAGCAAAGTCATCGTCTGCCACCAAAATCTTCATACTTCTTCCCTCTTATACTTTCCCTAAAAACACTGCATGCTTCCAATCCGCCTAGCCTTCCCCAAAGCCAGTTTAATAGATATAGCCTAAAGTAAACACTTTAAAATAAGTATGCTAATTATTATTACCAAAGCGTACACCAAGTACACATATTACACACGAGAACAATGATACAAGTGCTGCGCCAAGAAGCATTGATCCCACTATATCAGTGAACCAGTGCGCACCTGACAAAAATCTGGTCAAAACACCAAGCACCATACAAGCGATACTAACTATAGAAGCAATCCTTGCATACTTTCTCTTTTTAATAAATGCAGGAAAGAGAATGGCTGCAGTTGTAAATACAAATATTGCAAGGAAAGTATGACTTGAAGGATATGATGCCTCAAGACCTTCCTCTGCATCCAGAATGAATGGACGCATATTAACAACCAGCTTCTCAAATAGTACATAAAAGCCAAGCATTACTGCATAGCCACCTGCAAGTACGTAAAGCTTATAATCAACCTTCTTAAGACTCTTAAACTTAACTAGGCTTAAAACTCCAATTAATGCAAAGAATCCCATAACAAGTATTGCCAGGTATCCAATAAGTTCTGAAACAACATAGAAAAACTTATTAAATCCAAGAATGTTATAGAAGAATTCATTGACGCTTGCATAGCCAACAACCGAACCCGCTTCGCCTACTGCTCTAACATCAACATTCTTAACTTGCAAGGTAAATATCAGGAAAAACAGAAATGCCATACCTGTAATAATATAATTGAAAAGCATAACTGTTTTGTTATCAATCTTGTTAACCTTATCTTTTATATTCATAATCTAGCCTCCGCGTAGGTAAAAATAGGTATCCAATGTTATTGTATCATTATATGGAAAAAAACAAAAGAAAAAAGACTCGGATGAGTCTTTAAATTCTGAAACTGGGCTAGCTGGATTCGAACCAGCGAATGCAGGGATCAAAACCCTGTGCCTTACCGCTTGGCGATAGCCCAATGCTATTAACCGAATCACACTTAGATCACTAACCAAATAGCTATTTACTAATAAAGGGTGGATAGAGGGACTCGAACCCTCGGTCTCCAGAACCACAATCTGGCGCGCTAACCAACTGCGCCATATCCACCATGTCCCCAGGTAAAACCTGAGCGTGCCCGAAGGGATTCGAACCCCCGACCCACGGCTTAGAAGGCCGTTGCTCTATCCAGCTGAGCTACGGACACGGATTGCGGAAAACTCACGCAAGAAAGATTATCGCAAAAAGCCTCATCTTTGTCAAGAAAAAATTTAATTAATTTTATTTAAGTGTATATTTCCCTGATGCAGACTTGGTAAATCGATCAATTTTCTCCTTAGCCTTGGAATTACCATGCTTAGCAGCTAGTGAGAAATAGTTAACTGCTTTGTTATAATCTCTTATAACTACCTTACCAATCATATAAAGGTAACCAATTACATAGTTAGCATTCTGCTCGCCTGCTGCCACTGCACGCTCTGCGAACTCCATAGCCTCTTTGTACATATCATCAGTAGGCTTGCCTGCGTATTCCTTGTCAGGATTGCAGAGGCATAATGATATTCTATACATAGCAAAACGATCATTGCCCATGATTTCAAGAAGCTTCTTGTACCACTCAATAGCCTTTATCGCATCACGGCTTGTACCTGTTCCAAGATCATAACATATAGCAAGGTTACGAATACCTGTGGCATCACCAGCTTCAGCAGCTCTTGTGTTCCACTGGAATGCTTCCTTAGCATTCTTCTTAACACCTTCACCATACATATAGCACTGACCAACTGTTGCTACAGATGTAATATCACCTGCATCTGCTGCCTTCTTGAAATACTCAAAAGCAGTTGGAAGGCTTCTCTTAACACCAATACCATCACGATACATCTTGGCAAGAACTCTGTTGGCAATTGTAATTTCTTCTTCTGTAACATCGCCCTTAATAGAGTTTTCAATATAATCAAGTAAGAATCCCTGGTCGCTTGGAAGCTCACCACGGTTTCTAAGTAACCACTGTGTAAGATAGATACGACACTTGCAGCTTCCATTATCTGCAGCATCACGAAGAAGAGGGATTGATAACTTATAAGCACCCTCTAAGTAATAGGTAATACCAAGTATCTCCTCGATCTTGTAGTAGTCACCTCTTGTTTCTGACACATCAATATTAACATCAGCCTTCTTATATAATGTATTGAGCTTATCAAGTGCAACCTCAAGATTGCCTCTTGCTCCATCAGCTGACTTTGCATATTTTTCAAGCGCTTTCTTAGCCGAAGTTGTTGCATCATGGTACATCTCTTCAAGTTCCTTGATACGCTTTTCTTCTGCAAGTCTTGCAGCTTCCTCAGCCTTACGACGCTCTTCTTCTTCCTTACGCTTACGCTCTTCTTCAGCTTTACGACGAGCTTCCTCTTCAGCCTTGAGTCTCTTGTACTCTTCCTCTTTACGGATTCGCTCCTCTTCTTCCTTACGCTTACGTTCTTCCTCAGCACGGCGCTCCTCTTCGGCACGTCTTGCTTCTTCTAATACACGCTGGCGCTCAGCCTCTTCCTCAGCACGGCGACGCTCTTCTTCAGCCTTACGTCTTGCTTCCTCTTCAGCTTTCTTACGCTCTTCCTCAGCTTTACGTCTTGCTTCTTCTTCAGCTCTCTTACGCTCTTCCTCAGCCTTACGTCTTGCTTCTTCTTCAGCTTTCTTACGCTCTTCCTCGGCCTTACGTCTTGCTTCTTCTTCAGCTCTCTTACGCTCTTCCTCGGCTTTACGTCTTGCTTCTTCCTCAGCTCTCTTACGCTCTTCCTCAGCTTTACGACGAGCTTCCTCTTCAGCACGCTTCTTTTCTTCTTCAGCTTTCTTTCTAGCTTCTTCTTCAAGGCGCTTACGCTCAAGCTCTGCTAATCTTGCAGCCTCTTCACGGCGTCTCTGCGCCTCTTCTTCCTTACGCTTACGCTCCTCTTCAGCACGCTTGCGTTCTTCCTCTTCCCTTATTCTTTTTTCTTCAGCCTTCTTAGCTACTTCTTCTTCAGCCTTTTTACGATCTTCTTCTGCCTTCTTAATGGCTTCCTCTGCTTTAAGACGCTCTTCCTCAGCTTTACGGATTACTTCCTCAGCCTTCTGCTTTTCTTCCTGAGCTTTAAGCGCAGCTTCCTCAGCAAGTCTCGCAGCCTCTTCAGCTCTCAAAGCAGCCTCTTTAGCTGCTGCAAGCTCAGCATCTTCCTCCGTGGTATCAGGTAAACGATCCTTGAGGAAATCTAATTCTACATCATCTGGAATTGCTTTTCTGTCATCAAGAAATGAAAAAGAAATGATATTACTACACTCTTTACCACAAGAAGAACAGAACTTAGCCTTATTCTCTAATGGCTCACCGCAGTGTAAGCAATACTTATATCTAGAAGGAACAACATTATACATTGCTGATCCACATCTACCACAGAACTTGTCTTTTTTCCCCAACTTGTGCCCACATTTATCACAAATTCTCATAATAACCTCCAAGAATATTCCATACTCTCTCTAAATACATATTATAGTATAAATACCCAAGGATAGGCAATGTTTTTTATGGTTTTTTAGTGATTTTTATCAACCTGGTGAAAATTAACTGAAACAGAGCCATCCTCTTCAATAGAAAGAATGGCGTAAGAACAACAGCCCGACCTAACTCCGCTTAGGCTTCCTGGATTAATAATCTCAGCTTCCTTGCCTTTTAGATGATCTGCTCTGTGTGTATGACCATAAATAATAATATCAGCCCCGTGCTCAAGGCCTGCATAATAGAGAGTCTGCACTCCCATATATACTCCATAACGATGTCCGTGAGTAACAAATATATTCTTGCCACCAATTCTTAAATCAAGGAACTGAGGCGTACCATTAAAATCATTGTTACCACGTACCATGTGAATAGGATGACCGCAGATATCCTGGTAATAATCGTCATCAACGCGCTCGCTATCACCTGTATGAATAATAGCATCTATAGAAGCACATTTTTCCTTGGCCTGTGAGTATGCCTTATCGAAAATACTCGCACCATGATCATCACCAATTATCATAATGTTCATATGATATCCACCTTTATTAATCCAAACCTATTTCACAATAGTTACATAAAGACGCTGCGTACCAAACATAAGAGCACCTTCATGTGTATCAAAATATATATCGATGTGGTTGCCCTTGATAGCTCCACCACAGTCTTCAGCCACATATACGCCCATTCCATCGATTGCTACCTTAGTACCATAAGGAATAACTGATGGGTCAACTGCGATTGTTCTTCCCTCCTGTGGTACTGTACCAGTAGCTGTATGAGCCACGCCGCCTCGCACCTCAGGGCTATATGAACCACAACACTTCTTACATGAGCAGTATGCTGTACATGTGAATAATACTGCTTCACCACCAAGCTTACTTACATCTACTTTATTAACAGTTGTGTTATCCAAAATGTATCCAGTCATACCATTATACTGAACCATCTTGTATCCACCCTGTGCTTCACCAATTACTATTACATCAGTACCTGCAGGAAGAGTTGTAATATTATTACTGTTTCCATCAGGAAGAGTACGAAGGTTAGTTCTTCTACTAAGCTTAGTTGTATCAGGTCCCTTCTCCTCTTCAGGCTCAGCTTCACTGGCCTTCTTAGTATCTACACTTGTCTCAATAACCTGAGGCTCTATGGTTGCTATTGTAGTTATCTCCTGACTAATAGATGCTGAAGCCTCATGAAGCTCTTCCTCTCTCTTCTCAGCCTTAGCTTCTTCCAATAACTGCTCGTAATTCTTACTTTCTTCCTCAGCTATCTCAAACTCTTCTATAATAACTGTATCAATAATACTAAGACCAGCATCATCAAGAAGAGATGTATCATAATCTATACATCGGCTATAAATAAATCCTTCGGTATCACCATACTTAATATGGATGTATCCATTTTCACCACTATCTAAAACTATAACAGCATCATCTGTATTAATAGTAGCTATCTGCTCACCTTCAACTGAAGGGACGTTACGAATCTTGGATCTACTTACTGCCACACCATGAATCTCCTGAGATTCCTGATAAAGCTTTTCAATACGTCCACCATCTCTTTCCTTAATGGTTTTTATATTGATTCCAGCCGATACAGTGTTAATTTGTGGCATAGCCTGAAATGCATTCTCTCTAGTATACATCTGAATAACAGGTGTCTTCTTAACACCTGAATCAATATCTTCAAGCTTTTGATAATCAGGATTGTTAATATCAGAATAGGTCTCTTCGAGCTCCTTCATCTGATCAGCCATTTCCTTATCCACTGCCTGGGCTACCGACTCGTTACCATAGAGTTCTGGGAACTGAAGTCTGTAGTCACTAAAGACTGCATCCTGAGCTAACACAATACTTCCATAATAAAGGTATCCATCATATGCACCATAACGCACATGATAATAATTACCATGCTTCTTACCGTCCATAAGCACAACATAAGCACCTTTAGGGACATTCATTAACCATTTACCGTCAACGCTAGGTGTCTCTCTAAGGTTGGAACCTGTTCTTACCATATAGATAGGATATTCAATTTTATCGAGCAGCGAACCACCATCAGCATATGCAGCCATGTCATATAAAGTAAATACTGACACTGCCACCATGATCGCTACTATAAGTCTAACCAATGACTTAACAGCTCTCTGATATGTAGTTACCGCTTTATTACACAATATACCCATAATAATTCTATTAATGATATAATATGTAACTAATTATGTCAACCTAGGCCATTTTTAAGTTAATTTAACGTGCTATTTTTCATACGTTATTTTTTTAATTCTTTGCTATAATTAAATCATCAAAGAAACAACATTTAATGCATTAACATTTAGCTTTTTTATAAGGAGATTTAAGATATGCGTGATTATAATATTATTAACGATGATTTATTAGATTTTAGTGATACTGATGAGAATATGGACCTCAAGCAGAAGAAAACAAAGAAACTCATTAAGTGGATTAAGATTGCATTAACTGCTATTATGGGTACCGGATTTCTGTATGCATCATACAAGGCACCTAATGACAAAGAGAAAAACACAAACTACCTAAATAGATTCGACAACTTTTAAGTTATAGACTGGTAAATAGAATACAAAGAAAAAAATAAAAGCACTAGCGAAAGCTAGTGCTTTATTATATCTGATATCTTTACAAAAAATGATACATCCTTATTGATACGTACCTCGCATCTATCACCAATTTTCTTACCACGAACAGCAAGTCCTATTGGCGATTCGATACTAATCTTATTATTAAGCGAATCTGCTCCCATTGTTGTGAGTAGAGTGTATGTTTCCTCGACATCCTCATCCTCAAAATATATGGTAACATCATCACCTATGCCAACCTCATCATCACCTGATGTATCCTCAATAATAGTCGCAAAGCGAATCTGCTTATCAAGATAACGGATACGGCTTTCGTTCTGATTCTTGGCACGCTTAGCTGCATAATACTCAAAGTTCTCACTAAGATCACCCTGCGCTCTTGCTTCCTTGACTGCCTCTATAAGCTTAGGTCTTTCAACCTGCTTACGATGGTCAATCTCGGCCTCCATAGCAGCTATATCTTCTTTGGTAAGCTGATGACCTATCATATTATTCGAAACATACTGCTATTTCCTCAATAGCCTTAGCTTCATCAGATCCTTCTGCAACTAATTTGAAAGTGCTACCTTTCTTAAGATGAAGGATTGTCATACCCATAATGCTCTTCATATTAATGTTCTTGCTTCCGTCAGTGATATGAAGTGTTGAGTCATAATGACAAGCTGACTGAACCAAGTAAGGAATTATATCTGCACCATATTCTTTAGTAATAACTATCTCTTTAGTAACCATGTGTAGTTCCTTTCGTATAAAAAACTTCCCCCTGCGATGAATCGCACATTTGTGATAATAACATCTATATATACAAAAAGCAACTTAAATAATCACTAATAAAATCACAATAAAACTATATTTCTTTGTGTTCTTGCTTATTTCTAAGCCTATAAATGGCTCTTCGCATTGCTGCTTCGGCTTCTTTATACTCTCTTGAAGACTGAGCCTGAAGAACTGCTTCTCGCTCTCTTGCCTCATCTCTAAGAAGCTGGTTCTGCAAAACTTCCTCTGGTCTTTCTGCCGAATCCACAAGAAGTAATACCTCTCCGTCTTCTATTTTGACAATGCCCATTGTAACTGCGGCATACTGCTTGTCGCCATCTTCAGGAGTGTATTCCATAGTGCCCGGAACCACAGCCAGTATTGTATTGTGATGATGAGCTAATATTCCATACTGTCCATCCTCTACCGGCACTATAAGTGATTGGCAAGGACCTTCGTAGAATATACGCTCAGCTGTAAATATTTTGAGCGAAAATGAATCCACTTTTGTTAATTCCTCTATTTTTATTGATTAACTTAATACTCTGTTAGTTATGCATTCTCTCTGGCCATACGCTCTGCTTTGGCAATTGCATCGTCAAGCGTACCTACATTAAAGAATGCTGCTTCTGGAAGTTCATCAACTTCACCTGCGCATATAGCCTTGAAGCCTCGTATTGTTTCGCTAAGTGGTACATACACACCTGGAATACCTGTGAACTTCTCAGCAACATGTGTTGGCTGAGCCAGGAATCTTTGAATCTTACGGGCTCTGTTAACGACCTGCTTATCTTCTTCACCAAGCTCATCCATACCAAGAATTGCAATGATATCCTGAAGCTCACTATATTTCTGAAGTATCTCCTGAACCTTTCTGGCAACCATATAATGCTCTTCACCTACAATATCAGCCTCAAGTATTCTTGAAGTTGACTCTAGAGGATCAACTGCAGGATAAAGTCCCTGCTCAGCAATCTTACGGTTAAGAACTGTTGTGGCATCAAGATGCGAGAATGTTGTGGCAGGAGCTGGGTCAGTAAGGTCATCAGCAGGTACATATACAGCCTGAACTGATGTGACTGAACCTCTATTAGTTGATGTGATACGTTCCTGAAGAGCACCCATCTCCTCGGCAAGTGTTGGCTGATAACCTACTGCCGATGGCATACGTCCAAGAAGCGTAGATACCTCTGAACCTGCCTGAACGAAACGGAAAATATTATCAACAAAAAGAAGTACATCTTTGTTTTCTTCATCACGGAAATACTCGGCCATTGTAAGTCCAGACAGTGCTACTCTCATACGTACACCTGGGGCTTCATTCATCTGACCAAATACAAGGGCTGTTTTCTCAGAAACGCCACTCTCACGCATTTCACGCCATAAGTCATTACCTTCTCTCGAACGCTCTCCAACACCTGTGAATATTGAATATCCACCATGCTCCATGGCTACGTTATGAATAAGCTCCTGAATAAGTACTGTCTTTCCTACTCCGGCACCACCAAACAGACCAATCTTACCACCCTTTGGATATGGCTCAAGAAGATCTATAACCTTGATACCTGTTTCAAGAATCTCAACTGCAGGTGTCTGCTCTTCGAACTTAGGCGCCTTTCTATGAATGCACCAGCGCTCATTTCTATCGTCTATTGGTCCCTGGCCATCAATAGGGTCACCAAGAACGTTGAACATTCTACCAAGCGTACACTCACCTACTGGTACCTTGATACCACTGCCTGTTGCAACTACTTCCATGCCTCTTGCAAGACCTTCACTTCCAGCCAGCATAATACAACGAACTGTGCTGTCTCCAACATGCCCTGCAACTTCCATAACCAGCTTATTGTCACCAAGAGTAACCTCCAGTGCTTCCCTGATTTTAGGCAGTTTATCTTCAAATCTTACATCAATTACCGAACCTGATATTTGTACTATCTTTCCAGTCATTATATAGCATTCTCCTTATGCTGATTGTCACTAACACTGTAATTTTTCTTTTTCTTCTTTTGCAGTTCTAATTTTTTTCTCTTAGCCTTTGCTCCTGATGAAACCTCTGTAATCTCCTGCGTAATAGCATTCTGCCTTACGTGGTTATACAAAATCGAAAGCTCCTCAAGAAGTTTCTCGGCATTTTTATTGGCGCTGTCCATCGCCATCATTCGTTCATTCTGCTCACTACAGAAGCTGTCAACTAATGCACTGTAGATGAATCCTGTAAGATAACTTGGAATAATTGAATCAAGAGCTCTAACCATATTCGGATAAAACTCAAAATCTGTACTAGGCATATCTATTATTCCATCGCCATCCTCATCTTCCCCCTCAATAAACTCTCCCCTACTAAGTGGAAGAAGTCTGCTTGATGCAACTGATGATGACATACTATTAACAAGATCTGTATATATAATAAAAATCTTGGTAAGCTCTCCTTTGTCATACATATCAAGTAGCTCTGCTGCTATCTCACCTGCTCTGGCAAGTGTTGGATTCTGGGCGGTGTACAAAAACGACTTTTCCATCTCAATGTTATGAGCCTGAAAATAATGTCTTCCATACTCGCCTACAACAAAAAGCTTATTGTCATCATGTTTACTCATAAGCTTCATAGCTTCTTTGATAACTGACTGATTGTACGCACCTGCAAGGCCTTTGTCCGCTGTAATAACAAGATAGCCATAAGTACCTGGCAAATCGTGGCTTCCTCTATGCGGATAGAAATACGCATTTTCAATATCATCCTTAGCACTAAAAATACGTCGTATTTCTCGCCTCAGTGCATCGAAGTAAGGTCTTGTATTATCCAGCCCTTCCTTGGCCTTACGCATCTTGGTTGATGCAATAAGATACATGGCACTGGTAATCTTACGAGTATCATTGACACTGTTTATTCGATTTTTAATTTCTCGCATACTTGCCAAATCTATTCTCTCCGAAAAACCTTACAAAATTAGTTCTGAGCAAAAAACTTTTTCGCTGCTTCCAAAATCTCTTCTCTGTCCTCTGGCTCGAGCTTGCCTGTAGAATCAATACGTCCACAAAGAGCCATTTCATTTTCCTTAAAATACTGTAATAATCCCTTAACCTTGCCCTCAATATCCGTAGGCGCAATGTTCTGGAACATATGAGCCATTGCAGTTACAAGTATTATTACCTGCTCATGCTGACTATATGGATTGAACTGAGGCTGACGAAGAAGTCTCATAAGTCCCTGGCCGTACTTAAGAAGTGATCTTGTTGTTTCATCAAGGTCACTCGAGAACTGAGTAAATACCTGCATTTCTCTATACTGAGCCAAATCAAGACGAAGTGCTCCAACAGCTTTTTTCATGGCTTTGGTCTGCGCATCACCACCTACTCGGGATACTGAAAGACCTACATTAACTGCCGGACGCTGTCCTGAGAAGAAAAGATTACTCTCAAGGAATATCTGTCCATCAGTAATAGAAATAATATTAGTTGGAATATATGCTGATACATCACCTGCCTGCGTTTCAACGATTGGAAGAGCTGTTAAAGATCCTCCACCCATTTCATCTGAAAGATGAGCCGAACGCTCAAGCAGTCTTGAATGTAAATAGAAAACATCACCCGGATAAGCCTCTCGTCCTGGAGATCTATCAAGAAGAAGGCTAAGTGATCTGTAAGCTATAGCATGCTTTGACAAATCATCATATACGATAAGAACATCTTTGCCTTTCTCCATAAAGTACTCGGCTATAGCAGTACCTGCATATGGTGCAATGTACTGAGCTGGCGCTGCATCCGATGCTGAAGCATTGACTACAACTGTATAATCCATGGCACCACGCTTTTTAAGATTATTAACTAACTGTGCTACCGATGATGCCTTTTGTCCTATTGCAACATATACGCATATAACATCCTTGCCCTTTTGATTAACGATTGTATCAAGAGCAATTGCTGTTTTACCTGTCTGTCTATCACCTATGATAAGCTCACGCTGTCCTCTACCTATTGGAAACATGGAATCAATAGAAATAAGTCCTGTTTCCATAGGTCTGTTAACTGGCTGACGCTCAATAATAGATGGCGCTGGATGCTCGATTTCTCTATATCCATCAGGAGCTATATCTCCCTCACCATCAATAGCTACACCAAGAGCATTAACTACTCTACCAATAAAACCCTGTCCGACTGGTACACCTGCAGTCTTGCCTGTTCTACGAACAATGCTGCCCTCAGATATTTCTTCATCATCATCAAATAAGATACATCCTACCTCATCCTCTGTAAGATCAAGAACCATTCCTCTTATTCCGTTATTAAAAAGAAGAATCTCTCCATAAGTAGCATTTTCAAGACCTGAAACTGCTGCTATACCATCACCTACAGTAAGAACTGTTCCGATTTCATGTGGCAGAGTCTCTGGTTCCCAGTTTTCAATATTTTCTCTAATAAGAGAAATAATATTTTCATTCTTACCACTAAGAGAACGCAGTCTTTCCTTGAACTGTTCAAGACGTCCCTCGTTGCTCCAGTCATATACATCGCCGCCCACAACAAGTCTGAAGCCGCCTTCGTATTTATCTGACTGCTTCCAAACAAACGAAACTGATTCTCCGTATTTTTCTTTTATAAATGAAACAAACCTTGCTTCCTGCGCACTACTTGGTGGTTCGCTGGAATAAAGCACGGCCGTACATACTTCGTTACCCATTCTATTCTCCATCCGCCTTGTTAGCACTTACTGAATCAAGAAAGCTGTCATAGCTATCAGAAACATTACCAGTTACTATCTTCTCTGTTGCCATAGCGACCATTTCAGTGATTTCGGCCTGAGCACTTGTAATCATTCTGTCATGCTCAGTCTTAGCCTTCTTCTTAGCACCCTCAAGAATAGATGCGCCTTCGTTTCTGGCCTGCTCGATAATCTCCTTACGCTCCTTAGCTGCTTCATCGAGAGCTGCCTGCTTCTCGCTTGCAATCTCCTCCTGAACATCTGCCAGTTTCTGCTGATACTCAGCTTCTACTACCTTGGCATCTTCTATCGCTTTCTTGGCCTCATCATCCATATCCTTGTAATGTTTTTCTCTCTTCTCCATAAAGTCTTTAACAGGCTTATAAAGTAAGAAATAAAGAATAGCAAATAGTAATACAAAGTTGAATGCATGTAATAATATTTGCTGCCAATCAATATTAAGTGGCAAATTCATGTTTATACCCCTCATTAAAATTAATAGTCAAAAATGTGCTTCAAAAATAACCTTCTATCCTGGTTCTCGTTACAGAACGAAAATGATAAGGATAGCAACTATAAGTGCGTAAATGATAGCTGTCTCGACGAATACAAGACCAAGCATCAGCATAGTTCTTATCTTGCTTTCAGCTTCTGGCTGACGAGAAACACCTTCTGCAGACTTTGCAATAGCCCAGCCCATACCAATAGCACCTGCACCTGCTGCAAGACCAATTGCAAGACCTGCCGCAAGAGCCTTGTCGCCAATAACTGATGACTCATCAGCAGCTGCCTCTTCCTCTGAAGCAACATCTGCTGCATAAACCTTGTTTGGTGCAACGATAATTCCAAGCACCATAATAAGCATAAGCATTGTTATTACCTTAGTAATTTTTTTGATTGTTTTTGTCTTCATATTAACCTCCAATAGTTTAATTATTCTGCTGTATGTTCATGAGGTTTTTCTGTAACCTCGCCATAGAAAAGACTTGTAAGCATCGTAAGTACGTACGCCTGAATAAGTGCATGCAGTAATGTGAACAACACACCTACGATGACCGGAAGCACAAAGCTAAGAGCTAAATAATAATAAACTAACTCTGTTACAAGTGCTCCACTAAGTAATGCTCCAAATAGTCGGAAGCTCATGGATATCGGAAGTGAGAAATCCTTGAGAGTTTTGCCCACGCCTTTTATTCCATTGTTAACTAGTCCACCTACCAATATAAACAGGTAAGACATACATCCCATGGAAATAGCTCCATTAATATCCGCAAGTGGAGCCGGAAGCGCTATGGGCTCTCCATGAATATTCATAACCTGAATTCCAAAAAGCTCAAATATTGTTCCGACAAATATATAAACACCTGCTGTGAATATATACACGCCCAGTAACTTGTTCTTGTGAGGGCTGTTTCCTTTGGCCAGATCATCAAACAGACCAACTACCGTCTCAAGAAGAAGCTGAAACTTGCCAGGTATAAATTTGAACCTTGGGATTACAAAAATCCTAACAATAAGTGCAAAAACAAATAGCACTCCTGTTACTGTAAATGCTGAAATGAGCGCTGGATTAACCTGTAATAAACCAAATAGGTCTATTTTGTTGGTTTCATGAAGTACAGAATCCTTCATTGCGCCCTGGATAGACTCATGCCGCTCGGCAGGTCCTATCAGAATGATTGCAATAAGCAATGCCACCAGTACAACTGCGAACAGTAACGCACTGGTAATCTTCCTTCTCTTACTCATATAATACCCCTTGTTACAATACAACATGAAAATGGCAAATCGTCATTTTCAAAAACCCATAATAATTATACTACATTTTGATGTAAAGTAATTAGAATATTAAAAAAAAGACATAAAAAAACTCCAAGCATTAATTACTTGGAGTTAAGAGCGATAGACGGGACTCGAACCCGCGAGCTCAACCTTGGCAAGGTCGCGTGCTACCAACTGCACCACTATCGCATTCGTCGTTGTCTCAACGACAATAAGAATAATATCACACCTATATTTCTATGTCAAATACTTTTTTGTATTTTTTCATAATTTTTTAATTATATTTTTATTGATATTTTAGGTGTAATCAAAAAGCTTATTGATACTTGGCTGTATATATTCTCATTAATGATTCATCAATTCTTGATTCTGGTATCTCACCGCTCTGAACTGCTGTAAGAACTTCATCATAAGCAGCATAGAAATCATCAGAGCAAAGAATAATATCAGCTCCTGCATTAACAGCCTTAAGAGCTGCTTCTCCAGCGGAATAGTTTCCTGTAATAGCATCTTCATCCATAAAGCCTGTAATAATAACACCATCAAAGCCCATATCATTTCTAAGAGTCTCTGTAATAACCGCGTAAGAAAGTGATGCTGGAAGATCTTCTACTGCTGTTAACTTCGCATTTGAAAGGATAATTGCATCAGCTCCTGAATTAACTGCAGTATTAAACGCAGCGAATCTTGTCTCTCTCATATCATCAATTGATTCATCAAGCGAATCAGCACCAACTCCATCTGGGAATGGGAATAGTGTAACACAATCGAGAACTCCTGAGCTTCCAAGAGCGAAGCTGTCAGCAGTTGTTATTGTCATATTAATGCCTGAATCCTTGTAATCCGCAGCGCTAGCACCATTATATGCAAGCCACATAGTGTTGTTGTATGTTGTCTGATAATAACCCTGAGCTGTAGAAAGCATTTCAGCAAACTGCTCTGCACTAGTAATATTATTATCAGTAAAGATTATTCCACCCATTCCATACTCATCAACAGCGGCCTTAACCTGCTCACCAGCTGCAGTAACACGGTCAACCTCTGTTACATCTTCAGGTGATACTATG
Source organism: Lachnospiraceae bacterium UBA1748 (assembly GCA_002314855.1). Taxonomy (GTDB): domain Bacteria; phylum Bacillota; class Clostridia; order Lachnospirales; family Lachnospiraceae; genus NK4A136. The sequence continues at coordinate 54,541 of DCHQ01000016.1, forward strand.
AACATGGCTGCAACCTTATCCTCAAGGCTCATCGCATTAATATAGTTTCTTGCCTCTTCACATTCAACCACTTCTGGTTCAGTAACCTCTGGCTCAACTATTTCTTCTGGAGTTGAAATAACTCCTGCGCCCATGCCATCACTTGACATTACAAACTGATCCTGAGATACAGAGTCATCAGATACTGTTGGTACATCATTACCCTGTGATACGATGCCGCTAACCTTATTAATTAGGAATTTAACACCGTAAAATCCACCTATACCAATACATACAAGTAAAAGCACAAGAGATAGGTATGCTAATATCTGGTTTCTTATTCTGCGCTTTTTTCTATACTCTCTACGTTCTTCTATTGTCATCTCGTCTTTGTCTTTTCGAGCCATACTTCATCCTCTTATTATTAACAGTCTATAAATAAAACAAAAATATTTATGTAAACTAGCCAAAGTATAACACAAAACGAGAGCCCTTGCAAATTGATTAATAACTTACAAGAGCTCTCTAAAACTGTTCATTGTCCAATGGACTATACCTCCTAATGGATTATTTTTCACTATTCAATTGTAATAAGAATCCTACAAGCAATCTATCTGGCAAATGTTTTATGAAACTGGAGCTTCCTTACGCTCACGGCCAAGACTTCCAATCACTATTAATTCCTACGATAACCTCTGTACCTTTCACTTAACTATTAATTCGGTACTAAATACTTATTCTGGTGGTTTATACCTCTCTTTCTGATCGATTCTTTTAATTATTAAATGTTAGTAAGCACCAATCTATTTAATCAACACTGTGTGTTGTTTGTTTCGTTTGATTGATTATGTATTCATTATATCATCGCATTTATTATTGTCAATACATTTTATAAAGTTTTCTATACAATTTGCAGATAATTTGCATTTTTGTATATACTATTCAATTGAAGCATTTTCTTTTAGCTAATATGCACATCACATACGCAATTAATTCAAAAAAACAAATGCTTCGCGCTTGTTTTTTTGTTAGCGTACTACAAAAAGAGTGGTACCTCCACGGAGATACCACTCTAATATACAGATTATTTAATTAACACTAAATCGATATTACATTCTAATCATGCCAATGATTCCAGAAAGCTTAGCTGCCTTAACCTTGTAATCAGCTTCGCTCATCGCCTCTGTAACAAAAGCAAATTCTCCGTCAACGCACTCTACGAACTCTACGTTTCCAAATACTGCTGTTACAGCTGCCTTATCGCCACCACTTACACGTACAAAGTACTGCTGAACAAGAGCATCCTTGTCGGCAACAGTAGCCTTCTTAGCATCCCAAAGAAGTGGAAGGTGCTTACCCAGATTCTTAGCTGCTTCTATAACATCACCTACAACTGCTGATGCAGTAGCAAGCTTACCTGCTCCTCTACCATAGTACATAGAGTAATCAAGCATATTAGAATGAACAAGGATTGCATTGAATACATCCTTAACAGCGCTAAGTGGGCTGTCGCTACCAACCATACGAGGAGATACCATAGCGAACTTACCATCCTCTGTTTCCTTGCTCATAGCAATAAGCTTAATTGTCTTACCCATCTTCTTTGCATAAGCAAAATCAGCTGGAGTAATCTTTGTAATACCTTCTACATATATATCTTCATAATTAACAGTCTCTGCATACATAAGTGATGAAAGAATTGCAATCTTACGACAAGCGTCAAAACCTTCAACATCTGCTTCTGGATTACGCTCAGCATATCCCTTCTCCTGAGCTTCCTTTAAAACGTCATCATAAGCAGCGCCTTCATTCTCCATCTTTGTAAGCATATAGTTTGTTGTTCCGTTTAATATACCCTGGATACAATCAATCTTCTCAGCTGTAAGACACTCATTGATAGGACGGATAATTGGAATACCACCACCTACACTGGCTTCAAATAAGTAATTACAGTTATTAGCTGCTGCAAGAGCAATAAGCTCAGCGCCATAAGCTGCTACCATTTCCTTATTAGAAGTACATACACTCTTACCAGCTTCTAATGCTCTCTTTGTATAATCATAAGGCACCTTAGTTCCGCCCATAGTCTCACATATAATAGAAATCTCAGGATCACCTAAGATATCCTCTACATTATGAGTTACAAGATTCTCATACTTGTCCCCTGGGAAATCGCGAAGATCGAGGATATATTTTACCTTAACATCATCCCCTACTCTCTTGGATATAAGCTCAGCATTGTCATTAATAACCTCAACAACACCGCTTCCAACTGTACCATATCCGAATACTGCTACATTAATCATAAACTTGCCATGCCTTTCTATTAATTGCACTTAGTATTTATAGATAAAAACTATACCACATAATTAGTGGTTTTGCACTACTTTTTTAATAATCTCAATATAATTGTGAATACCATCTAAATAATTCTGCTTGCTAAACACTGGAGCAAGATAGCATTCCCAAAGCTTATTCTCAAAAGAAGCATCTAACATTTCAGTAACATATCGTGCTTCATTAGAATCTGCAAAGATAGATCTGTCTGATATCTCGTATATTTCCTGAATCTTATCGATGTACTGCTGTCTGATGTCGCCTGCAACTTCTATGGCCTCTTCATCAGTTTCCTTTAATACAGACTGTATTATTAATGGAAGATATGGATATTTATCAACGAGTGACATCTTGGCACTTTCAAGCTTCTCTCTAAGTGCAAAATAATCCTTCTCTCCATCGCCTATCTGTATTGATACCTCCATAAGCATATATCTGATGGCGTAGGAACAAACACTATGATACAATCCCTTTTTGCTGTCAAAATAATGAAACCAGAGACCTTTACTAACGCCTACAGCTTTAACCATCTCATCAGTGCTCGCATGACGGTAGCCATAAAGGGCAAAAACCTGCATCGCACCATTAAGCATTCTATCCTGTTTTTCTTTACTTAAATCATAAAATTTTTCATTCATAGCAATAAGATAACACACTCTTTTTCTCTTTTCAATTCGTCTCATTTATATTAAAATATAAGTGTTACATTTTCTATAAACATTTCGAAAGGAGTATACTGACATGGCAAAGAAAATGGGTAAAGTTATTTTATTTGGAGTTGTAGCAGGCGCTGCAGCAGCTGGCGTTTATCACTACCTTCAGAGCAAAGACCAGAAGGTTGATGAATATGATGATTTCGATGATCTTGATAGTTTTGATGATACAGTAAAAGATGAAGGAGCTACTGAGGATAAGCGTAGTTATATCACCATAGATACAGCCAAGTATTTTGTAAATGATTCAATTGACAAGGCCAAGGATTTATGGGACAAGGCTCAGAAGAAAATCAAGAAGACTATCGAGGATGCCACTGAAGTAAAGGCTGATGAAGACGACGATATCTTCGATGTTGTTGAAGAAGGTATGAGCAAGGTCGTAGCTGATGCTGAAGCTGCAATTGATGAAGTTGCTGAGAAGATTATGGACGACGAGAAGAAGCCTGAAGCTGAGGAAGTTAAAGAGGCCGAGGAGTCTGATGAAACTGAAGAGCTTGCTGAAATCGACGAAGAGACATCTGAAGAATTCTTTGATGATGACGAAGTTTAATTAATCCAATAATTTTTAGCAGAATTTTAATAACTTAAACTAAAAAAGACTTGGTTCCAAGGAACCAAGTCTTTTTATTATTCATAAATATCCATAGCAGAAATGAAATCAGTTATCTTCGAGGTCTACGCGATGAACTACTACCATTACCACGAGAGCCACTACGCTTCATACTATTACTCTTACTATTTCTCTTGCCTTTTTTCTTTCTGCGTCTTCTACGCTTCTTGCCAGCTGAATTAACAATAGCAACATAAGCTCCGCCTATGACCGCAGCGCCACCAACGACACCTGCTATTATAGGGAACAGTTTAGTTTTACCACCAACCTGATTATCTGAAACAGCTGCATTATCGGACACCTGACCGGATTCAACTACTTCGAGTTCCATAACAGGAACCTCTTCATAACAGGTCTCACCACATATGCTACATGTAAGCTTATTTAATCCTGGTCCATCATATGAGGCCAACTTAACCTGTTCTGTAATAGAGAAATCATGGCTCTTAACCTGGTAGTTACCTTTGTATGAATAACCACATGCCGAGCAAGTATATAATGTGTAGCCATTATTATAACAGTCAGAACTGTAATTCTCTTCACTATAAGAAGGATTATCGCAGCTATGTGGCACAAGGTTCACACTATATTCCATGCGCTCATCTCTTGTGAAGTTAGAAGCATTACCTGATACCTGGTACTGCCATCTAAGTGTCTCACCTACAAAATCCTCACAGTACGCTCTTCTGTCAGTATTATCTTCAAAGAATGTGATAAATCCTTCAACATAGGTATTCTTGATATATCCTTCATAAGGATTACCACTTGGATAAGGAGCATACATACCAACTAGACCACCATTGTGAACATAACCATGATCCGAACAGTAACCTTTGATATTCACCTTAACATTATCAACATCAAGGTTACCTGCTGAGTATCCACCACCAAGGAATTCCTCGTCTCTGTTCTCTTTATCTAAATCAATTACAACTAAAGTAACATCGGCGTTAGTGTTCTTAATAGCACCATTTCCACCATAACCAACTATACCACCAACACCAAACATCTTGGCATTGACATCAAGGCCAGCATAGCCCTCTATAGTACATCCTGAAATGTTAGAACCATCAGCCCATCCTGCTATAGTTCCCACAAAGCAAGGGTTATCGCTATCAACATCAGCATGAATACCAAGAAGACTAAGATTCATTACTGAAGCATTCTCAAGAACGCCAAAGAAACCTGCAAAGCTTGTATCATATTCCTTATAATTTCCATCATAAGTGGTTCTTGTTTCATTAGAGGTTGTAGTGATTTTCAGGTTAAGTATGCTCTTGCCATTACCATCAAACACTCCATAAAAATCAAGAGGCTTCCAGTCAATGCCTGACATATCAATATCATTCATAAGGATATATGAACCAGTAGGATTATTAGCAACAGCCATAAGATCATCAGCCGTGTAAATACATGTCTTACCCTTATAGGTTGTAAGATCCACCTCGCCTGACTGCTCTTTGTAAGGAGTTATATTGTCCATAACATCTGCACAGGTATCATCACCTACGTTAGTTCTATATAAACCAAATGATGAATTATCTGTTTCGCCGTAATCATCAATTGTAAACCAGCACCACTGCTGAGATTCATAACACTTATAAGCCTGTCTTGCCACTTCAATAGCTGTCTTACCGCCAAAGCTAGTTAGTGGCTGACGAAGATCAAGCTTGATATTCTTATCCTCAAGAAGATGAATATACAACTTGGATGGTGACCATGTACCGTATTTATTAGCACTGTCACTACAGTAGCTGGCATCAGCCACACCATCAAACGCCTTAACTGTACAAGCATTACAGTACATATGCTGACCATGACCATACTCTCCATTAAAATCCTGAGTAATGACTACCTGTGGCTTACATCTTCTCATCGCTTCCGCCACAAAATTTTCTCCGATTTCTGATGGAGTAGTTTGCAATGTACCATCTAATGTCTCGGACCAGCTATCTGTGACATCCGATGTAATAGGATAATATCTGGCACCAGCAAGATAAATACCATCAAGCTTTTCATGCTCTCTAATCTTAGAGCCTGCATCATACACCCAATGATTTGCCATATACACTACCTGTACACTAATATCCTGCTCTGCCTGATAAGTAGGTAAGAAACCACCCAGAAAGATTTGCTCATCATCACTGTGTGTTGCAACAAGCATAATATCTGTCTGCTCACAAGGTGGCTGCCAGAGCTGTACAAATGAAGGAAGATTATCTGATTCAAATGCATAAATGTCACCAATACGCATTCCATTAACAGCACCAGGTCTATCACCAAGAGTTCCCTTACCATCGCCAATAACAATCTCAAGCTTACTTGTCTTAACAGGCAGCTTTACATACTCATGAATAAATCCATACTGGCCATAAGTATAATCCTGTCCATCAATGCGAAGTGTCCACTCTGGAACAAGGCTGTCCCAAATGATATATATACCATTCATATCACTCTGACTGGTAACTGTTATGACTGTTCCTGGAGAAAGAGTGAGCGTTGAAGTTCGGTCTTCATCATGAAGCTTAGATCCGCTACTACCATCAGATACACTAATATCAAGCGCCATCTGATTATGGCACTTCATGGCTTCATAAAGATCTGTTCCGCTGTCTCTGTTATCTTCCTTAGAAGTATCAATAGGAACTATTTTCTTGGCCTCGGCCGTTATATTAAGTCCTATGCTTAATCCAAAAAACAAGGCAAGCGATAGGGCAAGTATTCGTAATTTCTTCATAAATATAATAATCCTGTCACTATGGTATAAAATCTAAATTGCGAAACTACTTATATTAATAGCCTATAAATAGTTTCGCAACAATTAATTATTATTTAGGTAATACAAATGAGCTCTTAAGAGATACTACTCTGTTAAACACTAATGCTTCTGGCTTAGAATCCTTAGGATCAACACTGAAGAATCCCTGTCTTACGAACTGGAATCTGTCATAAGCTTTGCTGCCTGCAAATGCTGGCTCAAGGTAGCACTTCTTAACTATAAGTGAGTTAGGATTAAGGAATACATTACCTTCCTCATCATATACTGAGCCTGCAGCCTCTGCCTTTTCTTCATCAACAAGACTCTCGTAAAGTCTAGCCTCAGCACTAATAGCTGTTGTAGCCTCTACCCAGTGGATAGTACCCTTTACCTTACGGCCATCTGGACTGTTACCACCCTTGGATGCTGGATCATATGTACAGTGAACAACTGTAACATTACCATTCTCATCCTTCTCAAAGCTTTCACACTTAACAAAGTAAGCATTCATAAGACGAACTTCATTGCCTGGGAAAAGACGGAAGTACTTCTTAGGTGGTTCCTCCATAAAGTCGTCTCTTTCTATATAAAGCTCACGACCAAATGGAACTGTTCTTGAACCAAGCTCTTCATTTTCAGGGTTATTAACTGCTGTAACCTCTTCTATCTGTCCTTCTGGATAGTTATCAATAACAAGCTTAATAGGATCAATGATAGCCATGTATCTAGGAGCCTTAGGCTTAAGATCCTCACGGATACAATACTCAAGTGCTGCATAGTCAGCTATTGAATGAGCCTTGGATACACCACACATCTTAACAAAATCACGAATAGACTCTGGTGTGAATCCTCTTCTTCTAAGAGCTGCGATCGATACAAGTCTTGGATCATCCCAGCCATCAACCTTACCCTCTAATACAAGACGCTTGATATATCTCTTACCTGTAACAACATTCTTAAGATACATCTTGGCCTGCTCAATCTGCTTAGGCGGATGAGGATATTCAAGTTCTCTTACAACCCAGTCATAAAGAGGTCTGTGATCCTCAAACTCAAGTGTACAAATTGAATGAGTAATTCCTTCAATTGCATCCTCAATTGGATGAGCAAAATCGTACATAGGATAAATGCACCACTGATCACCTGTGTTATGGTGTGTCATGTGAGCCACACGGTAAATAACAGGGTCTCTCATATTGATATTAGGTGATGCCATATCAATTTTAGCTCGAAGAACCTTCTCACCATCGGCAAACTTACCTTCCTTCATGGCTTCAAAAAGCTCAAGGTTTTCCTCAATACTTCTATTAGAAGATGGATCCTCCTTACCTGGCTCTGTGAAGCTACCACGATAAGCCTTGATTTCATCGGCGCTTAAGTCAGAAACATAAGCCTTTCCCTTCTTTATAAGCTTAATAGCAGCTTCATACATCTGACCGAAATAGTTGGATGCATAGAATAATCTGTCCTCAAAATCAGCACCAAGCCATTTAACATCAGCCTTAATAGACTCAACGAACTCGATGTCTTCCTTAGTAGGGTTGGTATCATCAAAACGCATATTGAACTTACCACCGTACTGCTGTGCTAACATATAGTTAACTAATATTGCCTTGGCATGACCAATATGAAGATATCCGTTAGGTTCTGGAGGGAATCTTGTATGAACTGTGTCATATACTCCTTCAGCAAGATCCTCATCAATGATCTGCTCTATAAAGTTTCTGGACACCTTGTCAGCTGTCTCAGTTGTTTCATTTTCATTAATCATATCTGTACTCATAATCAAATGCACCAAAAAGGCGCAACCTCCTAGAATATTCTAGTATGTAGGATAACACAAAGTAGGGAAATAATAAAGAACTAATCTTGTATGGCCTTTTAAAATAAAGTATAATTAATTCTAGGTATTAACTACTAATGTTTGGGGTAAAGGAGAAAAAAGCATGAGACTGATTACACGTTCTGATTTTGATGGACTTGCATGTGGTGCTCTGCTACTTGAGGCAGGTGTTATCGACAGCTGGAAATTTGCTCATCCTAAGGATCTTCAGGATGGACTTGTGGAGGTTAATGAAAACGATGTTCTCGCCAACGTTCCTTTTGTAGAGGGTTGCGGACTTTGGTTTGATCATCACTCTAGTGAGCACGAGCGTAATGAGCTCGAAGGAAAGTACAAGGGTGAAAGCCGTATCACTCCTTCATGTGCTCGTATTATTTACGATTATTATGGTGGAAAAGAAAGATTTTCTCACTTTGATGATATGATGGAAGCAGTTGATAAGGTTGATTCTGGTCACCTTTCAATTGATGAGGTTCTTAATCCTACTGGATGGATTCTCATTGGTTTCCTTATGGATCCAAGAACAGGTCTTGGAAGATGGAGAAACTTCACTATTCCTAACTACAAGCTTATGGAAGTACTTATGGAGTGCTGCCGTACAATGAATACCGAAGAGATTCTTGCTCTTCCTGATGTAGTAGAAAGAATAGAAGTATATAATGAGCAGACTGAAAAATTCAAAGAAATGGTTACTGCTCATACTAGAGTTGAAAAGGATGTTATCATCTCTGACCTTCGAGGTGTTGATCCAATCTATTCTGGCAACAGATTTATGATTTACAGTATGTATCCTGAGCAGAATATTTCTGTATGGATTGTTAACGGTAAGGGTGGCGCTGGATGTTCATGTGCTGTGGGATACAGTATCCTTAACAGAACAAGTAACGTAGATGTTGGTTCACTTATGCTTAAGTATGGCGGCGGCGGACACAAGGCTGTTGGTACATGCCAGTTCGATGACGCAAGTATGGAAGAAAACGTTCCAAAGCTCATTGACGAAATCGTTAATTATAAAGGATAGTCTTTATTAAATCATAATTATATTTTTAAAATTTGTGCATAATTAAAGGGTTCGGAATTCCGAACCCTTTATTTTTATGCTTCACCATTCATATACGAATCAATAAGCTCATATATTTCATCTCTACCCTGTTTTGTTGTGGCTGAGAATGGAATAATCTTGGTTGTAGATGTTGCCCTGAGTCCTTCACGGACCATTTTAACATGCTTTTGAATCTGGCTTCTATTAATCTTATCAAGCTTAGTAGCTATGATAATTGGCTCATAACCATTATGAGTAATCCAGTCATACATCATTTTATCATTAGCACCAGGCTCATGACGAATATCAATAAGAAGAAATACTGCTCTAAGCATAGGACTCTTATTAAGATAATTCTCAATCATCTTTCCCCACTTAGCTGTTGTTTCTTTACCAACCTTGGCATAACCATATCCTGGCAAATCCACAAAGTAGAGTTCATTATTAATATTGTAAAAATTAATTGTCTGAGTCTTACCTGGTTCTGAACTTGTTCTTGCCAGTGACTTTCTCTGCATGAGTCCATTAATAAGTGACGACTTACCAACATTACTCTTACCAGCAAATGCAAACTCTGGCTTATCGTTGACTGGAAGTACACTTGTAATACCACATACAGTCTCAAGACCTACATTCTTAATAACCATTATTTCGCTACCTTTTTCTTTGAACGCTTAGCCGCTCCTTCTCTATGAACAACTACAGGTTCTCCACCATCATCAACTGAGCTCTTGGTAACTATAACACTTTCGATAGTATCATCAGATGGAATACGATACATAATATCCATCATTACATCCTCGAAAATAGATCTAAGTCCACGAGCACCAGTCTTGTATTCAAGTGCCTTAGCTGCAACTGCCTTGATAGCATCATCTTCAAAAGTAAGCTTAACATCATCCATATCGAACAATGTCTGATACTGCTTAACAAGTGCATTCTTAGGCTCTGTCATGATACGAACAAGTGCATCCTTATCAAGACCCTCAAGCGAAACGCTGATTGGAACTCGTCCAATAAACTCTGGAATAAGTCCATACTTGATGAAGTCCTGAGTAGTAACTTCCTTGAAAAGTTCAGATACTTCCTTCTCTGATTTCTTCTCTATCTCTGCATTAAAGCCGATTGAGCGTTTGTTTAATCTAGATTCAATAATTTTCTCTAATCCATCAAACGCACCGCCGCATATGAACAGGATATTAGTTGTATCAATCTGGATAAGTTCCTGATGTGGATGCTTACGGCCTCCCTGTGGTGGAACAGATGCTACTGTACCCTCAATAATCTTGAGGAGTGCCTGCTGAACACCTTCACCAGATACATCTCTAGTAATAGATACGTTCTCGCTCTTCTTGGTAATCTTATCGATCTCATCGATATAAACAATACCATACTGAGCTCTTTCAATATCATAATCAGCTGCCTGAATAAGCTTAAGAAGAATATTCTCTACGTCCTCACCTACATAGCCTGCCTCGGTAAGTGTTGTGGCATCAGCTATAGCAAATGGCACGTTAATGACCTTGGCAAGTGTCTGAGCAAGATATGTCTTACCAGAACCTGTAGGTCCAATCATAATAATATTACTCTTCTGAAGCTCAACATCTGTTTTCTTGGCATTCATTACTCTCTTGTAATGATTGTATACTGCTACAGATAATACCTTCTTGGCAATTTCCTGGCCAATAACATATTCATCAAGAAAGCCCTTGATTTCAACTGGCTTCAAAAGTTTGATGTCGCCAACAGCTTCATCTAATTCATCATCACCATCAAAATCGTTTTCAAGCTCTTCCTCAATAATGCCTGCGCATATATCAACACATTCATCACAAATATATACTCCTGCAGGTCCCGCAATCATCTTGCGCACCTGACCCTGAGTCTTATTACAGAATGAGCATCTTACTCTAGATTCGGCTCCTTTACCTGCCATCCCTAATCTCCTAACTCTTCTTACTTATCGCCAGCTTCTGGTCTCTTTGTAATAACTGCATCAATAAGACCATATTCCTTAGCTTCCTCAGCTGTCATCCAGTTATCTCTGTCTGTAGCTGCTGCGATTTCATCATAAGGCTTTCCACAGTTATCTGCTAAGATCTTATTTAACTTTTCCTTTGTCTTTAAGATGTGCTTAGCTGCTATCTCGATTTCTGTAGCCTGACCCTGAGCACCGCCAAGTGGCTGGTGAATCATGATTTCAGCATTAGGAAGAGCGTAGCGCTTACCCTTTGTACCACCTGAAAGAAGGAAAGCTCCCATAGAAGCTGCCATACCCATACAGATAGTAGAAACATCACACTTTACAAAGTTCATTGTATCGTAGATTGCCATACCAGCTGTTACAGAACCACCTGGGCTGTTGATATAGAGCTGGATGTCCTTGTCTGGATCCTCTGCCTCAAGGAAAAGAAGCTGAGCAACTACAAGACTAGCTGTAAGATCAGTAACCTGATCGCCAAGGAAGATAATTCTTTCCTTTAAAAGTCTAGAGTAGATATCGTAAGAACGCTCTCCTCTTGATGTCTGCTCTACTACCATAGGTACTAAATCGTTATAAATAAAATTATTCATAATGTCACCCCTTCAATTAACTAAAACAATAATTAGATTACTAGTATAAATGCTTTATTTATAATAGTAACTATGCAACTACATGATAGTCGCATAGTTACGAATAAATACATATTAATGCTGATAGAAGTTAATTACTTCTCAACTGCGTTGTTAGCAATGACATCAATTGCCTTCTTAACACAGATATCCTTCTTAAGACCGTCCATCTCTGTTGCTGGGAGAAGCTCCTTAATCTGAGCAACTTCCATCTTGTATGCATCAGCCATTTCCTTAAGCTCTGCCTCAAGCTCTTCATCAGAAGCTGTGAAGCCTTCTGCTGCAGCTACTGCCTCAAGAACAAGTCTTGACTGAATGCTCTTCTCAGCACGTGGTCTTGTCTGCTCTGCGAACTGCTCCTTAGTCATACCTGTGAACATGAAGTACTGCTCAAGTGAAAGACCCTGCATTGAAAGCTGCTGAGCGAAATCGTTAATCATTCTATTAACCTGTGTTTCAACCATAGCTTCTGGAATATCCATTGTAGCCTTCTCAACTACTGCCATGATAGCTGCTTCTTCCTTAGCAGACTTAGCTTCGCTTGTCTTCTTCTCCTCAAGCTTAGCCTTAACATCAGCCTTATAAGCATCAACTGAATCGAAACCAGCGTCATCGATGAAGTCCTCATCAAGCTCTGGAATCTGCTTCTCTTTGATTTCATGAATTACACACTTAAATACTGCTGCCTTACCAGCAAGCTCCTCAGCCTGATAATCTTCTGGGAAAGTAACGTTAACTTCACACTCTTCATCAACGTTCTTACCAACAAGCTGATCTTCAAAACCTGGAATAAATGATCCAGAACCAAGTGTAAGGTTGTAGTTCTCACCCTTACCACCTTCGAAAGCAACGCCATCAACGAATCCCTCGAAATCAAGAACAACAAGATCTCCGTCCTTAGCTGCTCTCTCAACTGATACCTGACGAGCCTGAGCCTCAAGTGCTGACTTAATATCTGCTTCTATATCTTCATCAGTAACTGTTGCATCGATCTTGTCGATTTCAACACCCTTGTAATCACCAAGTGTTACTTCTGGCTTAAGAGCAACTTCTGCAGTGAAGATAAATGGCTTACCTGCTTCGATCTGTACTACGTCGATCTTAGGCTGAGATACGATTTCTTCCTCGATTTCATCGTATGCCTTCTCGTATGCTTCTGGAATACAGATGTTAGCTGCTTCCTCGAAGAATACTTCCTTGCCGTACATCTTCTCTACCATTGCACGAGGTACTTTACCCTTTCTGAAACCAGGAATGCTAATCTGTCCCTTCTGCTTCTGGTATGCCTTATCAACTGCTTTATCAAAATCCTCTACTGAAACCTCAATAGTGATCTTAGCCATATTATGCTCTAACTTCTCGATATTCATTGTAAAAAAACCTCCTAAAATATATAGACTGCCTCTGCTCGGCACGTCAACTAAGCAATTATATCATAAATGCGTAAGTCAAGTCTAGTTATTTGTAGCGCGCTCCTTAAGATAGTTCTCAAAAAACTGGGCCGCTTTGCCTTCCTGACTGGCATTTTCAATACCAACCTCACAAACAGCTCCAAGTTCTACCATAATTTCACCAGCCTTAACCTTACCCTTAATAACTGCTGTTCCACCAACATGAACTCGCTCTAGCACAGTAAGGTCGCCACTTACAGCTCCATCGATATCGGCATTGGTTGCTGAAACATTACCAAGAATAGTAACTCCCTCTCCAACGCTTATATAATCATCACACTCTATATCGCTTTCGATTATGCCACTGTCAAGCTCAACTCGGCCAACCTTGATATGCTTTCCCTTGATGCTTCCACGAAGCTCTAACGTTCCATCAATATAAACGTCTCCATAAACCTCGCCCTCTACGCAAAGGTTTCCACCTGATTTAATATCACCAGATACAACCATGCCTCTAGGTATAAAGCTGCTCTCCATATTATCGCCCATTTAAACCCTTCCCACAAATCTTTGTAATCTTACAAAAAGGCCGAATCCCTAGGAGTTCGGCCAAATAATACTAATCTTCAAGTAATGGTACATAATATTCTTTGCCAGTATCTAAACAATAGCAACCAAGACGGCTTGATCTACTATTAAGCGCCATACCGCAATCAACATCAACAACACTATATCCACGGTAATTCTCTGACTTAAAAATCATACCCTTACCATCCTCTGTCATGTTGTTAAGACGCTGTGTGAAGATATGTCCCACAATATAAATATCACGCTGATAACCAAAAAGCTTTTCTGGAATCTCTCTATTCTTGGTCTTATCAAAAATAGTATCCCATACTATGCTCTCCATTGCGGCACGATCAGTTTTCTTATATAAAACCTCGTTACCAAATGCCTTATTGATTGAATAAGAATGAGTAAGCTGATAGCTCTTGCCATCAATCTTAATTCTCTTGATAAGTCTACAATTACGAAGGAACTCTTCGATTGACTTTTGCTCCCCAGCTGGTAATCCCAAAAACTCAAGGCATGTACCCTCGCCACCATTACATGGGTGAGTCCAAAGCTCAAGAGGGCTAAGACCATCCTCTGTCATATTCGATGGTTCTTTTTCTGCTTCTGTATCTCGAATATGCTCAATAGAATTGAGAAGCATAACTTCATGATTACCGAGAATAAGCTCAGCATTATCCCTTTTCATAATGTCCTTAATAACATTAATACCATCAGGACCTCGGTCTATACAGTCACCTAAAACATAGAGAAAATCCTTGCTTGAAAACTTGATTTTCTCGAGCATCTTTTTATATGAATTATACTGTCCGTGAATATCACTAATAACGTATGTACTCATTGTTCCAACCTTTCTGTATCCATTACTTAACCTAACATCGTATCAGGACTGCATATCTACGATATCATCTTCATTAATACATATGATTGGACGAATGCCCATCTTCTTATTAAGATTCCATGGTGTAAGCTTGTTGTTTACAAGAGCATGACCCTCATAACCTTCCTTACACTTGTACGAATCCTCCTGATCAATAGGACCTCTTGATCTAAGTCCAAAGCTATTACCTACAGGCTGACCTGAAGCAAGAGCCGCCACATACTGTGAACAAGGTGAATCACCGAAGTTGCCTTCTTTCTTCTTGCCTCTCTGGTGAGTTCTGTCTGTATCATAGCCATAACGGATTTCTTCGATTGTAGGCAGGTAAACCTTATCATAAGTCGTTCTATCAGAAAGAACTGATAAAAGTGTACTAATCTGTGTTACCTGAAGTTTTGATTTCTCAGAAGCATTAAATGCTCTTCTTATGAATGCACTATTAAGCCACTCACGAATCTTACTTACTTCCCAGTAAATACCGCTCTTTATCTTAGTGATTTCCTTATCACTCATTGTCACATACTTAGGCTGATCGAATGGTCTGTAGTCGAGAATATACTCAGACTGAAGAGTCACTCTCTTGCTGCGAGTTTCAACTACTTTCCAAGGTATGGCATTGAACTTGAAATATTTGTATCCGGATATTTCTTTAATCTTACCTACGCCCTTCATAACGCCAAGGAAATTACTTTCCTGAGTAGTTTCTTTATAAACAGGCATACGAAGATATTTTTCGCCATCAACTACTGCTACATTATCCTCATCATACTCAGCGTATGTGATATCTGAAGTAATCTTAGAACCTGTAACCTCGTTCATTGGATATTCACCCATCCAGATACGTCCGTTGTGATCACGAAGAATACGGTCGTCATTCTCCTTAGCCTGTGGAGCATTCTTGGCATCTGGATAGTGTCCATATAAGCCCTTATAAAGTTCATCAATGCTCTGCTGACGATCTGCAGCGTCCATTGATAAACCTTTCATGATGGCTGCTGCCACCTTCTTATCTATCGTAATAGTATATTGCGAAATATCTATTAACTCGTCCTTCTCATTACGCTCATAAGATGACTGAGGAACATCGCCTGTCATCATACAGTAAAGAGTAGCACATATACCATATATATCAGTCCATGGTCCCTGCTCAGATATCTTACTAAGCATCTGCTCAAGCGGAGCAAATCCCCACTTTCCAAGGAACACCTGCTGACTGCTTACTCCAAGTTTCTTAGAGCCACCAAAGTCAATGAGCTTAACCTGTCCATCCTCATCCATCATGATATTATCTGGACTGATATCTCTGTGGATAAGGCCTGACTTATGAAGCTTACCAAGAATATTGATAACTGGCTCCATAAGATCAAGAGATTCCTGAACTCCAAGCCAACCACCATGCTTGTCTATATACTTACGAAGGTTACCTGACTCAAGGAATTCCATGATAAGATAACCTGTGTTATTTTCATAAAACAGATCCTTGATTGCAACAATACCAGGGAACTTAGAAAACTCAGCAAGTATACGTGCCTCACGCAGGTATGCTGTGGTTTCTCTCTGATATTCTTCACTATTAACTTCATCGAGAACGAGTACAGTCTTACCGTCATCGCTTCGATCTACCATTTCATCTGGGAAAAATTCCTTAACAGCCACTCTATACTCAAGAAGCATATCGTAACCAATATAGGTAATACCATAACCACCCTTACCTAGGATATTACCAATAAGAATCTTGTTGTTTAGAACTGTTCCAGGAGCAAGTGCCTTAGACCAAGTTAGCTGACCAGCCTTCTCCTTACCACAGTATGGACAGATACCAAGGTCATCACTGACCTTCATACATCTCAAACAAAGTTTTCCGATTTCACCTAATTCCATAACCAATTATTACCTTCTATAGCCTTTATAATTGCATGCGCAAAAATGCACAGAATGACAAAAATTATACAATTGTATTATACACTAAACTATAGGATTATTTCCACTATATTTAGGGGAATAATTCTAGATAAATACCCCAAAAACTCTATAATTTGTATTAAATAACCTTAATTAACCACTCATATGCCATATCAGGCCATTTGCTAACATCTTCATATGGATTTTCGAAAGACTCTTCCATGGTTTTTTCGTCTATTTTATCTGCTTCTTTGAACCATGGTGATCCCTCTGAAAAGAACTGCTCAATAATCTCATTTGTTCTTTTTTCTGAAACCTTAATGCCCCTACCATCGCGCACTGCATTAGTCGCAAGCTTAAGCTGCTCGAATGTATAATCCTCGCCGTGTCTTCCAAGATAGAAATCCTTATTAGATACAGAAAGGCCATGAGGCCCATATGGAAACGCATGAAGAGTGTGTGGTATATTTTTCGCTGCTAATGCTGCTGCCATAAGATAACTATTTTCAATAGGCACCAGGTCATCTGTTACTGTCTGCCAAATAAAGCATGGAGGAGTATCAGGTGAAACATTTTTCTCAATGCTATAGTAGTCTCTTTTCTCCTTACTGGCATCAGCTCCAACAAGCGCCTCTATGGATGAAGGATGTGTTTTATCACCAGATGTTATTACTGGATAAGAAAGAATAGCTGCATCTGGTCTGTTAGAAAACTTCGAAAGAGCCACGTCCTCTTCTATCACATCATCATAGTGCACGCATAAGCTTCCACACAAATGGCCTCCTGCAGAAAAGCCACATATTACAAGTCTGTCCGGGTCGATATTAAATTCACCGCTTCTACTTCGTATTAATCTTACAGCTCGTGATATATCTTTAAGTGGCTGATTTAAAAGAGGAATGGAAAATGTAATATCTGTTGTATAAGACAAAACAAAGGCATTCATCCCCTTTTCATAAAAGGTCTTCGCTACCACCTCTGCTTCTGATGGCACAACCATACAGTATCCGCCTCCTGGTACTACGAGCATGCAATCACGAACCTCATCATCATCATGAATATAAGTCCTTATATTCGGTTCAAAGCCATAAGCCGCTTCGTAGCTGTATTCTCCCTTGTTCCAAATATTAATTCTTGTATGCTTCATAACAGCCTCCATAAACAGAATATAGCAGCCTGCCATAAAGCAAGCTGCTATATATTATTTTAATCTATACAAGCGTCAAATGAAATAGTTACCTTAAATAAATCGCCGTCAGTTACTATCTGAATTTCACCATTCATAAGCTCTGTAAGACTCTTGGCTACTGTAAGTCCAAGGCCATTACCTTCAGTGCTTCTTGAGATATCTCCCTGGTAGAACCTTTCCATGAACAGGCTTCCGTCAGCATCAAGCTGCTCCTTGGATGTATTTCTGAAAACAAACACCACCTTGTTACCCACTAATTCAAGATCCACATACGCTCTTGTATTTTCCATAGAATATTTACGAATATTAACAAGTAAATTATCAAAGATTCTAAAAAGTGATTTACTATCTGCCATAATAGTTGCAGAGCTTTCAGGAGTTCTTACTACAAGTGAAATATTCTGCTCATCCATCTTCTCCTGATATTCGCCAACTACCTGCTCTAAAATAAGCTTGGCATCACATGGCATCATCTCGAGCTCTACATTACCAGTGGCCGCCTTTGATGCTTCTATAAGATCAATGATAAGTTTTTTTAATCGTACTGACTGTCTGTCTAAAACTTCAAGATATTCTCTGGCAGTATCATTGTCGAATTCTTCTTTTCCAAGAAGATCAACATAGTTAATGATTGAAGTAAGCGGAGTCTTTATATCGTGAGATACATTGGTTATAAGCTCTGTCTTAAAGCGCTCACTTTTCATTCTTTCTTCTACTGCAAGATTAATGCTGTCTCTTATTGCATTAATACTTTCTGCCTGCTTTCTAAAGTTACCAAAGAAAATGCTTGATTTAACATGAACGTCCATATCTCCCTGGGCCAGCTTACTGCATGCATCTGAAAGCAATTTAGTCTGATAAGAAACATATACAACTATTGGAGCTATGATAAATATGTCCGCTAAAAGAAACAGTATAAATAATTCTTCAAAATCAAACATTGCTCCAAGAATACCAGTGAAGAAGGCACCTACAAAAGTAAACAGCAAAAGAGATACTGTTGTTTTTGGAACAAATGCAAGTTTTCTAATAATACGAGCAGTAAACTTAACAATTGTAATGAACCAGTATGCCATATTAACAAGTAATAATATGCATAATATAGCCATAGCTACAATAGCTAAGTATTTAACTTTATATGCAAGAACTAACCACGAATTAAGCTGTATAAAAAGGTTAGTGCTGGTAAGAGCATTACTTTCTGTAGGTCTGTCTACATACGAAACAACATACTTATAAACTACTTCTTCGCCTGGCTCCGGCTCATACCACACATCATGGCTTAAATACGCCCCTTCAAAAATTGTATTCATACCATAATTGAAATATGTGCCCCCATCAATCCTCGCTGAAAATATATTACATTTATGAATATTAAATTTCTCATCGAAATTGTTATAAACATAAATATCTAAATTTTCCAAATCTTCATCAGTAAGATCAGGACTAAATGACTCTACAACGCCATATTTCAAATTAGGTGATGCTTCTTCTCCTATCAGATACTCATCCGCATCGGCGAGTATCATTACAGCATATCTGTTTGCAATTATTTGACTCTCATCTCTCCATGCCTGATCAATTGTTTTATCATATATTCCAAATGTATCAATCGTATCAAGGAAGATCGCAAGTGCTGTCATCAAAGCAACAAGCACGAAAAATGCGATAAACATGAATATCTTAAAGCCAATGCCTTTCTTTCTAGTTTTCTTTTCAGTATTATTATCAGCCATTCTTTTCCGCCAAACCTTTCTGTCTATTCCTTATTAGTTAATGTCAAACTTGTATCCCCGGCCCCATACAACCTTAAGATATCTTGGGTTAGCCGAATCTATTTCTATTTTTTCTCTTATATGTCTAATGTGTACTGCTACTGTACTCTCGTTACCAAGAGATACATCATCCCACACTTTGTTATATATTTCTGATGGAGAGAATACCTGGCCAGGATTTTCCATCATCAGCTTCAGAATATCATATTCTGTTTTGGTTAGAGATAAATGCTCACCATCTAAAAATGCTTCCTTGGACTTATCATTAAGAGTAATTGGTCCGCCTGTGATTGTCGTATCCTCGTCTTCACTTTCTAGTCCTTCACAGTTACCAAGCACCATATATCGTCTTAGCTGAGACTTAACTCTTGCCATAAGTTCTATTGGATTAAATGGTTTTGTCACATAATCATCTGCGCCAATTGTAAGACCTAGTATTTTGTCTGTATCCTCACCTTTTGCAGTCAAAAATATTACGGGCACATTGCTGCTTTTTCTAAGCTCTGTGATTGTCTTCATTCCATCCATAACAGGCATCATATAATCAAGTAGAACAAGATGGATATTATTATCTTTCATGGCATTCAAAGCTTCTTTTCCATTGTAGGCTTTGATTGTGTTATAGCCTTCACTGGTAAGGTAAATCTCAAGAGCTGAAACTATGTCCTTGTCATCGTCACATACTAATATGTTATACATTTTTCTCCTCTTTTCTAGTAACGCTACTTTGTTGTGATCACATTAACAATAATACTCGTAAAAGTTTTAAAAACCTAGGAGGTAAATTATTAAGATTTTATTAAGATTCCATAATAAAAGCCGATCGACTGATCGGCCTTTAATTTATTCACAACTTATCTCATAGGTGGCTATCGCTCCATCATTAGTGGATGCATTCAGGCCGTCCATATAATAAAACCTGCAATTATCTTTAGTATAATTACCATGGTCTCTAGCTGAATTAAATACTGCCACGCCATAATTATCATAATCAGCGCTTCCAAGACATGCTAGACCCGTATATATACATATATCAGCAAAATTCTGATCGCTAGCGCCATTCTTCATGGCTATATAAACCTTGGTACCTTTGTTATCTCCTGAAAAAGAAATACTTATACCAGTAACATTGCCATCTTTGTATATATGATATTTATCCTTAACATCATCATCTGGCTGAATAAGGAAATTAACAGCACTTAGATTAGAAGCCACCGATGATATGAGATTGTCTTTATTTTTAGAAGAACTACTTTCTGCAGCGTTATTATCCGAAACAGCATTCATACTTTCCGAACCCGGAACTACTGATGCATAATTATCAGATACTGTACCTTCTATAGATATTCCTTCTATGGCTTCATCTTGAACAACGGTTTCATAAGGAAGATACAATGAAGGATCAACTAAAGGTGATTCATATTCACCTATAACATTGCCCGAAAGCGACATGCCTCTATCACCAAGACAGTCATCGCATATATATCTCGTAGTTCCTAAAATATCATATTCACCACATTGCTTACTTTCACCGCAGTATGAACATGTCTGTTCACCGCATCCAGTAAGAAGCATTACGTATATTAATGATAAGAGAAAAATATATAAATAATTCTTTTTCATTACAGAGCTCTTTTCTTATTATGCTTAATTAATCGCTTAATTAATTGCTTTATTGATTACTTGATTATCATTTTACACTAACTTTTAACACATTAATAGTAACAAAAAAGCTTCGGTACAAACCGAAGCTTTTAGAGATGTGCGTGACAGGATTCGAACCCACGACCTTCTGGTCCGTAGCCAGACGCTCTATCCAGCTGAGCTACACGCACATATGCGAACGTTATTACGTCCGCTAATTAAGATAACACAAGGCTAACTAAATGTCAAACATTTTATAAGTACCATATTTCCATATCCATAAAAGTAAGCTTAACCAGGTATGTATACTCATCTTCCTGATAGAACTCAAGCTGACATTTTGAATCAAGGAATTCATATCCTTCCATTTCTGTAATATCACATTCAAGAACATCATCATTTATATCATCTTCATCAAATGTGAAATTAATAATATCCATTCCAGTCATACCAATAATCGAACCTTGACCATCGGCACTTATAATCATATGCACATATACATATTCATCATATTCGTCTGAATAGAATGGAAGAAGGAATGTCTCTCCATCTGCATCGTACATACAGAATCCGCCAAAACCAAATACATTATTATCTGTATAGTAATCATTGCCATCAATATAATCAGCAAATGTGCACTTGGTATAATTAGCCTCATCAGCTTCGCCGTAACCATTCTCAGGATACTCGCCTTCAAATACGCAGTTAGTAAAAGTTACATTAGGAGCAGTAAGAACCTCATATGTTTCCATATCTCCGATCGTACAGTTCTGGAATCGCACAAAATACTGACTTGGCTGAATATATCCCATTCCATCTGAACCAGTTAATGTACAGCCATCAAATGTCACCTCACCAGTTAACTCTAATAAATTAAATGGACCAAATGAGCAGTCACGGATAGTCGAATCCTCAACATATATATCACCTGAATTATATGACTCAATACCATAAACACCGCAACCGTAAAGATCGGCGCCCCATGTACTAAAATCTGTGGTCGAATCAAGCTCAATAACAGGGCCAGAGCAATCACCTCTGTCTGTATGACCGAGTGTAACATGTGATACACCAACTGCTTCACAGTTATTAAATTTGAAAACTGCTGCATATCTTGGGTCAGTAACAATTTCAACTTTACTATTATCGAAAGCTAAAGAAATAATCTCTAAATCACTACAGTTTTGAATAACAACCTGATAACCATCATATACTTCTTCAAGCTGTACATAATCATGACATGCATTATATCCATCAACATCAAGTGTATCGATAAACTCTGTTAAATTATAATAGCCATCTGAAATTATAACGTAAGCGCCTGGCTCAATTGACTCAAGGATCTCACCTACTGTATCTATTTCACCATCTATAGTAACGGATGTAATACCATCAGATGAACCTCCTGCTGCAGAAGGAAGGCTGTCATCAAAACTACACTTGCTATCAAACGAAACACCAGTCTCATCAGAATCAAGCTCTCCAAAATTGACATATGATGATTCTACAGCACCAAATGTACAGCCCTTGAATGAAACATTATTTTTCGAACTGAATGTTACAAATCCATCGTCACATGTATTATCCTCAAAAGTACATTTACTAAATGTAACATCACTTGAATAAATACTAAGCATTGTATAGCCTGTAGAACCAGTCATATCACATGACTTAAAGCTAACATCACTTGATTCACTAATATCAATAAGTCCATAACTACAATCACGAAGTGTACTATCTGTTACTGCAATACCACTTGTTCTATAAGAAGTAACAGCATATGTACCACAGCCATATAAATCCATTCCATCAAGTGAGATGTTCTCACAGTCATCAAATTCAAGAACATCACCAGCACAGCTACCCTGCTCCACAGTATGTCCTACAGTCATGTTGCTGATACTTATATCCTTACACTCCTCAAATCTAATGACATCGGCGTACCTAGGCTCAACCTGAAGCTCAACCTTCTTGCCTTCCTGTCCCTGAATTGTAAGACCTTCAATATCCTGAATTACAAGTTCAACACCGTCATTACATTCCATAATCTGAACATAGTCATGCTTCTTGTTAAACTTCTTGCCATCATCGCCATAAAGATCTTCAAGCTCAGGAGTGAAATTATAAGTACCTTTCTTAAAAACAATATTTGCACCAGGCTCAATAGCCTCAATAAAGTCCTCAAGTGATGATACTTCTATGGCATCATCTGCCGCCTCTGTTACTTCTTTGTCTTTTCCAAGGCTTCCCATCTCGCATCCTGAAAGCAACATTGAAGCTGCCATAGTAGATGCAAGACCCAGCATTATGGTTCTTTTAAATTTTCTAGTTCTCATAAATTTCCCTTTCAAATATATATCTTCTAGATTCCCAAAAAACTAATTAAACGAATCAACTAAATCCTGAAGTTCCATAAAACGAAGCATCTTATAATCGAGTTGCTCTTCAAGTTCCTGCTTCTCGGCTGATAGCGTAGCCAGCTTTGGATAATCAGTGGCACTTGCTACCATTTCATCATCAATCTCATGAATACGTTTTTCTATCTTGTCGATATCCTCTTCGATAGTATCATATTCTTTCTGATCCTTGTAGGAAAGTTTTTTCTGCTCCCTTGGTTTCTTCCAGTCTTCCTTTGACGATGAATCCTTCTTTCCATCAGACGAAGCAGTGACCTTCACGCCAACCTTTGCTTCTTCAGTACTGGCAAACCCGCGAAGATAATAGTCCTCATATCCACCTTCGCTTCTAGCAATAATACCACCAGGTTCAAATGAAAATATTCTTGTTACTACTCTATCCAAAAAATATCTGTCATGGCTAACTGTAATAACTATTCCCTGGAAAGTATCAAGATAATCCTCTAAAACTCTTAGCGTCTGAATATCAAGATCATTGGTAGGCTCGTCAAGAATAAGTACATTGGGAGAAGTCATAAGCACCTGCAATAAGTATAATCTTCTCTTTTCGCCACCTGATAGCTTGGAGACTGGCGTATACTGCATATTACCATCAAATAAAAATGTTTCGCACATCTTAGACGCAGTAACTTTGCCATCTTTCGTCTCAACATATTCACCCTTATCCTTCACTATATCAATGACTCTTCCGTCACTACGAAGTTCTTCATTTTCCTGGCCGAAGTATCCTATCTTAACTGTTTGACCTATTTCAACAGTTCCTGTGTCGGGAGCAATCTGTCCTATTATTGTTTTAAGTAAGGTTGATTTACCACATCCGTTAGGTCCTATGATGCCAACACGGTCAACCTTACCAAATATATATGTGAAATCCTGAAATAAAACTCTTTCACCATATCGCTTGGACAGGCCATTACATTCAATGGTTTTACCTCCAAGTCTTGAAGCGAGCGACTGCATTTCAACATTTCTGTCTTCTATTATTTTCTCTCTATCACGAAGTGCTTCGAATCTTTGTATATGAGCTTTTTGTTTTGTGCTTCTAGCTCTCGCTCCACGCTGTATCCATGCAAGATCTTTACGATAAAGAGTTGCCATCTTTCGCTCTGCTGCCCTGGCATAATCAAGGCGCTGCTCTCTAAGCTCTAGGTAGCCGGAGTAATTTGTTTCATACTTATATACACCAGCTTTATCAATCTCTAAAATCCTGTTGGTAACCTGGTCAAGGAAGTACCTGTCATGAGTAACTAAAAGAAGTGCACCTGAATAATTATTCAAATACTCCTGAAGGTACTCAATCATAGCATGATCAAGATGGTTTGTAGGCTCATCAAGAATAAGCAAATCAGCCGGTGTTAGAAGCGTCGCAACAAGAGCTGCTCTTTTCTTCTGTCCTCCTGAAAGGATATCAGGTTTACTATCTGGGTTGTCGATTCCGAATCTAAGAAGCATTGACTTAGCTTCACCTGTTACATCCCAGTGCTCTGCTTTACCAGATATTTTAGCTACAACATTTTCTATAATTGATTTTTCATTGTCAAAATCAGGGTTCTGAAGAAGATAAGCAATACGAAGGCTTCCACCACGAATAACCTTTCCATCATCAGGTTCAAGCGTTCCTGCAATAATAGAAAGCATTGTAGATTTACCAGTACCATTAACGCCTATTACACCAATACGATCTGTATCATCAATGCCAACAGTGGCATCATGAAGAAGTTCTCTGTTTTCAAAGCTTTTATATACATGTTCAAGATTAAGCAGATTCATGATTTCTCCATAATAATAAAAATAACGACATTAATTATAATACACTAAGCCCAATATAAAAGAAAAGTACGCTTCGCGAACTTTATCCTACTATTCTTCAAACTGTCCCAGCAGTTTCTTTATGATTGTATATAACTTAACAGCTTCATCTTCATCCAGACTAATGCAGTTTCCTATTTTGGCAGGAATATCCAGCGCCTTCTCGCGTAAAGCTATTCCCTCATCAGTTATTCTTACCACAAGAAATCTTTCATCACTTTTTGAACGTTCCCTTGTAACAAGTCCCTTTTTCTCAAGATTTTTCAAAAGAGGTGTCAGTGTACCTGAATCCAAAAATAATTTTTTACCAAGTTCCTTAACACTCATTTCCTTATGCTCCCACATAACCATCATTACTATATACTGTGTATAGGTTAGGTCTATCTCATTTAAAAATGGGGTATATCTTCTGACAATTTCCTTGGATACTGCATAAAGTGGAAAACACAACTGATTGTCAAGTTTTAATGCATCATATTTATCACTCATCATCTTCCTCTTCCAGTGGTGACTTATAATTTGGATCTTTAGAAGCAATCAGTCCCGCACGAACCGCCTTGGCCAGCTGTGCTGAGCAGGATGTTCCTCTTCTTCCACATACTATTGGTGAAAGTTTCTCTTCTATCTGATCCACGGTCCATCCATCTAATAATAAAGGAATTGTCTTAAGATTTCCATCACAACCGCCCATAAAAGCGATATTATGTACTATTTCTCCATCCAAATCCAGACTGATCAGTTTAGAACAGGTACCTTCTGTAATATAATCAAAATGAAACATCTTATAATAACTCCTTTACCTTAGCTGCTATATTCTTAACACCTTCTGTTGGCTCAAATCTTTCTACTATCTCGCCATCTTTGTTAACAAGGATCTTGGTGAAATTCCATTTAATATTTCCGTTATTCTTATAATCCTTATCCATTTTCTTTACGATTGGCTTAAGAATGATTCCCATTGGTCCGCTAAATCCTGCAAACTTTGTATTTTCTGCAATCCATTTATACAGCGGAATAGCATTCTCACCATTTACATCAATTTTTGAATACTGTGGGAAAGTAATACCATATCTTCCTGTACAGAAATCATGAACCTCTTCATCTAAGCCAGGTGTCTGCTCACCAAACTGATTACATGGGAAATCTAAAATCTCCAGTCCTTTATCATGAAGCTCTTCATACATTTCCTGAAGTTCTGTGTACTGTGGTGTAAATCCACNNAAGTACGCTTCGCGAACTTTATCTTCTACCATCAATTAAAAATGGGCTTTGAAATTCTGCGAACTTCAAAGCCCTTGTAATTAGGTGGACTTATTTAAATGTCTGAGCAAATCTCCATGAGTCCTTGCACATACGCTCCAGGTCATACTTTGCTTCCCATCCAAGCTCTTCCCTGGCTTTCGCTGGGTTAGCGTAACATGTTGCAATATCTCCTGCTCGTCTTTCCTTAATCTTATAAGGAATCTTAACTCCGTTGGCTGCTTCAAAAGCTTTAACTATATCAAGTACTGAATATCCGTTACCTGTACCTAAGTTATAAATGTTAACGCCTGTTGTAGATGTAACCTTATCTACAGCATTGACATGACCCTTGGCAAGATCAACTACATGTATATAATCACGAACTCCTGTTCCATCTGGTGTATCATAATCATCACCAAATACTCCAAGCTCAGGAAGCTTTCCTACAGCTACCTGCATAATATATGGCATAAGGTTATTAGGAATACCATTAGGCTTCTCTCCAATAAGAGCACTCTCATGAGCTCCGATTGGATTAAAGTAACGAAGAAGAACTACGCTCCAATCCTTATCTGGAACACAAAAGTCTGATAATATCTGCTCAAGCATAAGCTTGGTACTTCCATATGGATTAGTAGTATGAAGAGGAAAATCCTCTGTGATTGGAACTGTTGCAGGATTACCATAAACAGTTGCTGATGATGAGAAAATAATTCTCTTACAGTTGTACTCATTCATGAGCTCGCAAAGATTAAGTGTTCCTGTAATATTATTGTTGTAATACCATAAAGGCTTCTGAACAGATTCGCCAACTGCCTTAAGTCCTGCGAAATGAATAACAGCATCAAAAGTATTCTCTTCAAACACAGGTCTCATAGATTCTTTATCAAGCATATCTGCCTTGTAGAACTTAACATCCTTGCCTGTTATAGACTTAATCTTATCAACAACATCTATCTGCGAATTAAAAAGGTTATCAAATATGACTACCTCATGACCTTTATTCAATAACTCCACACAAGTGTGCGAGCCAATATATCCTGTACCACCAGTTACTAATATTTTCATCAATATAACCTCCTAATAACTTCTTGCTAATATACTAATACAATGCCCCTTAGTTTTATTGCATTAAAACTCATCTTTATCCTTCTTGTATTTATTAAGTCCTTTAAAACCTGCTATTTCCATTACCACTCCTACAGTAGCAAATAATATAAGGCACACTATACCAGCCCCAACGTCCCCTTCGACATTACCCGAACCAAACATACCAAATAGGCCTAGCGCACTAAAACCTAGGAAAAACAGGCCCACCATCACAAGACCCTGGGCATTCTTATATTTCTTATACTGCTCCGTAAATTCATACGGAGTTTTAAGCTTCATACCCTTCTCTTCTCGCTCATCAAAAATTCTTTCAACTTCTCGAGCTGCGCTATAGGTATCAGTGTTGGTCTCTTCACTATAAAGCTCAATCGCTTCTTCCATCTTGCTATCTTCATAGTTCTGCTCGATATATTCTTCAAGTTCCTCTTCCGAATCGAATCGTCCTTTCTTTTTAGGGAACACTCCTGAAAAATCATATTCATCTCTATTAAGTGGAACTGAGATATCAACTGGATCAATTTTTATTATACCATTTTTATAAGCGTATACACGATTGTTGTAATTAGTACGATTCGCTGGTTCATTATGGAACAATATTTTGCTGTTATGCATATATATAAAATTGAAGTATTCCATAATTTCTTCATCTTTTATGTGGCTACATATACGAGCCTCGGTTCCATTATAAAGTCTGAGAGATATGTATGCATAACTGCTATTCTTGTTTTGAACAATGCCTTTGTACATCCAGGCTATCTCGCCATATGAAACAATACCGCTTCCTGGAGACACTATTAATTTATCAGTAAAGTATGTCTCCGAATGATAACCATAAAGATCATACTCATATTTCTTAAGAGTGTTATTTTCCAAGTGAATTAAAAGATTATTTTCGTCATACTTGTTAATAACTGCCTGATATTTTTTCTTTCCATTTATATATGAAGCAAAAAAGAAAAAAAGAATTGGGGCAAACATAAGACAAAGAAGCACTGCCATAACAACTAGCGTAGGATCAGTCGGATCCGCTATTAATGCAGATATAACGGGAACAGCTATGCTTATAAAAATTAAAAGCAAAAAAAACAGAACCACTACTCCCGCTACGCCATTTTCTCCTTTATATTTAAAATTGATATTATTGTTCATAGCTTTCCATCCCTATTCTTCTATA
Source organism: Lachnospiraceae bacterium UBA1748 (assembly GCA_002314855.1). Classification (GTDB taxonomy): domain Bacteria; phylum Bacillota; class Clostridia; order Lachnospirales; family Lachnospiraceae; genus NK4A136. Next base: position 83,545 of record DCHQ01000016.1, read on the forward strand.
ACTATTCTTATATAACTTTTCTTATATTAATTATTCTTCTACGCTCTTTCTCTAGCCTTATTTATGGTCTTCCATATTAGTCTTGGAGCCACTATTAAATGCAGTCGCTACTACTGTGAATACTGCCATAGATATCATAAAGCTTCCGATTAAAGCAAATTTAACAAGGTCACTACTGTCTTCATCAATCATAGCACCTGTTGCACCAAAGAATGCTAATAACATAACAAATATAACAAATGTAATTGCACTCCTTATTCTATTTGATTTGTATCCTTTGGTATATTCACGAGGAGTCTCTAGCACCCTACCTTTATTATTTCTCTCATTAAAAATTCGCACGATTTTTTTGGTTGCGCTTTTATCATCCACGCCAGTCTCTTCGATATAAAGCAAGACAGCTTCCTGCATACTATAATAATCATAATTACGAGAAATGTATTCTTCAAGTTCCTCCTCAGAATTAAAACGTCCTTTCTTCTTAGGAAAGACTCCTGAGTAATCATATTCATCTTTATTTAATGGTTCCGAAATATCAACAGGATCAGTTATTTTTAAAATACCCTTTTTGTATCCATATACACGATCATTATATTTCTTAGGATTACCAGAATCTAAACCAAATAGAATTTTACTATTATGCATGAAAATAAAATTGAAGTACTCCATCAGGTCTTCATCTTTTATATAACTGCATATACGAACCGCTTTACCATTATAAAGACGAAGCGATATAAAAGAATAATTGCTCGTATTATTACTTGTTTCTCTATCTTTAAACATCCATGCTATTTCTTCGTAAGATACAACAGCTATATCTGGTACAACAATAAGCTTATCTGTAAAGTAAGTTGTGTACTCTGAAATGTTCTTATATTCATATGTCTTCAATAAATTCTTTTCAAGATGTACCTTAAGATTGTCTAGACCATATTTGTCAATCATCGCATTGTATTCTTTTCGTCCTGAAAGCGAAATAATGATTGGTGCGCCGGCAGTCATAATAACAACAAAAGCCACTAATATAAAAAGGAATATGCTAGTGGCCGTCATATCAGAAGACAAAAAACTAGGTATGAGAATCCCTAAGAAAAAGGCAATAAAAATAAGAGGTATAATCACTGACCATGTGAAGATTTTATCTCTTCTTTTTAAATTAATTTTATTCATATACTTAATCCTTTAAAAGAACTCGCAGCCGTTTCTTGTAGGCGCCTCTTCACCAGAAACGAAACTCGCTCTGAAATTCATGGTGCATTCTCTAAGCTCCATCTCACCATCTATATAAGGCTGATACATTTTCATTATACCTGGTGCACAGCCGTCACATCCACCCTCAATATTTCCGACTGATTCCGCTACTATACGTTCACGTTCTTCTTTAGTTGTATCCTTAATAAGTAAGCTCTGCATACTGCCTCCTCAAAATTTTCAAACCCGCTCTCCAACAAACAGTAAAAAAAAGTGTGCAAGAGAGCCGGGTGTAATCACCCGCTCTCTAAGAAAAACTAAAAAAGTGAGTTCCAATGGAAACTCACTTTTGTTTTTCTAAGAGAGCGGGTGATGGGAATCGAACCCACGTGTACAGCTTGGAAGGCTGTCATTCTACCATTGAACTACACCCGCATATTAATATAAAAGTCGGGGTGACAGGATTCGAACCTGCGACCCCCTGGTCCCAAACCAGGTGCTCTAGCCAAACTGAGCCACACCCCGATGTTGTCGTCTGTTCTTGACGCAAGATTTATTATATGCATGGTCAAAAGAAATGTCAACAACTTTTTTATATTTTTTTGTTTATTTTTTTTATTCTTGCAAATATGCCTTCCATTCATCCACTATTTTAATGCATTCATCGATATCATATTCTTCCACTGAACCTGTTAAAATTTGCAGGAACTGACATTCATCGCCGTCATCATATTCGTAGTTTTGGATTTTCTCCACAACCTCATCAATAATGAGCGTATCCATTTCATTAAGTGCCTCAATAAGTTCATCAAGCAGCTTCATTGTACTATTTCTGTCAGCCTTAACAGACTCTGTTTTTTGTAATTCATCAGGGAATACCCTGCTAAGTGAATCTTTTACCTTAAGCAAATCCTTAAGAAGTTCTTCTGTATTACTTTCAATAAAAGAAATATCCCTGCTATCACCTGCCTGCTCGAGTCTAGCAGCAAAACCAGATAAATTATCGGCACCTATCTGCTTAGATGTACTCTTTAGTGAATGGACCTCTATAGTATAGTTCTGATAGTCTTTATTCTCATAATGAGTTCTAATAACACTAGCCTTTTTATCTATTCCGAGATAGTACTCTCTAAGAATTTTCATGTAGAGTGCTTCACTTCCAAGTAATTCAAGGGCAGACTTTACATTAAATCCCTCGCGAATAAGAATATCACTGGCCCCAGAAGTTTCACCTGATGCTTTCTTTCCTTCCTCCGTAGTCTTTGGTTTCTTATCCTTATCAACAGGCACAATTTTCTCTACCGGTAACCACTTCTTAATAATAGCCACAATTTTCTTAGTCTCAATTGGCTTAGCGACAAAATCGTTCATGCCTTCTTTAATAAACATTTCTTTGGCACCGCCAACTGCATTGGCAGTAAGCGCTATTATAGGTACCTCGGCGTAGCCCGGCACAAGTCTTCTAATGATATGAGTTGCCTCAATACCATCAACATCTGGCATCATGTGATCCATAAAGATAATGTCGTATGTTTTGCCTCTAAGCTTCTCTATACACGCATTAGCGCTTTCAGCGACATCCACTTTCATATTAAGTGGCTCAAGTAGTCCCTTGGCTACTGTAAGATTGATAGCGTTATCATCAACAATAAGGATTTCTGCTTCTGGTGCTTCAAATGCAAAAACATCCTCTTCTGTCACTTCATAAGAATCATCCTGAATTATTCCAAGTGCTGCATAGAATTTCTGTATAGTAACTGGTCTTCTAAGCACATGTATATTACTTTGCTTGAGGGAATTGTCACCATCATAGTTATCAATAACAACAACTCTTAAATTTGGATATTTTTCAAACTTTCCAAGCATTTCATCAGTAAGAAGCTTTCTTTCTATAACGAAAGCTACATTACCTGGTATATTTTTCATATTGTCTTCCGCAAGATCAATTACTGGAATATCGACTTCTGAAAGTTCGCGTGTAAGCTGCTCCTTAATATACTCGTTTGCAACAAGCATATAAACATGAAGATCTTTCTGCTCACACGATAATGCCTTACGTTCTTTAAATATCTTCTGAGGAATCTTAGTTGTAAAGGTACTACCTTTTCCATATTCACTTTCTACAGAAATTTCACCATGCATAAGGTCAAGAAGCTGTTTTGTAATGGCAAGACCAAGACCTGTACCTTCAATACTTCTATTACGCTTGCTGTCGACCTGCTGGAAAGACTGGAATAATTTTTCAAGATCTTCCGGCTTAATACCATTACCTGTATCAGATACAGCCATTGTGAACAAAGCTTCGTCTTCACCTGTTCTCTCGAAGCTAACCTTTAATTCAATTTTTCCACGCTGAGTAAATTTTACTGCATTAGTTAATAGATTAATTAAGATTTGATGGATACGGATATTATCACCAATAAGTTCAACTGGTATATCGTATGGTACATCAACAATAAAAGTTAAATCCTTAGTTCCAATACGGCTGTTAACAAGGTTACTGATATCAGCAAGCATCTCGCTAACATTATATGGAGTTTCAACGATTTCCATTTTTCCGGAATCAATTTTAGAGAAATCAAGAATATCGTTAATAATTGCAAGAAGATGCTTTCCTGATGACTGAATCTGATGTATATATGCTCTGGCTTCATCTGACATTTCTTCTCTTTCAGCCATCTCAGCCATACCAAGAACGGCATTCATAGGAGTACGAATTTCATGGCTCATGTTAGCGAGAAAGTCCGACTTCTGAATGGCAGCCTGCATTGCTTCTTTACTAAGCTGCTGCGATAAATATGCACTATAAGCCATATCTGAAATAACCTGTGCAAATTCATAAATAAACTGAGTTGAACGATCTATTGCAGCCTGCGGTATAATCTGAATTTCACTGGCTGCTTTTACAAATTCTTCTTCATCAACCTCAATCTCTCTAGCTACCTCTCGCATCTTATCCGGATCAATGGGCTGTGCCAAAACCTGACCACCAACAAAGCTTCCAATCATTCTGTCGCCAAGCATAATTGGCGCAGCAAAATCAACCAGATGAGCATGACATTCATACGATACTGGCTTTTGTTTTTCAAGCGTTATATTGGCGCCATTACGGTCACAGTTCTCACATCTTTTTCGTCCCTTTTCGGATGTACGGCACATCTCAGAGCACATTCTGGAAAAGTTTGTACCCTTGGTGACTGGTACACCATTCTCGTTGGTGGTAATCGCAGCCATTCGTGCCATCTGCGCAAATGAATTCTGCATCTTCTGCAGAATTGAAGGACTAATTAAATCAACTAATGTTACATCTTCATACATATATCTATATATCCCCAAACATTCTATGAATCAGCTATTTCCCAAGAATCTTCTCAATAGTCTCGAACAGTCGGTCCTTATCGATAGGCTTAAGCAAATACCCCTGTGGCTTAAGTCTTAATACTTCAGCTATTTTTTCTGTATCAGCAACTCCTGTTAAGAAAACAATAGGAATATCCTTAGCACTGTCCATCTCACGTATATCCCTAAATACTTCTGGACCATTTTTAATAGGCATCTGATAATCGAGCAAAATAAGATCACATGCTTTTGTTTCAAGAAATCTCTCTGCCATACGACCATTTATCATAGTTGTAACATTGTACTTTTCTTCAAGCATAGCCTTAAGAATTTTAAGAACTTCCTTGTCATCATCAACAACAACTATATGTTTTCTATTATTTCTTGCTTCCTCTTCTTCACGCCTTAACCGCTCCTCTTCGAGAAGTCTTTGCTTTTCTTTTTCTATGCCATCAACTATCTCAAAAACCTTCTGATAAATCATGGCGATTGTAACAGGTCTTGTAATAATAAGATCCACATAATTCTCAGACTCATTCTCCAAAAATGCTGCATTCTCTTCGTCAGCAATAACGATAATTGGAACATTCGCGCCCTGCTTACTCTTCTTAAGCTGCTTAAATAACGCAAGCTGAGAAATATCCTTATGCTCAAACACGGTAACATATGCGTGAGGCTCAAATAAAACGTAATGTCTTGCAATATCATCCCAGTATTCTGTTGTGCTTATACACACAAAATTCTCCACACTATTTGTAAAAAAATCTCTAACAATAGTATAGTTTTGACTATTAACTAATAGCTTATATTTCATACCTTTCCCCCTGTGGATATACTTATTGTTATCTATATTATCGTCACAAAAAGATATTATGTTAATAAGAATCTACAAATATCTATATTTTTCGCATAAAAATACCAAGATTAGCGTTATACAATGTAGTAATAATCTACGAATTCTGTTATAATTTAGTATATTTATTAGCAAAAGGAGAAAGGTGGGTTCTTTCATGGCATCAAATGCTTATTTGGATCAGATAATGACTCTTAATGGCCTCGATGGTTTTAAAGACGTCATTGAACGTTGGCAGCGTGTTAGTGATAACATTTATAAATTCAATGCCAAAAAGGGATTAGTTATTCCTGACTTATTATGGGTATCTGACAATGGTATCGATCGTTCAGGTATTCTCAAGCTTCTTACTGGATATCTTGAGCAGAGTGGTAATCTTCTTGATTTCTACGGTAATGTTAAGTGCTTCGAGTATTATCTTGAGTATGTACCAGAAGGACAGAGCTTCTTTGAAATTCAGAAAATCGCAGAAAAAATCCGTGACGCTGCAGGCTTTAGAAGTGAGTACCGTGGTATTCTCTCTATCGAGCTTGACGAGTGGGTTGGTCACTTCTCAGAAGACAATTTCATTAACACAATGAAATATCTTGCAACTCTTGAAGATGATATTTTATATGTATTCCACATTCGTAACTACAATAAAGAGGCTGTTGAGACACTTATGCAGCTCCTCGTTCTCTTCTTCCGTATAGAAGTTATCGAGATGAATCTTCCAGATTCACAGTCACTTTGTAACTACATAAATGGTGAGATTTCAGGTTATGGTCTTAACCTCGATGAGGAAGCTGAAAACATGATTATCTCTACTGTTAATAAACTTCGTAACGATCAGTATTTTGCTGGTTACGAGATGCTCGACAGACTTGCCGAGGATATTGTTTATTCAGTATACACATCTACTCCTCCATATGATGGAGTCGTAACTAAGGGTATGATCAGTGCATTCTCTCCTGATGGAATCTATGTATCTGAGCTTATTGAAAACAATAAGAAGGTATATACTTCTTCATTCAATAATAACTAGGGGAGGAAGCTATGAGTTCAAATCAGATTAAAAACAACAGATATAAAAGTAATACTGGTCAGACAAGATGGGCAACTGTAGAAGAAATTCAGTCTTCTGCAACACGCGTTGACTTATCTGCTCCTCAGTATCCAACTGGTGGTATTCCAGTAATGAGTGATGGTTACACAGCATATCTTGATGGCCGTGATACACATACACTTATCTTCGGTGCTACTGGTTCTAAAAAGACTCGACTTTTCGTTATGCCAACAATCAATATGTACATCCGTGCAGGCGAGTCATTTATCGTAACTGACCCTAAGGCCGAGCTTTATGTACGTACTGCTGGCTTTGCTAAGGAGAGAGGCTACAAGCTTGTAGTTCTTAACTTCCGAGATATCGGTTACGGAGACATGTGGGATCCACTCTCACTTCCTTACGAGTACTACTGTACAGGTCGTAAGGATGAGGCTAACAACCTTGTTAACGACCTTGCTGCTACTCTTTCAGCTCAGCAGAAGGAGTCATCAACAGATATCCTTTATCCAATGATGGCTGAAACACTTCTTACAGCTAACATGTACCTCTTATTCGAGGCTGCAGCCGCTGAACATGCAGTTAATATTCGTTCACTTACAGCTCTCTGTTCTCAGTCAGCTCTTGAGTCTCTTAAAACTCTTGCAGGTAAGATGAACAACTCAAATACAATCGGTATGCTCTTCAAGGGTACACTTCTTGGTGAGAACGAGAAGACTATTTCTTCTATCATGACAGTACTTTATGGTATGGTAAGTATCTTCAACCTTAACAAGAGACTTACTGATATGCTTTGTCATAATACATTTGATATCAGATTATTTGGTCACGAAAAGACAGCTGTATACGTAATCGTACCTGATGAAAAGACAACATGTCACTTCCTTGTAACAATGTTCATCAAGCAGGTATATGAAATCCTTATCGGTGAAGCTCAGAGACAAGCTACACTTGCTCTTCCAATACGAGTTAACTTCGTACTTGATGAGTTCTGTAACATCCCTAAGATTCCTGATATGCCTTCAATGATTTCTGCTGCTCGAAGCCGTAATATGAGATTCGTTCTTGTAGCTCAGTCAATCCACCAGTTAAAGGGTAGATACGGCGAAGATGCTGATACAATCAAGGGTAACTGTGATAACTGGGTATTCCTTACATCACGTGAGCGAGATCTTCTTAACGAAATCTCATTCCTTTGTGGTGAAATCGATGCTTGGGGTCCAGGCGGTCCTGAGAAGCGTAAGCTTATCTCTGTAACAGAGCTTCAGAGATTTAGTAAGGAAAAGGGTGAGTGCTTAATCCTTCATGGTAGAGAGTATCCATTCATTACTTATATGGCAGATATTGATCAGTATCCACAGTTCAATAGATACCAGGTAATCCCTATTCCACCAATCGATATTCCTATGGTTCCTACCTTCGATGTCGTTAAGTTCACTACTAAGTTTGCTTTCGCTCCAGAAGGTGTTCCATTCTCTCATCCAGACTAAGATTAACTGGATAAGAATTATTCTTAAATTAGAATTACAAATTAAATTCATAAAGAATAAAAAAATAACCCGCATCATTACGATGCGGGTTTTAATTTTGTACTAATCAAATTAAGTTTAAAGACTTTTCTAGGCAAATAACTAATTACTTGCTATTCTCGCCCCAGATCTTCTTGTTAAGCTCATCATCCTTCTTACCAACAAGCTCAAGCACAACCTTAGCTCTGTTCTGCTCTTCAATAGCCTTGTTCTCATCCTTGATAAGAAGTTCAAGTGATCCAGAAATAGTATCGATGTTATTCTTAAACTCTTCAACCATTTCAAGTGTACGAGTCTGAGCAACCTTGATAACTTCCTTCTTGTAAGCTACAAACTGCTCAACTGTCTGAGAGTTAAATGCACGCTCAACATCTCGCTTATAAGCCTTCTTATCCATTGTATTGAAGATAAGGATTGCCTTCTGATCATTGATGTAATCATTCATCTTAAGAGCACCAATTTCTGAAGGTGGAATCTCTGTATCAGAGATATTAGCAATACGCTTAATAAGTCCTTCATCAATACCCTTGTATTCCTTAATCTTCTTAACGATAATGCTCTTGAGTTCTTCAACCTGAGCTGCAAGAATATTACCACGGATTACCTTGTAATAGTCATCGATATCCTGGAGATATCTGTTAAGCTCTGAAATAATAACCTTGTTCTTCTGCTCGAAGATTTCTGGCTTAAGAGCTATCCACTGCATCTTGTCAGCCTGTTTGCTAGCAAGTTCCTGTCTTACTTCGATTTCATGAACAAGATCCTTAATCTCCTGAACCTGTGTCTCAAGACTATCGTCTGTAATACGAGCTACGAACTCTGCATGAGCCTGCTCAATATCACTAACCATGCTTGTCTTCATGATTTCGATATTCTTCTCGATATGCTCCTTAGAAAGTCTTGCCTGAGCCTCAATAGCCTCATAATCAGACTTAATGAAGTCAACTAAGCCCTTGATACCATCGTAAAGACCCTTAGCCTTAACTGCTAAAGCATACTTCTGAGCATACTTTGTAATCTCCTGCTCGATAGCATACATACCAGAGTTAATATAGATACGCTGAATAACACCTTCAAGAGAGTTATCACACTTCTCTGTTTCAGCCTCACAATCAGCGATTAACTGCTTTGTTTCAAAGTCTGCGTTAGCTAACTTATCATACTTATAGAAAAGTCCGTTATCAGACGAAATATCTGTTTCTGTATCAGTGAATGGATCACGTGTTGGCTCATTATTAATCTCCTGTTTGTGATTAGCAAGCCATGTACGCTCATCCTCAAGATCGATATTACTCTTGATTGCCTTACTGATATATGCTGCCTTAGATGATACAAAGAAGAGTCTCTCCTGAGAAAGATCTATTTCCATAGGATCTTCATTATAAATCTTATCCTCTTCCTTAAGAGTTACAGCTACCTTCTTGTTACGAAGAAGCTTAAGATCCTTGCTTGACTTTGTATCAGCCTGGTTAATTACGTGGAATGATCTTGAAAGATCAATTGATACACTGTCATCACTTGATGATGTCTTAAAGCCATTAATAAGCTTGTAAAGGATAGAGTTACCAGTACCCTCCATCTTAGTTGGCTCATAAAGGACAATAAGGATTGAGTTTGTCTGACGCTGAAGAGCTTCCTTTAAAATCTCAAGGTGCTCATTAGAGTTACTGTCAGTACCTGGTGTATCAAAGAAAGTAAAGTTAATATTCTTACAAAGTGGAATAGGGAACTCTACTTCAATTATTCCATTAATAAATCCTGAACCATCTTTCTGCTCATGGTTAGGAATATCATTGATTTTCTTAAGCATACGGCAAAGCTGTTCATGCTGACGAAGACCCATCTCAGCTACTGCTGCAGTCTCTTTTTCAAGCATCTTTCTAACGTCATCAGCTGCTCTACCATTAGCATTGTTACGAGCTACCTCGAACTGTCCAAGTGGCTCGTTCCATGTAATAACAATGTTCTCAGCCTTGTCACCAGCCTTAGTATGAATACCAAGTGTAACCTTAGGTATTTCACCATTCTTAACCTTGAACATCTTAGCTGTCTCAGAGTTAATTGACTCTGGAAGAATACGCTTACCAATAATAGCGTTGATAAATGTAGACTTACCTGAAGAATATGTACCTACTAAACAAAGGTTAACATCGTTGTTATCGAGTGCATGTCTCTTCTCCTCGAAAAGAGCTTTTCTACGCTTGAAGATAAGCTTTGTTTCATTATCCTGAAGCATCTCCTCGAATGAATCAAGTGTAGAATCACAGAACTCACTAATACACTCAAAAATCTCTGATACATTAGGAAGCTCGATAAACTTAGTTATCTTAAATACCTGCTTATCCTTGGAATCATTGTAATCAGAAATCTTCTTCTGAAGATCTTCATAGTCAATCTTAGTTCCCTTAAAGATAATATTAACATTATCCTGAGCGAACTGATTCCAAATATCATCAAAGAAATTACTACCCTGATTCTGGAGTAAAAACTCTCCCTTGTCTGGGCTATATTTCTCCAAAAATGGACAATCATCATATGGTATTTCAACAAAATCCCCCTTGAATTTGCCGAAAAAACGGATTTCTTTTTTTACTGGATGATATGCAAGCATTAATTCCTTCATTAGTAAATCCTCCAAATAAGATTAATACCTTATAATACGCTACATTGCAAAAAACGCACAATACTATGTTAAATTATACTTGTTTTCCCTATAAAAAACAACTATTCTACCCCTAAATTACTGTAGATTTTCTATATATTCTTCATAAAAAAAGCAGAGCATCCAAAAACAAATGCTCTGCTTTGTATATTTTATACAAAAGGTTTTTCTTTTACTTATCATCCATGGCTACAGCTGTATTAAGAGCTATAGTCATCATCTGTGTGAATGAATTCTGACGCTCCTCAGCAGTTGTTGCCTCGCCCTTAATAATATGGTCAGATACTGTGAAAATAGCGAGTGCTCTCTTTCCAGCCTTGGCTGCATTCATATATAATGCTGCTGCCTCCATCTCGACACAAAGAACACCCATATTGATCCATTTCTCATTGGCATCAGCCTGTGCGTCATAGAATGTATCTGATGATAATACGTTACCTACATGGAAAGAGGCATTCTCCTTCTTAGCTTCCTCAATGGCTGTAGATAATAATGTGTAATCAGCGATTGGTGCATATGTACCTGGAAGTTCGTACTGTCTTGCATAATTGCTGTTAGTAGAAGCTCCCATCGCCATAACAATATCTCTTATATTAACGTCATTGCTAAGTGAACCAGTTGATCCGATTCTAATAATATTCTCTACACCAAAGAAATTGAATAGCTCATAGCTGTATATACCAATCGATGGCATACCCATACCGCTAGCCATTACAGATACTTTCTTACCCTTATATGTTCCTGTATATCCCTGGATTCCACGAACGTTGTTTACAAGCTTAGCATCTTCTAAGAAAGTTTCAGCTATAAACTTTGCTCTAAGTGGATCACCTGGCATAAGAACTGTCTTTGCAAAATCCTCTGGTGAGGCATTAATATGTGGTGTTGGATAATTAGCCATAATAGTCTCCTTTAATTTTAAAAACTCTAATATTAATTAGCATTGTTGCTAGATACTGTGTCTTTTTCCGGATTACTATTGTCTTCAAGGTTAAGCGCTGGATTCTGGATATCCACGTCATCTTCTGTCTGCTGAGTTTCCGATGAACCATCACTAGGTGGCTCTGTATCAGTACTGTTGCTTCCTGATTCTCCTTGGGTACTAACTGCTGGATCAGAAATGATAGGATCAATAGCAGGCTCCTCATCATCCACTCTGTTAGCTGGATTCTCAGGATCTTCCATATCCTGAATACTGCAGATTATCTCATTAAGTTCTGTTATATTAAGCTTAGCAAGCTCATCAAATGTGTACACATTATTAAGTGATAAAATCTTATTAATAAGTGCAACCTTACCTTCTGAAATTCCATAGTCATTAGACTTATCTAAAAGATCCTGATCTTCTTTTTCTATGGTCTGACCAATAACAGATACGTCCTGGCTGTAAGCTTTCATAAGAGAATCAATGTTCTCAGTTACATCTCTTTCAACCTCTAAAGCCTTATTAGCATCTTTGTTAGATACCGATACTAAAACGGAATCTGTTTCACCCTTTAGGTAGCCGTGTTCAAACATCGAACCCATAATCGCATTAACTGCAACCTTTGTCTGAGCTCCTGTTAAATCCATACCATCAAGAATTGCAATTGCATCCTCATTGATAGCTCTTACACTAACGATTCTGTCTTCTCCATTAATGTTAAGCTCTATACTAGGGTTAACATCTATGTCAACAACAGTCATAACACGATTCTTTTGAGATGTACCGTACACATCAAGCCCTATATTAAAAGCAAGCAATATAGCTGCTGCCGCAGCTACAAGCGCATATATATGCTCTCTTGTTTTATTTCGTCGTACAGTGTTAATGACAAATGGTACTGAACCATCCTTGCCTACAGTCTTGCATTTTTCAATAATCTGGTCTTTCATATCAGGCGTAGCATGCTTTACTGCTTTTCTAAGCTTATATTCTACGTTTCCCTTGCCCATGAATTATCCTTTCTCTATGATCTTTTGAAGCTTCTTAATAGCTCTATTATACTTGGACAGTACCGTTGCGAGTGGCATGTCATACATGTCAGCAATCTCCCTGTGTTTCATGCCACCAACTGCGTGGAGCATGACTATCTGACTCTCTTCTTCTGAAAGCTCTGATAGAGCAGCTTCTAAAACTATTCGATCCTCGACACCAAATCCAGAATCGCCTGTCGTAAGCATATCCCACTCAAAATCCTCCATATCAGTGAATCTTGACTGTCCTCTTAGTTTCATAAGTGACAAGTTACGTGCAATTGTATAAATCCAAGCCATTGGCTTGCCCTGAGATTTGTAGAGTGATGCACTCTGACATATTTTGATATATGTATCCTGCATTACATCCATTGCATCCTCTGGATTCTTAAGTATCGAAAGAATATAACCATAGAGAGCATGCTGTGTCAGCTCATATATTTCACCTATGGCATTATTATCGCCTTTCGCTATCTTTCGAAGATTCTTCTCTAATGTTTTATTTTTGTTTTGCTCTGGATCTACATCCAAAGTCATCATAAAAAACATGTTATCGCACCTTGCCTTTTAAAAGAATAATTCTAGTAATCACGTTTTTATTGCATATTTTTTACTTTTTTTATAAGCAATCGATTATTAAATCAACGGATTTTTGTATACCAAGCTTTCCTGAGTTAAGACATAAATCATAATGTCTTGAATCTCCCCATTTAACATTGGCATAATAATTGTAATAAAGTGATCGGTCCTTGTCGTGACGCTTACACATCTCTTCAGCTATATCAGCCTCTACAGAATAACGCTCCATAACTCTCTCAACCTTCTTTTCCATATCGGAACGAACAAATACATGAAGAGCATCTGGTTCATCATTTAAAATGTAATCAGAACAACGACCAATAAAAATACCTGAACCCTCTGACGCCAGCTTCTTGATGGTATCAAACTGCGCTAAATAAATCTCAAGCGTTAATGGTTTCTGATAAGAATGGGTAAAATTATTGACGCCTACGGCCAGTGAATAAAGGAAGCTGCTAGTTGGCTTTTCATCATGCCTCTCAAATACTTCCTGACTAAATCCACTTTTCTTGGCTGCTTCGGCAAGAATTTCCTTATCATAAAAAGGAATGTTTAGCTTCTTAGAAAGCTCAATACCTATCTCACGTCCACCACTACCAAACTCTCGTCCTATTGTGATGATTATCTTATCGCTCATGCATAACCCTCCTATACATTGATAATACCTATATTATACTACGTAGCCACAATATAAACAAATAAAGGCAATATAAAAGGGACGCTACTGCGTCCCTAATAAACATAATAAAAGATGGATTAACCAACTACCTTCTTAACAGCTTCAATAACTCGATCTGCCTGGAAAGGTTTTACGATAAAGTCCTTAGCACCTGACTGAATAGCCTCGATAACCATAGCCTGCTGACCCATAGCAGAACACATAATAACCTTAGCATTAGCATCAGCACCCTTAATCTCCTTAAGAGCCTGGATACCATCCTTCTCAGGCATAGTAATATCCATAAGAACCAAGTCTGGCTTAAGCTCAGCATACTTTGCTACAGCAATAGCACCATTCTCAGCTTCTCCAGCAACTTCATAATCATTCTTAGTTAAAATGTCTTTGATCATCATTCTCATGAATGCTGCATCATCAACAATTAAAATTTTAGCCATATTTAAAAACTCCCAACAGAAAGAATCTAGTTGTATATAAAAATCCTAATAGGATATTATCACAATTTCCCTATTTTGTCCATTGTTTTACTTCTATTATTTAGTAAAAATATCAAAAAAATGATGACCAAATTAAATTATGGCTGATATACTAACTGATTGTCTTTAATATTCTCAAGAACCTCAACATACTTGCCTGAAACATACTTTGCCATTGGAAGGTTCATATCAAGATAATTACCACAGTCTCTTGCTGCCTGACCTGGAACTTCACCTTCAAAGTCGCGACAGAATACATACATTTCCTTAATGAGTTCAACTACATCTTTGGATTCATAGTCACCAGCAAGAATAAGATAAAATCCTGTTCTACATCCCATTGGTCCAAAATATACTATCTTTTCTTTATACTCTGGATGATTTCTTAAAAATGTTGCACCAAGATGCTCTATTGTATGAACCTCAGCTGTATTAAGTACTGGCTCAAAATTAGGTCTTGTCATACGGAGATCAAATGTTGTAAGTGTCTCAGCACCTATATGATCTTTTCTTGATACATAAACACCTGGAAGCAGGTTAAGATGATTAACTGTAAAGCTTGCTATTTTTTCCATATATATAATCCTCTTCTTTCTATCTTAATTAATATGCCTTAATTAATATGCTGCGACCATTGCCTGCATAAGGTTAACACTATGCTTAATAGCCTTAGCTTCAAATGTTGGATAATCCTCGGTAGCACTATCATCTGCCTTATCCGAAATGGCTCTAATAATAAGGAATGGAATATTATTAAGGTAAGCAGCCTGAGCTATAGCAGCACCTTCCATCTCTGTACAATATCCGTGGAAATTGCTTTCGATAAACTCCTTCTTAGCCTTATCAGAAATGAACTGATCCCCACTTACTACTCTACCCTCAAATACTGATATATCAGGATTAACCTGCTCACAGCACTTCTTTGCAAGAGCGCGAAGTTTTTCATCTGCTATGAAAATAGATGTCTCCATACGAGGAATAACACCTAATGGATAACCAAATCCAGTTGCATCCATATCATGCTGAAGAGCATCTGTTGCAAGTACTATATCACCGATATTAATGTCTGCGTTAAGACTTCCTGCAATACCTGTATTAATAACTGCATCTACTCCATAAACATCTACAAGAATCTGAGCACACATACCAGCGTTGACCTTACCAATACCAGAACGTACAACAACTACATCCTTGCCTGACATCTTACCCTTATAAAAATCCATAGAAGCTTTTGTCATAATCTCTACATCTGTCATGACTTCCTTAAGCTTAGCTACTTCTTCATCCATTGCTCCAATTATACCTAACATTAAAATGTCCTCCACAAAAAACTAGACTAATAATAGCACAAAAACAGGCACAAAAAAAGAGGCTCCTATATATATAAGAACCTCTAAGCTTACGAGAAATTAACAGTATCAATCATTAAACCAGACTTTTCTTTCACTGTCTGCTTTTCTACTTTACCCTTAGCTTCATCCTGCGACTTACACTTGATAGCCTGCTGGATATCATTGGTAAAATAAAAACCCCTCATGAACTTTTCTGCCAAAAACTCTCCTGAACTTGTGTCTCTAATAACAAATCTCTCTGCCATTCGAACACCCCCTTCAAAATAAAACAACCGCTACATAAAAGCTTTATTTAAGAGCTTTTCCAAAAAACTTCGAAACATATTAAATTATCATTCTTGTTTTTCTTACATTAATTATACCACGATAAAGAAAAAAAATATATATCACATTAATTATTTTATATTAGTAATATATCGTAAATATAATAAATAAAAATGCTCCACTTCATATCTTGAAATGGAGCACTTAGTCCTAATACAATCAATAAAATACTGATTATGCTTCTGGATAAAGATTGTTAATTTCCATCTGTACAAGAATTACAAGAACGATAGGAATAATAAATCCTAAAACCATCCAAAGAACCTTATTATCTGTAGTTGGAATTCCTCTCTTAGCCTTAATAGCATTAACATTAGCATCCGCATACATACCATATAAAAGAAATCCGATGCCAGAAAGAAAGATACTAAGAATAAGAATTACAGGTGCAGCTAAAGCACCAGTCTGTCCTTCCATTTCAAGTTCCTCTGATGTCTTGTAAATCCAGTAAAACATATAAATACCACATGAAATTATTGAAAATACAACAACAAGAGCAATATTTCTATTAGTCATGACTACTCTCCCTTCTATAATAATACTAAATTAAATAATAGTAAAATATCTATATAATGTCAATTAATACAAGGTAAATGAAACAAATTAGTGATAATCAACCTTAATCATACATAAGCCCTGTGCTGGAGCAGTAGGACCAGCTTCAGACCTTTTCTTTAACTCAATAAGCTCTGGAATACTTTCTACACTTCTCTTTCCGAAACCAACCTCTAAAAGAGTACCTGTAAGAATTCTTACCATATGCTGTAAAAATCCAGTACCATGATAAGTAAATGTAATATAATTGCCATTTCGCTCAATATCAATCTTATCAACCAATCTAACTGTGGATTTCTTCATACGAGGATTACTGCAAAAAGATGCAAAATCATGCTCTCCCATAAGATATATAGCAGCCTTACGCATCGAATCAACATCAGGTACAGAATCAAGATAATAAACGTATTTACGATCGAAAATAGGCTTATTCTCACCTACATAACACGTATATCTATAAGTCTTTCCAATAGCGTTATAACGGCTGTGAAAACGGTCAGAAGCGATACTAACATCTGTAACAGATATATCGTCAGGAAGATAAGAATTAACGTATTCTTTAATCTCTTTTTCAGACATATCTGTATCAAAATGAGCATGCGCAATCATAGCTAGAGCATGAACTCCAGCATCTGTTCTTCCAGCTCCTAATACCTCTACATCCTTACCTACCATACGTGAGATTACGTTCTCTATCTTTCCCTGTATCGTAAGATCTGTATTAGGCTGGTGTTCCCATCCATAATACCTTGATCCATCATAGCTAATAGTAAACTTATAATTCTTAATACTCATAATATATCCTATAGTTTTATTAATTGTTTTTGTCAGTGATTACTCATAAAAACCATATGCTTCGCTCGTGCTTGTTTTTGTTGATGAGCTATAAAAAAAGAAACTCATACGAGTTTCTTAATTAATTGCTTAATAATGCTTTAATAAATTAATGCCGGCGACCGGAATCGAACCGGTACTGTATTTCTACAACAGGATTTTAAGTCCTGCGCGTCTGCCAGTTCCGCCACGCCGGCGTATTAAATTTATTAATGGGGCCTACAGGGCTCGAACCTGTGACCCTCTGCTTGTAAGGCAGATGCTCTCCCAGCTGAGCTAAGCGCCCTGAGCTCCCCGAGTAGGGCTCGAACCTACAACAACTCG